>NZ_QULX01000001.1:0-472726 GCF_003481835.1 Roseburia sp. OM02-15
CTGTTCTCAATGAATCTTTCAAGGTTATTTCACTGTTCAGTTATCAAAGTTCTTTGTTTCGTTGCCGCTTAGCAACTTTTATATCCTATCAGATGTTTAAGTGCTTGTCAACAACTTTTTTAACTTTTTTCAAAGCTATTTGTTTTTGTTGTGTCACTCACGCGACAGCTTGTATATATTATCATAAGCACTTGCGCTTGTCAACAACTTTTTTCTTTTATTTTCAACTTTATTTCTCAGCCCTGTTTTTAGAGCAAAAAAATAACGGAGAAAGAGGGATTTGAACCCTCGCGCCGCGCGAACGACCTACACCCTTAGCAGGGGCGCCTCTTCAGCCTCTTGAGTATTTCTCCATATTTTTTTATAAAATTGATGCGCCGTAACGCTTTATCTACTATACAAGACCTTTGCCTTTTTGTCAATAGCTTTTTTTAACTTTTTTGAGAATCCTGCAACTTCTTCTATTACATACTTTTACTACGAATTTTGCGACCAACTTTTAATCATATTGAAAACCTTATGTTTCACATAAACGCTCCTTCAAAAAAGTGTTCCGCTTCGTAACAGTCACATTCCTGACCGCATAGGACAATGCCTTTCTGGTTCCTACTATTACCAGAACCTTTTTTGCACGGGTGATGCCGGTGTAAATCAGATTTCGCTGCAACATCACATAGTGGTTCATCAAAACAGGCATTACCACGATCGGGTATTCCGATCCCTGCGCTTTATGAATGGTTGTGGCATAAGCATGCACCAGTTCATCCAGCTCCGATGCTTCATATTCTATGATATGCTGGTCAAAATTTACTTTCAGCATCCGTTCCTGCAGATCCACTGACTCCACGGTTCCAATATCCCCGTTGAAAATCTCTTTTTCATAGTTATTGCGAATCTGCATGACCTTATCCCCGGCACGGAACAGATATCCGCCCCGGCGCAGACCGTCTCCCTGAGGATTCAACGCTTCCTGCAAAGCCAGATTCAAATTTGCCGCTCCGACAATACCTTTCTGCATTGGTGTCAGCACCTGAATATGATTCCACGGTGTTTTGTAATAGCGCGGAAGGTTATTTTTTACCAGTCGGACGATCTCCTGAACTGCTTCCTCCGGGTCTTCTTTTTCTATATAGAAGAAATCCGTATTTTTGCCATTGGAAATATCCGGGAATTTGCCTTCATTGATGGCATGTGCATTCATGATGATCCTGCTGCTCTGTGCCTGTCTGAAAATCCGGGTCAGACGAACCACCGGAAACACACCGGAATCAATAATGTCGCGCAATACATTACCTGCGCCAACAGATGGGAGCTGATCGATATCCCCCACCAGTATCAGACGCATTCCCTCCGGAATTGCTTTGAGCAGCGCGTTCATCAGTATCATGTCAATCATAGAACACTCATCAATGATCAGCACATCTCCCTCCAGCGGGTTATCCTCATTTTTCTGATATCCTTCCGGCGGTTTGCACTCCAACAGACGATGGATTGTCTTTGCCTCTAATCCGGTTGCTTCTGTCATACGCTTAGCGGCACGACCTGTCGGTGCTGCCAGCAGGATTTTTAATCCAAACGAACGGTAAGCGGCGATAATCCCCTGCGTTGTCGTGGTTTTTCCGGTTCCAGGTCCTCCCGTCAATACCATAACTTTGGAAACAGCTGCTTTTCTAATGGCATCCGCCTGAATCTCATCATATTCCATGTGTACTTTTTCCTGAATTTTACTAACATCAATGGACAGGCTTTCGTTTCCTGTCTTCTGCCGTGCATCCATCAGTGCATGCCAGAGCCGGTCTGCTGCCGGTGCCTGCGCCAGACGTTTTAATTTGCCTGCCACACCTGCTTCCGCATAATAAAATGCCGGCAGATATATAGCTTTCATTTCTGCCTGATCTGTGTTATAGTCTACCGTTTCACAGATCAGATCTTTGTCCATGATCATTTGATCCAGAGTCATTACGATGCTGGATTCTTCCGCTTCCAGTAATTCTGCTGCCTTCGCGATCAGCTGCTCCTGATATGCAAACACATGCCCCTCGTCCGCCAGATTGCTCAGTGTATACATAATACCGCTGCGTAATCGGACGTAAGCCTCCTTTGCAAAACCAAGCTTCTGTGCAATTCCATCTGCTGTCTTAAATCCAATGCCCCAGATATCATCTGCCATCTGAAAAGGATTTTCTTTCATTTTTTCCAGACTTTCGTTGCCATACTGGCGATAAATTTTTGCTGCAAAAGATGTACTGACACCGTGATCCTGCAAAAATAGCATAACGTTTTTGATCTCTTTCTGCCGCTCCCAGCTGTCCCGGATCATTTTTATCCTTTTCTTACCGATACCATCTACTTCCTGCAGACGTGAAATGTCTGTCTCAATGACTTCCAGCGTCTCCGTTCCAAACTGCGCCACGATCTTTTTCGCATATTTCGGACCAACGCCTTTGATCAGACCGGAACCAAGATATTTTTCAATACCAAATACTGTGGCCGGAAGAGTTTCTTCCCAGCTCTCTGCCGCAAACTGTCTTCCGTAACGACTGTCCACTTTCCAGTTGCCGTAAATCAGAAGAACTGAACCAACATTGACATCCAGCAGGCTTCCGATAACCGTCACCAGTTCTTTGTAGCTTTTCACGGCACATTTGAGCACTGTGTAGCCATTTTCCGGATTTTGATAGGTAATGCGTTCTACTACTCCGCGGATTTTTACCGTAAAATGCTGTGGACGCTGCTGCACTTCTACAGCTTGCGACTGTACGTTTTCAGTCTGTACCTGATGACTGTTTGCCTGATTATTTATCGACTCTTCCGATTTCTGACCAATACTTCTATTTGCTGCTTCCGATGCCTTTTTTCTGGCTTCCTCCACACGCTTCTTCTGTGCCTCACGCATCTCAGACACCATACACTCATACACTTTCTGGTTCATATAGCAGTCATTCAGTGCTCGATGCGCACCTTCCGATGAAATACCATAATGCTCCGCCAGATCCACCAGACGATGATGATCCATCTTCGGTAAATGTTTTCGCGCCACCTGCAACGTATCCACATAATTGTTCTGCGGAATTTCGCCAAAATACTGCTCGGCGTCACGCCAGATGAACTTCATGTCAAACCGTGCAATGTTATGTCCCACCAGAACAAGACCTTCCGCAAAATCCAGAAACTCTGCCAGAACATGCGAAAACGCCGGTGCCTCCGCAACCATCGCATTTGTAATTCCATTCACTTTCGTCGCTCCAAATGGAATCTTGCGGCCCGGGTTCACCAGCGTATTAAATTCATCCACTACTTCGCCACCTTTAACCTTCAGCGCTGAAATCTCAATCACTTCATCATAGTTCGGTGAGATTCCAGTCGTCTCAAGGTCAAAGATGACATAGTCTGGTGTGTATTTATTGATCAGAGTTCCTTTCTGTGTGGACATGAGTATCACTACTTTCTATTCATTCTTTTTCGTATCTTATCATATCCCATTTTAAAGTACAATCATCAATAGTTTTTCTCAGTCTGAGTTAAAAAATTTACTCATATCTCAGCGCATCAATAACTTCCATTTTTGCTGCTTTCTTCGCCGGATAAGATCCGAAGAACACACCGATCAGCATTGAAAAGCATACGGAGAGGATAATTGCTAATACAGACGGATGTACATTCATGATAATATAACCTGCATAATCACTGTAGTAGCTGTTGATGACAAGCATCGCCACTTTTCCGAGAATGAATCCAAACAGGATTCCGATTAGAATTCCAATGATTCCACCAACGAGGCAAAGTACCACCGACTCGATCAGAAACTGCTGCTTGATGGCCTTATTTTTGGCACCCAGCGCTTTTCGGATACCGATTTCCTTTGTTCTTTCAGTGATAGACACCAACATGATATTCATGACACCAACACCACCGACGATCAGGGAAATTGCGGCAATAAAAGAAATTGCCACGGTTACTACATTAATGACCGTATTAATAATCCCCATATCCGAAGACATATTGTACGTTGTGACCTGCCATTTTTCATTTTTCGCATATTTGTCTGCAAAAAAGCTCTGAATATCTGTTTCTGCCTGATTTTGATCCGCACCTGTTTTTAAAAGGACACTTACATACGTATATCCATTGGTCGCTTCACTATGGTTTAATTTATTTGCAGTTGTGGCGGGAATATACATGGTAGTGCTGCGGTCTTTTTCCGGAACCGTCGTATCTTGTTTACCAAAAATAGCAGCATTATATTCATACACACCTACTACTGTAAATTCATAAGAATAACCATCACTTCCACTGTAAATAATCTGCTGTCCGACAGGATCTTCACTGCCGAAGTAATAGGATGCCATCGTATCAGATACAACACATACACGTTTTTCCTTTTTCATATCCTGCTTTGTCAGATTACGTCCACGAAGAATATTTATTTTCATGTACTCCAGTTCTTCTTTTGTCGTTCCTGTTGCGTCCACATTCGCATATTTATCACTGTTTTTGTAAATCTGACCGCTGCCAAGATAAGCTGAAATACCAAAACCTGCGATTTCGTCCGGATATGTTTCCTGTAATTCATCCAGCATATCCTGCGTAATATAATCATCTGCTGTCATCTTCGGATATTCCCAGTTTGACCAGTCCGCATCATCCTCCGGATAAATAGCATCCACACTGGCGCTGATACTGTTTCCACCAAGGGAGTTTAATGTAGCATTCAACGTTGATTTAATGGATGTTCCAATGGTCGTAATCGTGATAACCGCAGAAATACCGATGATGATTCCAAGCATGGTCAGCAGGGAACGCATTTTATTGGAAAGAAGGTTCTGAAAGGCTTCTTTAATATTCTCTATCAGCATATCATTCCCTCCTCTCCGATTTCTGGCTTATTGCATCCATCATTCATCTTATGATGACCTGACAAATCACAGCCTTTCTCTGTTTTTTTACTGTCGGATACGATCATACCATCATTTAATGTGACAATTCGCTCGGTCTCTGCAGCCAATTCTTTTGAATGAGTGATCAGAACTACTGTTTTTCCCTGTTCTTCATGGAGCTTGTGAAAAATATCCATGATCATATGACCGGTCTGGGAATCCAGTGCACCGGTCGGCTCATCTGCAAGGATAATGGAAGGATCATTAATCATCGCCCGGGCAATAGCAATTCGCTGTTTCTGTCCACCGGACAGCTCATTCGGACGGTGTGTGGCACGATCTGCCATTCCCACCAGTTCCAGCATCTGCATACCGATTTCCTTTGCATTTTTCGGACGATGCTCACTGTACATCAAAGGCAGGGTTACATTTTTTAAGGCATTAGCTCTGGGAATCAGATTAAAATTCTGAAATACAAACCCTATTTTTTTATTCCGCATGACACTTCGCACGGTATCATCCATGCTATTGACATCCTCTCCTTCCAGAAAATAATTACCGGAAGTCTGACGGTCCAGAATACCCATAATATTCATCAGAGTACTTTTTCCGGAACCGGATTCTCCTACAATAGAAATAAATTCGCCCCGTTTGACATCAAGGTTAATTCCATGTAAAATCTCCAATTCATTTGGCTGACCAATGTAATATGTCTTCACAATCTGTTCCATGCGGATCATAATTTCATTTGACATGTATAAAAACCTCCATGATTAATCCGCAGTTACTTTGGAACTCATACCTGTAGAACCACCATCTTCCGTTTCACTTACATCACTTCCTCTTTCTCCCTGGAAAGTATCTCCTTCGGATATAGAGTAATCCATGATAATGTAATCTCCTGCTTTCAGATCGCCACCGGTCACTTCTGTATAATAATTAATCTCATCACCAACTGTGATATTTTTCTTTACAGCTGTATAAGTACCATCTTTATTTTCTTCTGCACAGAGTACGTAATTTTTGCCATCCTTATCCTGCTGCACCAGATCATACGGTACGGACAGCACATTTTCACGATCTGTCAGAACAATTTTTGCCTTTGCACTCATACCACTGATCAGATTACACGGTTCTAATTTAATCTGTACCGAGAATCCACCTGTATTGGCTGCTCCGGAAGTCTCCTTTCCGGTTTGTTCCGTCGTCGGCTGGGAAGCATTATATACTTTTACTACTTTAATAATCTCGCCATTGATTTTCTGATCATCCAACGCATCAGAAGTAATGATTGCTTTCATACCTTCCTTCAATTTCAGAATATCTTTTTCTGTTACACTTGCATTCACGATCATATCAGTATTATTTTCTACTGTTACTAATGTAGCATTTGCTGTATTTACATCACCGACAGAAACATTGACTGCAGTAACAATACCTGCACTTTTACTTGTGATCGTACAATCGTCCAGTTGTTTTCTCAACTGATCCAGCTGCGTCTGTGTATCACTGTTATCAGTCTGGTTATATTTTGCAGACTCAATACTGCTCTGGGCAGAATAAATCGCATCATCGGTGGAGGATTTTACGCTCGTATAATTATTTTTTGCTTCTTTGCGGGCACTGTCTGCAGACGTAAGATCACTTTTTGCACTGGAAAGCTGATCCTGAAGATTGGAAAGTTTTTCCTGAAGTTCTGCCTTAGTATCTTCATCGGATGCCGCATTTACTTGATCTGATACAGATTTAATCTGGTTATTTAATGAATTTACAGTATTTTGTGCTGCTGTATACGCAGCTTCTGCACTGTTGATACTGTCATTTGCCTGTGCCAGTTGATTTTGCTGATCTTCTTTGGCACGCTCAAGGGCTCGCTGATTCTGATTGCTTTCATTCTGCTTTAATGCAGCTGCATTTGACAGAGATTTTTCCAGCACATCAATCTGTTTCTGAATAGAATCTTTATCCAGAGTTGCGATCACATCGCCTTCTTTTACAACATCTCCAACCTGAACATTTACAGTTTTGATCTCAGTCGCAGCTGTAGAAGAATAATTGATCTTCGTCTCACCACTTACCGTTCCTGTCAGAGATATAAAATCGGACAGGTCACGTTTATCTACTTTTTCCAACTGTACAATCTTGGTCGCTTCTGCTACACTGTTTAACTTTCGTTTGGCTACGCCAACCAGCACAATGATTGCTGCTACAATGATAACCAACACAATCACCAGTTTTTTGTGTTTAAATTTTTTTTTCACCGTCAGTCCTCCTGTATTTACCTAATGTAAGTGATGCTATTATATAAGATAAAACCTTGTAAAAAATGTATGAATTTCTTAATTTTTTATAAAAAGAAATCAGAGCTTCCTCCTGCGACTGGCGGTTGCAGAAGGAGGCTCTGATTTCGTTTTAATAATATTAAATTTTAAATAGATTTAATCAACAACCGCAAATTCTTTGATGGCAGTTTCATACAGATTATTTCCCTCAGAGTCTATGACTACGATAACTGGGAAATCCTCGACTTCAATCTTGCGGATTGCCTCTGCACCAAGGTCCTCGTAGCATACAATCTCAGATTTTTTGATGCATTTTGAAAGCAATGCACCTGCTCCGCCGATAGCTGCAAAGTAAACAGCTTTGTTTCGGATGACTGCATCAATGACTTCTTTGGTACGCTTTCCTTTTCCAATCATGGCTTTTTCCCCCAGATCCAGCAGACGCGGAGCGTATTTGTCCATACGACTTGCGGTAGTCGGACCGGCAGAACCGATCGGCCGTCCTTCTCTGGCCGGAGACGGTCCCATATAATAAATCGTGCAGTCTTTGATATCAATTGGAAGTTCTTTTCCTTCATCCAGTACTTCCATCATGCGTTTGTGTGCCGCATCTCTGGCCACGTAAAGTGTACCTGTGATATAAACGTAATCGCCGGCCTTTAAGTCAGCAGTTATTTCTTCTGTAATTGGTGTATGTATATGTTTATCCATGATAAAACCTCCTGTCTTACAGTTCTCTTACCGCATGTCTGTTGACATGACAGCAGATATTGATTGCCACAGGAAGTCCTGCGATATGGGTCGGATAAGTATTGATGTTGACTGCCAGCGCTGTGGTTGTGCCGCCAAGTCCCCCCGGTCCAATACCAAGATGATTGATCTTTGTCAGCATTTCTTCTTCCATTTCTTTGACATATGGAATGTCGGAATGTTCATTTACCGGTCTGGTCAGCGCCTGTTTTGCAAGCAGGGCACATTTTTCAAAAGTTCCACCGATACCTACGCCCACAACCATTGGCGGACAGGCATTTGGACCTGCATCTTTGACTGCCGCCAGAATCGCATTTTTTACACCTTCGATACCGTCTGCCGGTTTCAGCATAAAAATGCGGCTCATATTTTCACTGCCGAACCCTTTCGGTGCAATAGTAATTTTTACTTTATCGCCCGGAACAATTTTTGTATGAAGAATTGCCGGTGTGTTGTCTTTTGTATTTTCACGGATCAGCGGATCTTTTACAACAGATTTTCTCAGATAGCCGTCCACATAACCACGGCGGACACCTTCGTTGACAGCTTCCTCAAAATCACCGCCCACAAAATGTACGTCCTGCCCTATTTCCATAAAAATAACGGCCATTCCGGTATCCTGACAAATCGGGATCATCTCTTTATCTGCAATTTCCAGATTTTCCTGAAGCTGATTCAGAATTTTTTTTCCAAGCTCTGATTTTTCTGTCTCAACGGCCTGTTTCATGCATGCATCCATATCCGGTGACAGATAATGGTTCGCCTGTATACACATCTCGCTGATGTTATCGGTTAATTCTTTTACGTTAATTTCTCTGATCATTTTTTCACTCCCTACATTTTTCTGTAAGCTATTTTAACAATAAGATTATAGTCAAAAATGTATGTCATTCTTCTGCACATTTTTGTAATCCTGTAAAAAAGAAAACCATCCACTTCCTCTGATGTTTTCCCATAGATACGTTTATCATAGCTCAAACAAAAAGAAATGTGAATGGTTTTCTAATTATATTATTTAGAAATCATGCTTATAATCAAGACGTAGATATAGAAAAGCTCCCCCCTGACAGGTCTTCCCGCTCCAGCGGCATGCTCATACAACGTGGGCCTCCCCGACCTCTGGAAAGCTCCGAACTTGCCATTTCCAGCACCTCAATGCCATGCTGACGTAAAATCTCATTGGTCACATAATTTCGATCATATACGACAACTTTTCCCGGCTCAATGCAAAGAGTATTGGAACCATCGTTCCACTGTTCACGCTCAGAAGCAATCCGGTCTTTTCCACCGCATTTGATCAACGTCACTTTATCCAATTCCAGATATTTTGCAAGAATATCCGAAAGCATCGCATCGGACTCCGTTACTTTCAGCTGTCCTTTCCGATCTCCCGGTTTGATTTCAAAAATACGCAGCGTCTGCATGATACCCGGATGAATCGTAAATTTATCATAATCCACCTGCGTGCATACTGTGTCCAGATGCATAAATGCACGTACAGCCGGAATATCCAATGCGATAATCGTTTCAATCTCTGACGCTTTATCCACGAAAATATTCTGTGCCAGAAGTTCAATGGCTTCCGGTGTGGTACGCTGTGAAATTCCGATAGCGATCACCTTATTGCTCAGATTCAGAATGTCTCCGCCTTCAATGGCAAAATCCATCGTTCTGTCATAGTAAAACGGCACTTTTCCGGCAAAATCCGGATGATATTTTAAAATATATTTTCCGTAAAGTGTTTCTCTTCTTCTGGTTCGGGAATACATACGGTTCAGACTGACACCGTTTCCTATGCAGGCAAAAGGATCTCTGGTAAAATAAAGGTTCGGGATCGGATCAAGTAAAAACTGACTTTCTTTTTTCACCAGGCTTACCAGCGGGCAGCTCATTTTTACATTCAATTCAGAAGCCCGGATTCCGGACATGGTCTTTAACACCAGTTCTTTTTCATCTGAAATTTTCATCAGATAGTCGTACAACTGGTCACGGACTTTCGCTGCCGAAGCACCGCCCTCTGCAATAAATTCCCGGACAAACTGCTCCTTTTTCTCCGGATTTTTCAGTACATCTGCGGTCAGATCTTCCAGATATACCACTTCCACTCCCTGTCCCCGCATGATTTCTGCAAACATATCGTGTTCGATTTTTGCGGTTTTCAAGTACGGAATATCATCAAATAAAAGCCTCTCCAGATCTTCCGGAACCAGATGTTCCAGCTCCTGACCGGGTCTGTGGAGCATAACTTTTTTCAGTTTTCCAATTTCGCTTTTTACATGGATTGCCATTTTACGGCGTCCTCCTTCTCCCGTTCATTCATAACGTACATTTTATCCCAAAATATAATTTTTTTCACTCTTTTTTATAAAATATTTCACATGCATACAGACTGACAGGACTAATGTACACAGTTCCGAGGAAGGAATCGCGATCCACGCACCGTTCAAGCCCAGTACGTGCGGCAACACAAGTAAAAATAAAACGGTAAAAAGCAATGTCCTGCAAAAAGAAATCAGCGCAGATACTTTTCCATTAGACAGAGCGGTAAAAAATCCGGAAGATGCAATATTAACCCCACTGAACAGAAAATTTATCGCAAAAATCTGAAATCCTACAGAGGCCAGTTCCCAGGTTCCAGGATCCTTTGTAAATATCGAAACGATTGGTTTTGCCAGAAATGCAGCGATCACAGTAATCACAACAGATGATGCAATTACAAAAATAAAAGTTGTCTTATATATACGCTTCAGCTGAGCTTTATTTTGTGCACCATACTGAAAACCGACAATCGGAGCAATTCCAACAGCGAATCCAAGATGAAAGGAATTAAATAAAAATTCTCCATACAAAATGATCGTGATGGCAGCCACACCATTTGCACCGGCCAGCCGCATCATAACTGAATTAAATAAAAACGTGATAATAGCTGCTGCCAGCTGAGATACCATTTCGGAAGAGCCATTATAGCATGCATGAAAAAAATCTCCAACTTTCACACGAAACCGTGTAAAACAAAGTCCCTTTTTATTTGTGAAAAAGAAAATCAATCCCGCAATTGCCGGTATCGACTGACCAAGTCCGGTTGCCAGCGCTGCACCGCTGATTCCCAGATGGCAATGCACGATCATTACATAATCCAGCACTGCATTTAAAACTCCTGCTAAAATGATCAGAACCAGTCCCAGTGTCGGACGCTCTGCAGTTACCAGATAACACTGAAACAAAGACTGTAACATACAAGCCGGAGCAAAAAATGCAAGAATCATCAGATAGTTTCTGCAATATGGCAGTAATTCATCGGTAGAACCAAGCAGATAGCAGATCTGATCCAGAAAAATCAGCGTGATCAGCATAATCACTACACTGACAATTAAAGTAATGACCACAAACATGGTAAGCCTTTCTTTGGCTTCTTTCTTTTTTCCTTCTCCCAGATATTTACTGATGATAGCATTTCCACCAGTCGCAAGCATCGTTGCAATTGCGATCATAATATTTACAACCGGGTACACAATATTAGTTGCAGATAATGCATTACTTCCAACAAAACGTGATACAAACATTCCATCAATGATCGTATACAACGACATAAACATCATCATAATGATGGATGGTGCCGCAAATCGCAACAATTTCAAAGGAGTAAACTCTTGGTTCAAAGACATACTCATAAAAACACCTGCTTTCTAATTACTATTTAATTACTATCCAATTACTTTCTACTGATTATGATAATTCTATCTGTCACCAACAGTGATCCTGAGAAGAATATGACAGTTCGAGAATGCTCTTTTTAATCATTTCGTTCTTGACATCTGTCAGCATACAGTATAGGGTAACCCTATAGTCAAGCAGATTTTTACACTATATTTTTTTTACAAAACAGGAGCATTTAAATTATATGGAACGCAAAGATTATCTGACTACCGGAGAACTGGCCCAACTGATGGGAATTACCAAACATACACTTTTTCACTATGATGATATCGGTCTGTTTCAACCAGAATACATTAATGAAAACGGTTACCGCTTCTATTCCATTGATCAGATTGAGATTCTAAACACCATTCTGGTTTTGCGTGATCTGGACATGCCTTTAAAGGAAATCCAAACTTATCTATCACAGCGAAGCCCGGAACTTTTTCAACAAATTTTTCTTGAAAGAGAAAGTCAGATTACACAACAGATAAAAAAACTGCAGACTATGAAAAAATGGATGCAACAGCAGAGAAAGAAGATAAAAATTGCCGAACAAACCGATTTTTCCACAATTGAAATAAATACCTATCCACAATATTATTACCTTTATAAAGAAGCAGATCCGTCTTCCACTCAGTCATTTTCAAAAAAACTCAATGAATTAATTACGCTGCTGCAAAAGAATAATCCCTATCTGGATTACGATATTGCTTATTTTCAATATGGAAAAAATGTAGAGCACGGCATTTACGATGCCTACGACAACGTTGCACTGCTCATGCATCAGAAACCCTCGATCAAAAACTGCCAGATACTTCCTCCCGGAAAATATCTGACAGCCTATCACATCGGTCACTGGAGTACGATTGGTGAGACTTACGAGCGAATACGAAATTATAAAAAGAAGCATAACCTTAGAACCAGCGATCTGTACATCGAATATGACGTGGTAAATAGTTTTATTGAAAAAAATACCGATGACTTTGTAACCCAGATTGAAGTTGAAATTATACAATAAGGATAACTCAGACATAACTCTGCTCTACTTTGATCACACAGCGATAGCGCGGATTCCATTCTGCCACACGTTTCTGCAGATAAGATGAAATCTCGCCATCGCTGCTTTTAAATCCAGCCGGTTTTACACAGTCAAAAATTACGTTACTGGACTCATTTCCCGGAACCAGACGGACTTCGTGAATGGAAAGTCTCTCATCAAACTCCTTTGCAGCCTTGCTGACAAAAGCTCTGATTTCTGCCACTTCCGCATTTTCCTCAACGATCGGATCATAGTGAATTGTCAGAATCATATGCTCCTGTTCCTGAAAATCACGCTCGATCTCATCCATGACCTCATGTGCCTCAATGACAGGTGTTTCTGCCGGAAATTCCACATGCACCGTGGCAAACAGATTTCCCGGGCCGTAATCATGGATCATCAGATCATGCACTCCGATTACTCCCGGATATGACTGAATTTTCTCCGTAATATGATTGACAAATTCTGCTGCCGGTACTTTTCCAAGCAGCGGACTTAACGTTTCTTTGATCAGTCCAATACCACTGTACAAAATAAATACAGCCACACCGATACCGGCAATACCATCAATAATATTTAACCCTGTCACCTTACATAAAATAGTTGCAACTACAACAGCTGACGTAGAAATCACATCATTTCGACTGTCTGCCGCCGTCGCGATCAGTGTATCGGATTCGATTCTCATACCAATTTTCTTATTAAAAATACTCATCCACAGTTTTACGCAAATGGAAATAAGAAGTACTACGATCATCAGCACATTGCAATCCACTTCTGACGGATGAATGACTTTCAAAATACTTTCTTTTGCCAGTGACAAGCCGATAGCCACGATAATGACACAGACCACAAGTCCCGCCAGATACTCATACCGCGCATGACCATACGGATGCTCCTCATCTGCTTTTTTTGATCCCAGTTTAAATCCAAGCAGACTGACAATATTGCTGGACGCATCACTTAAGTTATTTACCGCATCTGCTGCAATTGCGATGGATCCGAATAACGTTCCGATAATATATTTTCCAGCAAACAGCAGTACATTACATAAAATACCTACAATTCCTGCCAGATTTCCATAGGCCAGTCGAACCTTTGTATCTTTCGTGTCCTTACTGTTTTTCACAAAAAGTTTCACCAATAACTCAGTCATAATTTTTCACACTCCCTTTTTCAAGAATACTCTTAGCATTCTTTCTGCAAATCTACACTCCGTTAGGGACAGCGCCAATCCAGAGTCCATATTATTTCAGTTATTCCTGTCCTACCTTTTTTTCAGTCTGCTTACCTTTCTTTCATATTTCTTACAAAAGATACGCATTTCTAACTTCCCGTATACTAAGAAAAGCACCTCAGATGCTGCTCTGAGATGCTTCGTATTTCTATTCGTTTTTATGATAGTAAAAAAGTCATCCAATCGGATGACTTACAATGCGCCTTCAGGGGTCCACGAGATCCGGGGGATCTCGGATTTGGACCGACCGGAGCGAAGCGAAGACCGAACCCGTATGGGTTCGAATCCCTGTCATCCTACTCAAAAAGGTCATCCGCTTGGATGACCTCATATAATGCGCCTTCAGGGATTCGAACCCTGGACAAATAGATTAAGAGTCTACTGCTCTACCAGCTGAGCTAAAGGCGCATACGTCTTTAACGCAAGTGCTATTATAACGGATATAAAACTAAAATGCAAGTATTTTTGGAAAAAAGTTGTTATTTATGATACGATAGTTACAGTTCACACGCGCCATTCGCAAAATGCCCTTTCGGGCTTCTCCGTAGCTTCGCTACTACTTTTGCTCATAAAAAGGCGCTCCCTTCATCACTATGTATCCAGCTAATTCCTCATGCAAGCATGATCATTACCTGAATACATGTGATGAGTGAACTGTAACATACGATACGATTAATACCTCCAAGTAAAGGAGCATTTACTCTTATGGATAAGAAAAAGCGGACCCTCATCTCCTGCGCCATGCTTGCAGATGAGGTCAATCATATTTTACAACAAACGGACATTGATCTTCCCGTCATCTGGGTGGAACGCGGTCTGCACAGCACGCCGGAAAAACTGAACCGAATCTTGCAGCATTATATTGATGCCTTGCAAAATCAAGATGAAATTCTGTTGACTTTTGGGCTTTGCGGCAACGGAACCGCAGGACTTATCAGCAAACATACGCTGCTTCGTCTTCCGCGTTTTGATGACTGCATTAATCAATTACTTTGCAAACAACCGCGCACCGAACGTAAACAGACCGAAACTGATGCGCTCTACCTGACCCGCGGATGGACACTGGATAAAGAAGCGATTTTACAGCAGTACCAAATTTTATCCCGCCAGTACGAACCGGAAATGCGTGATATGATTTTGCGAACCATGTATAACGGCTATCACACCTTATCTGTGATCGATACCGGATGCTTTGATTTAAAACCGGTGGAACAATATGCGGACCAGGCTGCTGCCTGCCTGAATTTTACCAGAAATACGGTTTCCGGAAACATTTCCACACTGGAACATCTGATCGTCGGAACCAATGATCCTAACATTTTAACGCTGAATCCCGGCGAAATGATACAGGCATCTTTATTTGAACTGTAATTTTTCATACAAAATAACAAAAAAATATCATTTTTTTATGAGAAACAATAGGCAAAGTAGCTTGCAATTTAAAGCAAAACGTATAAAATAGAAATGACGAGTATATTAAATTATTAATGGAGGTAAACGAAACCAATGTTCAAAACATTAATACAGAAATTAAAAGACAACCCTCGTACAATCGTCTTTACTGAGGGAACAGATGCACGTATTCTGGAAGCTTCTTCACGTCTGCTTGCAGGTACATTCTTAAAACCAATCTTAGTTGGTAATGAAGCTGAAGTTAGAGCTGCTGCTGAGGAAGCAGGCTACAATATCAACGGTGCAGAGATCATCGATCCTAAGAACTATGACCGCATGGATGAGATGGTTGCACAGATGGTTGAACTTCGTAAAGGTAAAATGACAGAGGAGCAGTGCCGCGAAGCATTATCTCATGGTAACTACTTCGGAACAATGCTTGTAAAAATGGGCGTTGCTGACTGCTTACTTGGTGGTGCTACATATTCTACAGCTGATACCGTTCGTCCGGCTCTTCAGCTTATCAAAACAAAACCAGGCAACAAGATCGTATCATCTTGCTTCATCCTCGTTCGTCCGGCTGCTACAGGCGACAACGAAGTACTGGCAATGGGTGACTGCGCAATCAACATCAAACCGTCTGAGGATGATCTGGTAGAGATCGCTCTTGAGACAGCTCAGTGTGCTAAAATCTTCGGTATCGATCCTAAGATTGCTTTCCTTAGCTACTCAACACTCGGATCCGGTAAAGGTGAGGACGTTGACAAAATGCGTAACGCTTGTGCAAAAGCAAAAGAAGCTGCTCCGGATCTTTCTATCGATGGTGAGCTTCAGTTCGACGCTGCTGTATCTCCGCGTGTTGCTGAGACAAAATGCCCGGATTCAAAAGTTGCCGGACATGCTAACACATTTATCTTCCCAGACATCAACGCTGGTAACATCGGTTACAAAATCGCTCAGCGTCTTGGTGGATTCGATGCTTACGGTCCGATCCTTCTTGGTCTGAATGCACCGATCAACGATCTGTCTAGAGGATGCAACGCTCTGGAAGTTTACTCCATGGCTATCATTACTGCAGCTTTAAGCTAAGTTTTGAAAACTTGTTTTTAAACGATAGGTTGTGATAAAGAAAAGAAGAAATTTACCTCCGCAGCTAATAATCGCTTGCTGAGGAAAATTTCTTCTTTTCTTTCATTTACGTTACATATCCCTATTTCATATCGATACTTATTTTTCTACAATACTTGTAACATTTTCCATTATTTACAACTGGAAAGTTTCTTTCTGGCACGCAGCGCCGTCGTGGCGTAAAATTTTATGATTGCCGTAACGTAAATAGCGTCAGTCAGGCAATCTTACCTCGGCAAGCGATTGTTAGCTGCAGAGGTAAGATTGCTGACTGGCGCTTTCACAACCTAAAATTTTCATCCACCAAGCAAGATCTTAAAAGCGCTTCCGGTCCCGTTGTGCCATTTCGTACATCATCTTCTCACGCTGCGCCTCGAAATATACGTGCAGAACGTCCCAGGAGGCGTTTGTAGCCGTCATAACCATTTTATAGTCTATCTTTACCTTATGGTTTCTTAAATCCATCAGAAGCCGATCTAGCTGCTTCTCCGTAAAGTCACACATTATGATCATGCTGCCCTTCGGATACTCACTGCCGAAATACCCACCATCATCTTTTCCCCTGGCAAGATCCCCCAATGCCATATGAAATTTCGTCTTCGGGACAGACACCGCCTGTATTTTCATTGGTGTCAGAATCTGACGGATCTCATTCTCATTTTCACACTGAAATAATAATACTTTCGCCATTTTTTAGCAGTCTGCCTTTCCTGTAATGATCCATGGTGCCGGCTGCTGCTCGAAAGAATTTTTGCTGTTCAATCTGGCTACGGAAATTTGGATAACCTCAGTATCTTTGATACCGTATTTTTCAAAAATGCCGGAAATAGATGCCGCTACGCCAAAATCTAATGTATAGATCACAATGCTGATCTGCGGATTTAATTTTGTCAGGTACTCAATCTCCTGCTCCATACTTGCGGATGCCACCATAAATACCAGTGACGGAACCGGACATCCTTTCATCGTCTCCTCATCCACATGATCGATCACCTGAATGTTGTGCAAGCCAAAATGGTCAATGTTCTCTTCCATGGTCGCACGGTCGTCTTTGTTGTATTCTACAGCGATCACAGTGCCCTCTGTAGCGATGATTGCAGCCTCTACCGCAATACTTTCTCCACTGATGACACAAATGTCGTCCTGACGCCCTACATGCATCTTATTTAAGATGACGGAACGGATCTCGCTTCCTACATAATGAATGGAACCACGTTTAAAATTATGGTTGTCCATACCAATCTTGTAGGTGTTACGCGCATGCTCATTTACGATCAGCATGCCTGCGGATGCGTTGATGCCACGGTTGATCATATTGCTCACTTTATCGTGTTTTATCTCGCCTGCAGGCTCTGAGCCCTCGTTATACCATACATCGCAGTCCCCCAGTCCTGCGTTCCACATCCGGTAAAAAATATCGTCAATTCCAGCTTCCGTAAACACCAATACTGCTTTGTGTGACTCAACTGTCGGAATCAGGTTTTTATTTTTTCGGGTGATATCAAGCATCTTTACTTTTTCCAGATCAATGGCTGTGTTTTTCGCAAAATACTGCAGCCAGGATAAAATGCTCTCGTTGGTAAAAATCTGCTGTTCCATAAAAAATACCTCCCAATACATTAATCAAAAATGCCTTCAGCATCTAATTATGTTAATTTTACCATTATCAAAAACACACGTC
The DNA here is from genome assembly GCF_003481835.1 of Roseburia sp. OM02-15. Classification (NCBI taxonomy): domain Bacteria; kingdom Bacillati; phylum Bacillota; class Clostridia; order Lachnospirales; family Lachnospiraceae; genus Roseburia; species Roseburia sp. OM02-15. The sequence continues at coordinate 18,086 of NZ_QULX01000001.1, forward strand.
AATAAATCCATGCTTTTCGAATACATCCCAGAATGTTCTCCGTTACAGTTCACTCATCACATGTATTCAGGTAATGATCATGCTTGCATGAGGAATTAGCTGGATACATAGTGATGAAGGGAGCGCCTTTTTATGAGCAAAAGTAGTAGCGAAGCTACGGAGAAGCCCGAAAGGGCATTTTGCGAATGGCGCGTGTGAACTGTAACTGTTCTCCGTGTATTTGGCGTGTAACATCTATAATAATGTAAATCATTTCACACCTAAGGTATCATTTCCGTAAAATACTACAGATTTGCCTTATTATAATTTGTTAAGAGATACTTTCTTTTTTCTTCATATTTCAGCCACAAAAAGAACACAATTTCCCGGTAATATAACAGTATCAAATAAATCAAGTGAAACGCATAACAAACATTTGAAATTTGATGAAAGCCTTAACCTGAGGTAAAAAGATCAAGTCGAACGAATATGAGACTTGGTTCAGTGATTTTAATTAATATGAGTTGATATACTTTTAGAATCACTGTCAGATATAAAAAGCTTCTGAGGGTAGTCAGTTAACCAGCATTGGCACATTCAGGGGCGACAAAAAACTATTTCCTTTATATAGATAAATTTTTCATAACTCACTCTCCCCCCAAAAAACCGGATTCGTAAGGAACCCGGTTTTTTATTTCGTAAAAATGTGAAATTATCTTTTTTCTTAAATATTCAAGTCGAACGCACGTGAGACTTGGTGCGTGATTCTGGTCAGCGAAAGCTGACATATTCTTCTCAGAATCACTGCACATCCCCGCGGAGCGTTTATCTCAGTCGGAGATTGTACTCCCACTGAGAAAGACTTGTTATTACTCACCACTTGCAGAAGTGGGAGTCTTCTCGACTGAGATAAAAATATAATCAAAAACTTTTCCTGCTGTCTCTAAATATAATTTTATCACGCACCAGTTATCAAATCGAAATTATTTCGTATCTGAACATAATTATTAAAAAGCTAGCATGTATTAAAATATGCATATTATTAATAAAATGTATATTTATGCATTTCTATGTATAATTTAAGCCACCCAGGTTTTTGAGTTATAATAAGTATTTCTTATTATTAAAAATCCGGATGGCTTTTTCTTTTTTAACTACATATTTGTATGTTCATATTTTTCAACATTGTTTTTGATCTGGTCAATGATCTGATGCACTTCCTGATCTTCATTTTTAAATTTACTGCTGAACATGAACACTTTTCGTGGACTGTTTTTCTTACATAACCAATAATCTCTGCCAGCCAAAACAGATCTTTCCGTTGTCACTTCAACAAAATATCCCTGTTGATAATGATATCTTGCAATTACTTCAATACCCTTTTCCATAAAATTCACCCTCTGTTGATAATTATTTTTTTATGAATTGGTTGTGTGAGTTATCAACAACAACATGCTCAAGTATAACAGAAAAAAAGTTTAAGTTAAGTATTGAAGTTTTTTTTCTTGTTGTTCTCATTGATATAGAAATAAAAGATTGGTTTTGATGTAAGTGAAAAAATTTTTTGTTTATCAACGACACCGTTGTTGATAATATTCTATTCTTTTTATTTATTTGTAAACAACATACTTATATTCTTTATATTATATCCACAAAAAATGTCGAAAAACGTTGATTTTATGGGATTCTTGAAAATAAAGTACGGACATTTACAGGCTAAATGACGGTGGCTGGTTGGAAAAGATGCGAATATACGTAGGTGAAGAAGCGGACAAATGTGGGATGCCCGGAAAATCGAAGAAAAAGCGGGCTATTGGCGAAGAAAAAGGCATAAATGGGCAAAGAAAAAGGCAGATATTGGTCCCAGATTTGTCCGTTAAAAGAAAAATTGAGTCTTATTTTTGGCCATTTTTGCTATTTTACGGACATTTATGGGCAATAATTTGTGAACTAACGGCAATTTTGAGGAGAATTGAATTGTTTTACAATTGTTTTTTGGAAAGAAACGGACAGATATGGGATTAAAAAACTGGAACTAACGGACAGATTTAGGATGCTTTTTGGTTAATTAACGGACAAATGTAGGACTTTTCGGGAGATTTTTGTGGAAGAAACGGACAAATTTGGGATCAATGAGTGGAACTAACGGCATTTTTGAGGCAAACAAATGTTTTAACGGACATTTATAGGATGTTTAGTTTTAAGAGATATCTACATATTGTGCCGTAAGTTCGGAAATAATACTTTTTTAACGGACAAATTTAGGATAGTAGTTTGGGAACTAACAGACAAATGTGGGATACCCCTTGAAGAAACGGACATTTATAGGATGTAAAAAAATAAGAATAAGACATTTGTGGGTTCGAACGGATGTTTTTAACGGACATTTGTAGGACCCCATCGAAAGAAACGGACAAATATGGGATGCCAAAATACAAGATATGGACATTTCTGGGTGAAAAAATGGATATTTAGTGGACAAATGTAGGATGCTAAAAATTTTTTAGCGGACATTTATGGGATATTGTTGTGAAATAACGGACGTTTATGGGATGGATTTGAATCTTTTAACGGACATTTTTGGGTGTTGATAACTTTTTCAAAAAAGTCTGACAGTTTTTTCGTTGACAAATTGAGGATTTAAAGGCATAATTAAGGAAGTAAATTAGAACGGAAAATAGTTAGTTTATCTGGTGCATTTTTGCATCAGATCGTTTTGAGGGATACAAAAGAGAGAATATAAAAAGGAACTTTATCACTAATGGCAAAGAATGAGATAGCGAAATCGGATAAAACGATGTTCCCGGACATGTTAAAGAAAAGTAATTTTCTGATTTCCTCCGTATACAGAGCATCGCTTTTAGAGAACAAAGTGCTGGCACTGGCATTGACAAAAGTGCGTTTGAGTGATCAGGGGCGTCCGGTGGCGACACTCCGTACGAAAGAAATTAAAGAAGTTTTACATGTAACCGGAAATGCAATGGGTACATATCTGAAAGACGTTGCTACTTCTCTGGCAGGTCGAACCATGTTCATCGAATCTGCAGATGGAAGTTTTAAATGTATGAGTCTGGTCGGTGTGGTAAGTTATGAATCCGGTTCCGGTACGATGGAAATTAAGTTTGAGCCTGAGATCAAAGATTATATTTATGATCTGAAGGCTAATTTTACCATGTTAAATATTCCTATGATGTTGTCATTTCGTTCCGGATGGTCATACCGTCTGTACGAACTGCTTTCTTCGCGCGCCTATCATACGAAATATGATAAGGAAACAGGCAATGTTTTCCATATAAAATATGGTGTTTCGGAGATCAAGCTGCATCTTGGAACCGTTCAGATTAAAGATGATAAAGGCAAGATCAACCGTGATATTCAGCGTGAATTGGAGAAAAAAGAGATCGATTATGACTATATTGTCAACGAATTAGTGCATGAAAAGCTGAAATCCTTTGATAAATGGTGTGATTTCAAGCGTCGTGTTCTGGATGTTGCGGTCAATGAGATCAATGAGAAGTCTGATATTTCTGTAAAATATGATCTGATGCGAAGCGGTCGTGGCGGAAAAATCTATGGAATTGATTTTGAAGTAACGAAGAAAGATATGACGGTGGAACCGACACTGGAAGAAGAAGTTCCGACACCAGCAGATGCAGAACTGGATGATCTGATCGATAAAGTCATGGATATTATTGATGAAAAGATCAAGATTTCTCAGGCGAAAGCATTATTAAAAGTAGCAAATTATGATATTAATAAGATTGAATATGCGTATGAACTGGCATGTAAGCAGGAAAATATCAAAAATCTGATCGGCTGGCTGACTGCTGCGATTCAGAATGGATATGAAGATGCGCCGATTCATAAAGTAAAGGGATATTCTCAGGAACAGACAGAAGAATTCGATGAATATATGGAACAGATGCGTCTGGAACATTATGCAAAGGCAGATTCTACGAAATAATTTTATGGATTTTGTAAAAAATAATGGTGTAAATAAAGTCAATAATAAGAAAATGTGATGTATAGAAATGTACATCACATTTTTTTGTACAAAAATTGGGTCCCATAAATGTCCGTAAGTTCGCCTATAGATGGCGTGAGTAAAAAATATAGCCTATAAATGTCCGCAAGTTTGCCTATATATGTCGTACATAAAAAATAGATCCCATAAATGTCTGTTAGTTTACCCATAGATGGCGGGGATAAATATAGCCTATAAATGTCCGTTAGTTTGCCTATAGACGGCGTGCATGAAAAACATAGCCTATAAATGTCCGTTAGTTTGCCTATATATGTCGTGCATAAAGAATATAACCTATAAATGTCCGTTAGTTTACCCATGGGTGGCGTTTATAAAATATAGCCTATAAATGTCCGCTAGTTCGCCTATAGAGCGCGTGTATAAAGAAATAGCCCATAAATGTCCGTTAGTTTACCTATAGGTGGTGTGTATAAGGATATAGCCCATAAATGTCTGCTAGTTTTCCTATAAATGTCTTGCATAAATATACATCCCATAAATGTCCGTAAATTTACCTATAACTGTCCGTTAAAAAAGACAGAAGAATGAAATCTTCTGCCTTTTTATGAGCTTAATCCTGTAGCAATGCAAGTAATTCTTCTCTGGAAAATGCCGGATTTTTAGTTGTTTCTCCACCAAGAATCTGATCTGCCAGCTGTGCTTTCTTTTCCTGTAGTCTCAGAATTTTTTCTTCAATGGTGTTCTGTGCAATCAGACGGTACACAAGGACTTTGTTTTTCTGACCAATACGATGTGCACGGTCGGTTGCCTGGTTCTGTACCGCGGTGTTCCACCATGGATCGTAATGGATCACGATATCTGCTGCTGTCAGGTTTAGTCCGGTTCCGCCGGCTTTCAGGGAGATCAGAAATACTGGTGTTTCATCCTGATTGAAGGCGGTTACAAGCTGCATACGCTCCTGTTTTGGCGTGGAGCCTTTCAGTACATAGTATGGAATATTTTCCTGTTTTAAACGCTCTGCAATGCCATCCAGCATGGTAGTGAACTGGGAAAATATCAGTATTTTATGTCCGCCGGAGATTGCATTCTGAACAAGTTCCAGACACAGATCCAGTTTGGCAGAACCTGCCTGATAATTTTCATATAATAGTGCCGGATCACAGCAAAGCTGCCGCAGTTTGGTCAGTTCCGCAAGAATTTCAATTTTGGACTGATTAAATTCTTCCTGAGACTGTTTGGATAACAATACCTCCAAACGCTGGACATGTGCCCGGTAAAGGTCTTCCTGCTCTCCTGTTAACGGCGTAAACATGTTTTTCTCCAGTTTTTCCGGAAGATCCTTTAATACATCCTTTTTCAGACGGCGCAGCACAAACGGCGCGATCAGTTTTTGCAAACGTTCCAGTGCAGCGGGATTGCCGATTTGAACGATCGGGATTTCAAAGGTGACATGGAACCGCTTGTAGGAATAAAGGTATCCGGGCATCAGGTAGTCAAAAATACTCCATAATTCGCCCAGATGATTTTCTACTGGTGTACCGGTCAGGGCAATGCGAAAATCGGAAGCAATCTGTTTGACCGCTTTTGCTGCTTTCGTGGTGGCATTTTTGATAAACTGTGCTTCATCAATGATCTGGTAGGCGAAGGTCAGCTGCTGATACAGTTCAATATCCCGGCGGAGCAGATCATAGGATGTGATGAAAATGGCACCTTTCTGGTGGTGTTCAAGCACGGATTTTCGTTCTTCTACGTTTCCGGCTACGGTATAAACGGTCAGTTCCGGTGCAAAATGGTGGATTTCCCGTTCCCAGTTGTATACAAGGGATGCAGGGCAGACAATCAGTGTATTTTTGTGTGTTTCCTGCCGTTCAATGTAATGGGCGTAGAGAAATACAATCACCTGAAGGGTTTTTCCAAGTCCCATATCATCAGCAAGAATTCCACCAAAACCGTTCTGGCAAAGGGTTTCCAGCCAGAGATAACCGGTTTTCTGGTATTCGCGCAATACTTTCTGGAATTTTTCCGGAACTTCAAAATCACTGTCTTCCACTGTTTTCATATTTCGGATCAGTTCGCGGAAGCTTTTTCCTTTTTGTACGGACAGAAAACTTCCCTGCCGTAGCTGTTCGTCCAGATAAGGGGCACGGAATTTTGGCAGGGTGATATCACCGGAAGCCAGTTCCTCATAAGTGAGCATCAGTCCTTCCTGTAACTGAGCCAGAGTATCCAGATCTGTGTCCTCTACAGGGAAAAATTCACCGGATTTTAAGTGGTAAAACTTCTTTTTGCGGTCGTATTTGGACAAAATGTATGCCAGTTCGTCCAGATCAATGCTGTCTGATTCAATCTGAAAATTCAGAAGATCTTCTTTCATCGTAATACCGATGGATATTTTCGGCGGCTGAATTACCCGGATTTTTTTCAAACGATCAGAGATAAAGACTTCAGCAACTTCTTCAAAGGCTCCCAGTCCTTTGGTCAGAAGTTCGAACATGCAGTTTTCATCACTGGAAGCTACTGGATTGCCGGTTCGATCATCGATGGCATTACAATAACTGGAGATGAGTGCAGCAACTTTTGCTTCTTCCCGTATATTTCGATTCCTGTCTTTTTGACGATTACTGCCGTCAAAAACATGGTAAACCTGGTCATTTCCGTAGTCTGCCACCAGATCGCAGGTGATCAGATTCTGTTGTGGAAGATCCAGATATACACGGAAAGCAGCTTCATCTGGAAGGTATTTTTCCGGAACATAGCCAATTTTCTGAATCTGATACACGGATTCCAGTTCTGGAAGAAAATCACGGGTAAATACCGGTAGATCGTCATTAGCGATAAAACAGTTTCCGTCCCAGCGAATAGTCATATTTTTCTCAAATGTATTTAGTGCGGTTGAATTTCGACGGCTGATCCGGTAGATTTTCTGATCGGAAAATACATATTGCCAGTCGTGACTGTAAATGACCGGTGGTTGTTCCAACGTCAGTTCAATTCCATCTTCTACGGATGAAATCTGCAGAGATTTCCGATAGGGTTCGTCTACCGGATACCACAGTTTGGAGGATTTTGTATAAGGTGCCAGATAGATTCCTGTGGTGCGCACAACGTCCATAAAGGAATCCAGCGTCTCATGCCGAAGAAAATATTCTCTGGAACTTGTGAAGTTATACCATGCGTCACTGTCTTCAAACTGGCGCATAAAATACTCCATGAGCGGTCGGCTTTCCGCATCAAAGGCTTCCAGCTGATGGGTAAATCCGAATTGTTTTCCATAAGCAAACCACTGTCCGGTCTGTACGCGATTCACCAGAGCTGCAATATCTTTGACTACATACATTTTGTTTTCGCCGATTCTCAGGGAAACACATGGATATCTTGTGTCTGTATGTAAAATTGCTTCCAGATGAATTTTGCCTGCGATGGAACCGGAGGTAAGAAGCCAGTTTTCCTGCTCTCCCATCCGACGTAAAAGCTGTGCCATTCCATAATCTGTAGAACGGGCACTGGTATTGTCCTCAGGGAGTTCAACCAGGGGAATACGTGAAAAGGTATGTTTTGGCTCATCTGGCGTGAAATCATCGTCAATCGTAAGTAATGATTTTTTGGGCTTATGGATATAGTGAAGCAATGTGGCAACACAGTGTTTGCACAGGTCTTTTTCTTCGCGGAAATAATTACAGGGACAATAATAGTCAAAACGATCTTCTTCCATGTCGTCATCGTAGTACATGGTCACTTCTACAGAGTAGGAATGCTCATTTTTGTCCCGAACTTCTGCAACGATATCCAACTGAAGATCACCATATTCGGATGTGGATTTATAAGTTTCAAAAGAATATACGCCGCCGGTCAGCTCAATCAGTCGTCCCTGATAAAAAAGCTGAGGATCCAGCATCGTTTGTAAATCACGTTCTGTCCACATAGATTCAGAGCTCCTTCTTTCTTTGGTAATAAGTTTGATAACTATATTTTGCATTAAAAAGATAAAAATAGATATATCAAATGAGAGATGTCTCCCACCGCTATAGGTGGGAGCAACAATGCCGGGATCATTCTTGAACCTGGTATCAAAAATATAGTTATCAGTTGTAAGAAAATAATAAATCAGATGTTATCATTATACATTAGGAATCTATGATGGCACAAGTGAAAACCGTGATAAAATCGAAAAAATGTTCGATTACATTTGCTTAAAAATAAAAACATTACAGATAAATGCCTTTCATGGCCCGGTAAGTTGCTGCCAGTGCTTCGGAAAACGGTGTGTAAGTCAGACTGAGTTCATCGGTAAGTTTGGAACCGTCGAATAATTCACTTTCTGCTTCTGTTAATGGGAAAGGAAATGGAATTCGGGCAGTCAGTGAGCGGGCAACGGTCACATTCTGTTCGGTAAAATCCACATCACTGGCGTTGTGCAGTTCATCAAGAAATGTCCGGTAGGTGAGAACTTCCGGTGCGCTTAAATTATAGGCTTCGTTATGGTTTTTTTCAGACTGGATGCAGCGAATAATTGCTTCGGCGGCATCTTTGACATAGATCATCTGAAAATGGCCGGTGCTGTCGGATGGATAATAGACAGAATGATTCTGGATGACATTCTGGATAAACTAGGATTCTCTCGGTGCGTAATTATATGGTCCGAATACAAAGGCTGGTCTGAGAATCGTATATGCAAAATGATTCTGTTCATGCACTTTCTGCAGTTCTTTTTCCAACAGCATTTTCCGATAGGTGTACAGTCCTACTTCATTCAAAGGCTGTATATGGATTATGGCAGAGTATATGAAAACATCGTTTGCATCGAGCTTCTTCGCCGTGGATATGATGTTTATGTCGGCAAGCTCTATCAAAGGGAAATCGACTTTGTTGCTCAGAGAGGCAGCGAGAATGCCGGAGCATTTTTGAATCAGGTCAGCGACAGTGTGTGGGCGAAGTATTTCGAGATGGCTTAAGGCTGAAAAAGTAAGGTATGCAGAAAAGGAGCTTTCGAATAAGCGAAGGCTCCTTCTTAAAATATATAGATTTCACAAATCCCTGTCGATATACATTCTTCTGTCATAAATGTATAAAGATTTTGCACAGTTTGTTTTTCCCAAAAAACTTATTCTGTTTTTCAACTTCTGTGATATAATGCTTTATTATAATAATTCCCATGGACAAAATGAGGTGAACCAAGTGAAAAAGAAAACACTTGTGCCTCTTATCATTTTTTTACTGGGCATATGCCTTGTTAGTTTGATTGTATACAAAACAGACACCCACGAAAAAGAGCAGAGACACATAACAGCACAATTAAACGTAGTCACCTATGGCGAACGAATAAAGAATGAAATTACAAATGGAATAGAGATCACAGATACCTTGAAGCAAATCTTAATAAGTGAAGATGGCGAAATCCATCAGTTTGAAACAATTGCAGGAAATCTTATGTCTGATTCTATTGAAAGTGTACAGCTCGCTCCTAATGGTGTTGTTACAGATATTTATCCGGCTAATGAAAATGAGGCAGGTAAGATTGATTTGATTCATGATAAAGACCGCGGAAAAATTTCCTGTTACGCAAGAGACAACCATACAATCATTACGTAGGGCCCCTTCAAATTAAAACAGGGAGGATATGGAATTGCAGTCCGCAATCCCGTATACCTGAAAGATAAAAACGGACATGAGTATTTCTGGGGATTCACTATTGTTATCCTGCGTGTTCCGGATATTTTTTCAGATTCAATCAGTGCACTTTCAAATTTTGGATACGAATACAAAATTTCAAAAACAGACGCTCCATGGAGTGATACTTATAAAGTGGTTTATCAATCAGATGGGCAAATAAATCGTCCTGTTTCTTATACATTTACAATAGGAGACGAAAACTGGAAATTTGAAGTAACTCCTAAAAGTGGATGGAGAAATGCCACATTACTGATAATCGTCATCGGAATTTTTCTTACAATAAGCCTTCTCATGTCAGTTCTTACCAGAGTATGGTTAGTAGCAAAAGAACATAAGAAAAAGTTTCAGATACTGGCGCACACAGATTCTCTTACAAATATTTATAACCGCTATGGATTTGATGAATTTGCAGAAAAAATGATTCAAAAAAATCCAAAAACACATTTTGTGGCTGCGCTCCTTGATATCGATGATTTCAAGTTTATTAATGATATCTATGGACATAATTACGGAGACAGGGCACTAAAGAATCTTGCAGACAGCATGAAGACTTTTTTCCCATCCGATGCATTACTTGGAAGAAATGGTGGTGACGAATTCTGCATTCTTTTACCAAATTGTACCTTTGTAGAAGCAGATATACAGCTGCAGAAATTCACCAAACTTCCTAAATCATTCTCATACCATGGTAAGAAACATGCATTTTATATTTCTCTAGGATATGCAGAATATCCAACATTTGCACCCAATCGTTCACAACTCATGCGCTGCGCAGATGCCGCTCTTTATGAAATAAAGCTTCATGGTAAAAATGGATGTATGGCCTACAGGGAAGGTCTTCGGTCAGGTGCCCGCAAACAACTTGGATTCGCATTCAAGGATATCGCGGAACATCTTCCAGGTGCATTCGTCATATACAGAGCTGACAAAGAAGATGATGAACTATTTTTTGCAAATGATGAATTTCTTCATATGTCCGGATATAAAGATATAGATGAACTGTTCAGACTTACTAAGAAAAGTTTTCGCAACTTGATTCGTGAAGATGAACAGCAACAGATAGAATCAAGTATCTGGGAACAGATTGACAATGGTAATGAAAATGACTATGTTCACTTTCATCTTCGAAAAGCTGACGGAACTTATTTTTCTGTTCTTGATCATGGAAGAATTGTAGAGAGTCCGCAATACGGGAAAGTATTTTATGTATTGTTCATGGATTGGGAAGATATGCATATTCGTTACAATGATAAATTCGCAAGATAAAATATTGCAAAAAACAGAGCATATGATCTATTTTCATATAATGTTTATGTCGGCAAGCTCTATCAAAAGGAAATCGACTTTGTTGCTCAGAGAAGCAACGAGAAGTTTTATATTCAGATCAGCGACAACATTTCCGGGCAGGAAACATTTGAGAGAGAATGCTTTCCTCGGCTTCAGATTCGAGATGCTTATCCGAAAATGATTATTGCTAGAACCAAACATCCCCAATATAGCTATGAAGGAATCGTAATTCACGATATAACGATTGGTTACTACAAGAATAAGCAAGGCGAAATATCTCCAGCATTCTCTTTTGAAATGATGGAGATATTTTTATTATGACGGAGATTGCAGATGAATTCAGACGAAGCATCCTACGAAAAGAGTTTTATATGGATGTACTGAACTGTGATCCGATGTCTTTTGACAAGGAATGCGAACTGACAAATGCTCATTTTCACAAAAATAGAAGAAAATTAATAATATATTTGGTGGCTACACCCCCAAGCCCCTGTAGAATAAATAACGCCAGTACTGGATATCAAAAATCCCGCACCGGCGTTATTTATTAAAATATTTTGTTTTTTAATCTTCAACACTCTCTACTGAAACTTCTTTTTTCTTCCTACTTTTACCAGAAATCATCTTGTGTCCTGTATAAATAGCCATAATCATGCAAAGCAAAGAACTTGCTGCAAAGTACTTATGGCCTTCTTTTGATCCCTTATAACCTGTATAAAAAGTTCCAAGCATTGTAATCAGTGCACCGATAGACCAATATTTATGTGATTTCATTCAGATACCTCCTGCCGTTTTTCTTAATCATATACCTTTTAAAAGATATATACAAACTGAAAGTTTCTTTTTCTTGATAAATGGGGATTAGTTTTCCTTTTTTCCAATCAGCAATAACCACCTATGGTCAAAGCATATTTGTCCCTCCTTGATATAGGGATTAAAACCTGTTTTATCTCCACCATTCAAATCGTATTCCATTTTATCAATAATATCTTTTTGAATATCCTCTGGTGTACTTGTCAAATCCATCCAACTTTGTAGATTTACAGGAACAAGAGTTGTTTCTTCAAGCTGAAGCTCAAAAGCATCCTCAAACAATGCTTCAAATTCTTCTCTGCTAAGTATTCTTGTATGTGAGTTATCACGCATCGTTTCAATAGCGTCATTAGTTTCACGCAATTCTTCTGTAGTCGCTACCATATCCCAAATAACAAGTTTTCCACCTTTTTTCAAAACTCGTTGCATCTCCCGAAAAGGCTTTTCAGGATCAACAAAATGGTGCAATGAAAGTCTTGTAATCACAAGGTCAAATGTTTCATCTTCAAAAGGTAAGCATTCCGCATTCCCCGATACAAATGATATGTTCTGAATACCTTCTTGCTTTGCCAGTTTTTTTCCCTGCTCCAACATTGCTTCTGTCAAATCCAAACAAGTAATGTCCTTAACATAAGGAGCCACTGCTCTTCCACATATACAGGTTCCAGCAGCAACCTCCAATGCATGTTCATTGCCCTTTGCCTGAATACTACGAATCAAATAATCGGTATATTCTGCCTTAGACATATGATATGAAGCAAATTTCTCTGCTTGTGTACCAAATGATTTTTTCACTTCATTATAGTTATTCATAAACTTTTACCTCGCTGTAAACTTCAAAGTTTCTGTTCCTTACAAACTTGAATTTGTTAATTAGAATTGCTCTCAAAGCAACAATTATCTTAACATTCCCCAAATACACTCCAGTAATGTTAGTGCAAGGATAATGTTAATAACACGAAAATGCCGCAGATAAAACTTCTGAATCAGTACGCCCAAGCCAGTCCAAGTACAGGTTGCGATCGTTCCGATTGTTGCAATAACCAGCTCAAAAAACAGCAAAGCCGGAAAAGAGGACATATATCCTACAACATAACCCGTTAGTGAGGTAACTCCGAACATATAGATCTTCACATTGACAAATTGCAGCATGAAGCCTTTCAGAAACGATGCCGATTGCTCTGCGTTTTCTGTTGACGACTTACTGAAAGCAATATGAATCGCAAGCCACAGGATATAGGCTGCTCCGATGTACTTCATCACTTCCATTGCATTTGGAAGCAAAGAACTAACCCCATATACAAAAATTGCGCATAAGATTTGCACTACATAGTAGCCTGCAAAAATTCCAAAGAACAGCGGCTTTCCTTTTTTATATCCATAGTTTGTTACGGTATTTAATGCCAGAATATTTCCCGGTCCCGGAGTAAAGGCATTTATAACGCAATAAATCAGAAAATTGCTCAGTACCGCCATAGGCATAATCATCAACCACTGTTTGCTGTTATTATATCAGCAAACAGTGGTACATACATAACACCTATTTTATATGATTATCCATAGTCTATAACTATGGATTGGCTGGAGCATATTTTCGTAATTCTTCCAGATAGCTTTTTCCAAGTTCACTTAATTCCTGATTTTCATTCAGCACATATCCAATATGCATTGTTTCATTTTCTGCAAGCGGAACAGAGATGATATTTTCTCCATTCAAATATTTCGGGAAAATGCCACTTGAAATAGTATAGGCATTCATTCCTTTCGGGCCGTCGTCACAGGTTTTGCAATCGACTTGCGGTAAATGATAAGGGAAATGACCGCGGCGATCACTTCCGTGACCCAAAACGCATGCCAGACGCCGACGGCGCCGAAAAGCCTGCTGAGCCAAAACGCAGCCGGTAGGATGACCACCACATACCGGCAAAGGGAAATCAGCAAGGAGGGCGTGCCTTTCCTCAGTCCCTCCAATGCGCCGGAAGAAGTAACAGAAACCGCCGAGACGATAAATCCGGCCCCGATGATGCGCAGGGCGGTTTCCCCGGCCTGGATCGTCGCTTCTGTGTGGGTAAACAGCCCCATCAACTGGCCGGGAATCAGCAGGCATATCGCGGTCCCAAGCACCATAATGATACCGTTCATGCACAGGACGATCTGATATATCTGACTGACCCTTTTACTTTCGCCCGCGCCGTAGTTATAGCCGATCAAAGGGCGCATCCCCTGCACAATGCCATTCGCTGGCAGATAGATGAAGGTCTGCAATTTGTAATAGATTCCCAAAACCAGGATATACACCTCGGAATAGGCGGCCAAAATCGCATTGAGCGCCGAAATCAAAAGTGACGGAAGTGCAAGATTCAGGGTTGCGGGAATGCCGATGGAATACAGCTTTATGACCATCTTTTTGCCGGGCAGAATGTACTGCCTGCGGATATGCACGCGAATGGGCCGCACAAAGTAGATGACCAGATAAATCGCAAGCGTCAGAACCTGCCCGATGCCGGTGGCCAGCGCTGCGCCTTCAATCCCCATTTCCGGGAATGGACCATAGCCAAAAATCAGAACGGGGTCCAAGACAATGTTTGTGATGCACCCGCACATCAGGCTGATCATGGTCGTTTTCATGTTTCCTACTGCCTGGAACAGTTTCTCAAACATCATGCTGACGGTAACAATGAGTGTAAAGCCGAACGCAACGGCAGAATAGCGGACGCCAAGTTCAATGACCGCTTCGGATGCAGTGAACATCCGCAGAAAAACCGGCATAATTGCGATACAGCAGACTGTCATAACAACGCCATGAATCACGGCAAGCACAAGTCCCTGTGTGGCAGCCTGATCTGCTTTTTCGTGATTTCCCGCGCCCAGATAGAAGGCAATCACTGCGTTGATCCCAACACCAAACCCAATTCCAGCCGCATTGATAAAATTTTGAACCGGGTAAACCAGTGATAACGCCGTCATCGCTTCCTCGCTGATCTGCGCGACAAAAAAGCTGTCCACAATGTTGTAGAGGGAGTTGACCAGCATGGATAACACCATCGGTAGGGACATGGATAAAATCAGCGGCAATATCGGTTTCTCTTTCATGAAAGTGTCGTTCATAATTCCTCCTTCGCAAAACACGTTATGAGATATTTTTGCGTCGATGCCATGCCATCATCACAAGTGCAACGAGCAAAGTGGCAGTTTCCGCAACCGGAAATGCAAGCCAGATTCCGTTCAGCTGGAACAATTTGTCCAGACACCACAGGGCAGGCACAAGGAAAAGCATTTGCCTGCATAATTGGATCGCCATGCTGGACCCTACTTTTTCTGTGGTCTGAAAATAGGTGGAAATCATCGTAGAAAGGCCGCAAAACAGATAGCTTGCCGCCATGATCCGCATGGCGGAGATTCCAAAGGAGCGCATGGCTTCCGACGCCATAAACAATCCCAGAATCTGCGCCGGAAAGAGGAGGACAGCCAACGTCCCCAGTATCATCATGCCGGTGACCAAAACAGTTCCATATCGGAAAGCTGAATGCAGCCGTTCGCTGTTGCCTGCGCCGTAGTTAAACCGCATGACAGGCAAACAGCCTTGAATCAAGCCGTTTACCGTCATAACAATCAGCTGCTGCACCTTAAAATATGCGCCGAAGAAAGCGATCGCCGTATCGGAATACGCCACCAAAAACAGATTGACAAAGGTCACCACAAACGAACTGAGGGCGTTCATGATAAAAGATGGCAGGCCAAAGGCAAAAATACGGTAGATCATCTGCTTTTTCAAATGAAAGTCTTTGATTTTCACCTGCACTTTCTGCTTTTTGCCCAGCAGTAAAGCAAATGCCAAAATCATGGACAGCAGATAGCCTGCAACGGTAGCTACCGCAGCACCGCGGATTCCCATAGCCGGAAAAATACCAATCCCAAAAATCAGAATGGGGTCGAACACGAAGTTAACGACCACGCCCGCGATCTGGAACCACATGGGAGCGACCATGTTCCCGGTGGCCTGTATCATCTTCTGGATGGCGATATGCACCATATTGGGAATTTGCATGAAGGAGCACACACTCATATAGGCGATGCTCAGCTGATAAATTTCTTCATTATTGGTGAATGCCCGAAAATAGGATTTCATAATCAGTAATGACATAAGGTTGAGCAAAGCACCTATTCCAAAAGCCAGTAACAATCCATGTGTGACAGTTGCATTTGCCTCATCCTGCTTTTTCTGTCCAAGATACCCTGCTATCAGCACATTCACGCCGACACCGATCCAGATAGACGCTGCATTCATCAATGTTGTAATCGGGAATGACAGAGAAACAGCGGTCAATGCATTCTCACTCAACCGCGCCACAAACGCGCTGTCTATCAGGTTATAGGAATATTGCAGGAACATGGAAATCAGCGGCGGTATCGACATTTGCCAGATGAGCTTTCCAACAGGAGCGACCGCCATTTTATTATTGGTCTGCATACTTTCCCTCCTCTCCACAAAGTGTCCGGCAGCTTCCATCCTCCGTTCTGCCAGATTTTCCAGTATGCAGACAACAAAAAAGCCACACGGCTATCACAAGATAGCTGTGTGGCAAAAAGATGACCGAATCCGGAAAAGTCCACTCAAATTTTACGCTCAGTATTATAGCATTCTTTCAGGAGACTTTCAAGCATTAATCATTACGGAATTGTGGCGCCATATTTATTGTTTTATATGTTATTTCTCTATTAGTTCTGCAAACTTGAAGTTATAGTGCAATCTTTTTCCATTTTCTAATCTTGGTTCTAAAGGTTCCGAATGGAGCAACTGTATTAACATGTATGAATTTGTATACTTCCCAGACAGCTGTTTTAGTTGCTTCGTCAGCCCATTTTCTCATATGTGGTTTAAATAATTCTTCCTCACTCAGAGAATCAATCATTGCATAAATAGAGTTGATATTCTCATTCAATCTGTCTTTCAATTCTTGCAGTGACAGCTGAGCATATGTATCTGTGAACCATTGATATAATTCGCCAAGCTGATTCCACTTAAAATTATCCGAAGGAGTTTTAACAGGAATACCCTTTCTTTCGTCTGATTCCCATTTAATAACAAGAGTTGTCCAGCCAACCTGATAAGCAAGATTTTCTGCCGGAGTTCGATCGATCTCATCAATTCTCTTATCTTTTAAATGCTCCGGAATATCATTAAAGTCTGAAATATATTTTGCAAAGCTTTTATTTATCTCGTTTTTAAGCTCGTCTTTATTCTCATATGTTCTCAATAGTCTATCTCCTCAGCTTCCGATTTTCCAGTTTCAAAAACAGGAATTTTCAAATTAGTCTTTGCAAATAACCTTTGAACCTTTACCATCAATTACAATTCCCTGACGGTTGTTAATCGGGCATAGATTCAAATCCGAAAACTCAGTCATTATTTTCTCGGTAACTTTCTTAAATGGTGCTGTAAGATAATGCGGAAGAACATAGAAATCAATCAAATCAAGCCCTGCATCATCTTCTTGTGAGTAGTCCTCTGGCTTTTCATCCATTTGCTCGATATATTGGATGCTTGGAGCGCATATAATTGCGCCTGCCGACTCGCCGATCATCAATTTTCCATTTGCCAATTCCTTTTTCAGTAGCCCATCAGTTCCCGTTTTACGGAGCTGGTCCATAAGAAAGAAAGAATTTCCGCCGGTAAAATATATCACATCTGCTTCTTCAAAAACAGACTGTATCGTTGAATAAGCCTCCGTTGAAATATCAATTTCAGTTACGATTGCTCCCAACTTTTTGAATAATTTTCGAGCCGAGCCGACATAACCGGTGTAGCCTTCACGCAGTGAGGCTGTTGGAATAAATGCGACTTTCTTATTTTCAATTTCTTCCTTTATCAGACTTCCCACACTTGAAAAGTGCGAACATAAAAATAGTTTCATCAATATTCTCCTTTATAAATACCGATTTGCACATCAAATCGTTTTCTTCATTCTATCACAACTTCTATTGATCCACCATCAGTCTTTCGAACCAGGTATCCATGACAATGATAAACTGGCCTGCTCCTGGCAATTCTTGCAGCATTTCATCAAGAGTTTTCTGTTTCACATATTTCTGCACATACACCCAACAGGCAACGCTACTGGCTTCTGATACAATGTCAGCTATGGTTTTGCGCATAAGCTCTTCAAATTCAGCAATTTCTTCTTTTGGGACAACATCATACAGAGTTGGTGCCTGATGACTTAATTTTACTCCATTTTCATTTGCATCTTTAAGCAGATTCTTAACTTTTTCTCTTGAATTCTCCGGTACTTTCATGTACTCCCACATAAATGCTACCACATCAGATGGTGTGTCTTTTTTTAGTGGTGGTAACTAAATATAATTATTGTTTTCACTCATTTTCATATTCTCCTCACGATATAATAAAATCAATAATACGTTCTCTTGTCATGTCCAGTACAGTATCTACGAACACTCCTGCAAAAAGGATCAGATACAGAATAACACTCAGCGAAAACAGGAATGCAACCTGTACCCAATCATGGTAATCTTTACACTTTCAACCAGATCCTGCATCTTTTCATCATCCAGCACCTTGAACGGATGATTTTTAAACGGATGGATCTTACTGATCTCTATCTCCATTGCAGATTCTTCATTTACCACACCAAGCAGTTCATCAATACTTGCCAGTTTGATCTTTTCGCCACTTCTATTTTTCATTCTTCAAAACCTCCTGTGTTAAGTTCATATATGCTTCGGCAACCTTTCCTTTCGGACAGTGCATGTAGATACTTTTTCCCTCTGCACTGGTCTCAGCAGCTTTTACAGACATCGGGATCACATTTTCAAATATCTCAATCTGGCTTCCGTAGGTTGTGTGTACTCTTGATGCAATGTCCCTTGCATAATTGGTTCTGAAATCTACCATAGTCAGGAGAATGCCCTCAATCGCCAGTTTTCGGTTCAGTCTTTTCTTTACTGTAAGAATGGTCTTGATCAGCTGCTGAAGTCCTTTAACAGGCAGATATGCGGCCTGCACAGGTATCAGAACAGAATCAGAAGAGACCAGTGCATTGATTGTCATCATACCAAGGCTCGGCATACAGTCGATCAGGATATAATCGTATCGGCATCTTATCGCATCGATATATTCTTTCATGATCATTTCCCTGCTCATAACATTTCCCATCGTTACTTCCAATGCGGAAAGCTCAATATTTGCCGGGAGAAGATCCACATTTTCCTGATGATGTAAGATTCCATCTTCCAGGGAGATTTCTTCTTCGTTGATGGCATCCATCATGATCGTTGCCAGTGTGATACGGAGATCATCCGGTTCCTCATATCCAAGACTTGCAGTTAAACTTCCCTGTGGATCCGCGTCGATCAGCAACACTTTCTTACCTTCTCTTGCCAGTCCAATGCCTACATTTACGGTTGTGGTGGTCTTTCCAACGCCGCCTTTCTGGTTTACTACGGATATAACTTTACACATGATTTCTTCCTCCTTTAACTTTCCCATGATTCTTTTTTCCATAATTTCAGCAGTGCCAGTATTTCCCGTTTCATCATTGCCGGTGTATAGGAATTTGGAAAATACTTGTGTAACTGCTCGTTTGTGAATGCCACTCTTGTGATCTCGCCCTTTTTCACTTCACACATGATTTCTTCCATCTTTTCCAGTGACAACTGCTTTTCTTTACTCAGTTGCCGGATTCTCTGGGCCTGTGCATACTCCATTGCTACAAGCAGTTCCTTTTGTTCTGTTTCATTTAATGCAGCTATCTCTACAGCCGGGCAAAAAGAAATGATCTCATCATCCAGTTTCTGCAACATTTCCGGTATCAGTTTTGTCAATGAGATATAACGCTGCACTTGTTTTGGGCTATCACCACAATCCTCGCTGATAATCTCTATCGATCGTTTTCTTGGTGTTTTGTGGTCAACTTGGCTCTTTTTTCGACCACTTTTTCTTTTCAATACATCATTCTTCAGTTTGTAAGCAAAAGCTTTTTCACTGTAACTGATCCGTTCTCTGTGAAGATTGGAATCTACCATACTTAAAATGGAATCATCTTCACTTAATACTCGGATGATCACCGGTACTTTACGGTATCCTAGTTTCTCCGCAGCATGTTTTCTTCTGTGGCCGGATATGATCTCATAGTAGCCATCCGGTACTGGTCTGACGATCAGCGGATTTAAAATGCTATACTTCTCAATGCTTTCCTGTAGAAGAAACATTTCCTTATCATCTTTCACTTGAAACGGATGCTCTTTGAATGGACGAAGACGCTCAATCTCAATTTCTATGATTCTTTCTTCGCTTTCTCCTGATTGTCTGTTTGGCTCAGTCATCTTGACTCCTTTCCTCCAGGATTCAGGAAATAAAAAATGCCTGCCTGGAACTTTTATAGATAGTAAAGTTCCAAACAGACATTGCTGTTTGACCATTAGCTGTAGCTAATAGAATTGAATACTGTTTCAGCTAATTCATGTTTGCAGGTTTGGGAGAGATTGTTTCTTTTCCCGCCTTTTCTCTGATTTACATCCCCGAATAAGGGGTGACAACGGAGCGGAACCCAAATGTTAGCTGGACTTCTTAAAACCCATGTTTGCAAACCGGTAATTTTGATTAGCTGTCAGCTAACAAAAATCGGATTGCGTTAGCTGGAAATTGATCATTTTGAATGGAATTTTGTGTCACGAACGTGATTTGAAAATAACAAAAGCGTTCGTTGTCAGCTAATCCAGCTAACATTTTCGAACGCTTTGAAGCCCGTCGCCAAGAGGATTTGAACCTCCGACCCCTCGCTTAGGAGTAGACCCGATACGACATCGGGAAGTGGCATCTAATGCTTAAAAATGCTTGGAAATACAAGGTTTTTCAGCATTTCAAATCCCATCTGATACTACGCTGTGATAGCTAATTCAGAGGGATTTTACACCGTCCGATTGGCTCGAAATTAGCAAGTCTTTCGATTTTTGGTGGACGTTGCAAGTGCAAGTAAATGTCACTATGTAACTTCTCGTGATGCGAAATGATAGGAAATCCTATTCATTCTCGTGTGAGGGTGCGGGTGTCCTTAGACACAGATTTCAGTCTGTTTTATATATCATTTCAAAATGAATTTTTCAACCAGAATTATTAAGAATTTCAAAGGTTTTTCAGACTCAATGATTCTATGTAATTTAGACCCGCCGAAGCAGGTCTTTTTTTATTTCAGCATAATCTCTCTATCCTCAGCGCCGAGCATATAAGCACCCTTGGCAAAAGCATCCCTTGCAAGAAGCTCTGCTACATCAACCCTATCGAACAGCATCCATATTTCTTTCTCTTTCGGAGTCAGTTCATGGCTATGGTCAAACAAATGCTCAAGTCCCAATCCTTCAAGCAATGCCGACTTTGCTGCTTTGTATTCCTCAGCTCTGCCAACATATTCGTCGTTCCTTTCCTTGGAAAATGCCTCGATATTGTCAGCTCTCAGATGCTCGTAATACTCGTCCATAAAGATTCTATCCATACTCGTTGACCTCCATAACAAAAAAATAAGGGCAGACCCTTTTACAGCTATTGTAGCTATGTAAAAGGATCTGCCCTTGCAGTTACTATAATGTTTTTGCCAGCGACTTCAGGAGTGCTGCCATTTCCGGATTTTGCAGAAGCTTCAGAAGAAGTTCTTTATCATCAGCGGAGCTTTCCGTTGCGGCTGGTTGAACCGGCTCAGGCGTTGCCTGTCTGCCTGAGTAGAACGCAGCTTCCATTCTTTCAGCGTTCAGTCTGCGGTCATCGTCGATGATATGGGAGTAAACATCCGCTACCATCTTGACCTGTGCATGACCGGAATCGCCTTGAACGGATTTCATATCGCCGCCGTTCAGCTTCAGCTTGTAAGTGATACTGGAATGTCGGAGACTATGGAAAACCACTTTCGGCAGTCCCTTCTCCTCAATCAGCTTATTGAAAGCACGGTTGATAACCTGCCCCTCAATCGGCTTGCCATTGGAAGAACAGAAAACCAGATTGAAGTCTACGAACTCGTCACCGAAAAGGTCTTTCAGTTCTTCGATGTCAGCCTTTCGCTGTACCAACATTTCCGCTACGGTTTTCGGTAAGAACACCTTGCGGACACTTGTTTTGGTCTTAGGAGTTTTGAGAACCAATGCGGTATGCGTACTGGCGAAGGTCGGTGGGAACTTGAACATGATGTCCTTACCGTCCAGATCTGCCATCGCTTCACGATTTACTCTCTGCAACTCCTTTTCAACGAAGATGCTTGCCTGACCAAGTTCAATACTGGTGGGGGAAATGTCAATACAGTCCCAGGTAAGCCCCAGAAGCTCGCCCATTCGCAGGGAACAGGAGAAGGCAAGGTTAATAGCCAGACGAAGAATATCATCGTCACAGGCTTCCAGAGCCTTCTGGAGCACTTCTGCTGTCCAGATATCCCTGGTCTTGTGTTCTTCTTTCGGCAGCGTAGCGTGCTCCACAGGGTTTCTGGTCATCAATTCCCACTTGACCGCTTGATTGAAAGCATTTCGCAATGTCTTGTGAACCTCTCGGACAGTATGCGGAGTCAGATATTCTGTACGGGCTTTTACATACTTAGAAGAAACCGCTTTGACAGAAAGCAAATCTCGGTAATACTTGTCCATGATTCTCGGCGTGACATCCTCCAGCTTCATATCACCGATGAGGGGACGAATATAGTTTGCAATCAGGCTCTTTCTGCTTTCATAGGTAGACATCGCCCAGGTGTTCACACCATAGATTGACATATACTCATCCAAAAGATCATTGACGGTTTTAGCAGAAGGGGGAATAAAGGTTCCGGACTCCTGCTCATATTCAACCTGCAACTTCCTTTTCTTTGCTTCGGCATTCGTTTCAAAGGTTTCCCACTTCTGACGCTTGTTGCCGTTCTCATCGGTGTATGTATAAACCACAGAATACTTCTTTTTTCTCTTAACGATAGATGCCATGTAATCAGCTCCTTTCCTGTCTATCTTCCGCTAACTGGTAGCGGGTCTGATTGTGATACCATTTTTCAAAGCTCTCTTTGGTAGCTCGCTTATACCTGCCAACCTTGATAAGCTCAAAATCTTCATTGGCAACGATATAGTAAATGGTCTGACGATGTACCCCAAGCATTCTTGCCATTTCCGGCAGACCGTAGGTGGATGCCATAATATCTGCATCCAGTTCCTGATCCTCTACCGTGCGGTAATCGGTTTGAGAAGCATACCATCTTTCAAAGCTCTCCTTTGTCACTCTGCGCTTGCCCAGGACATCGACCACATCAAAATGCCCTTTGGCAACCAGTTCGTAAGCAGTCGCTTCTTTCAGCCCAAGGCGCTGTCCAAGCTCCTCCATTGAATATGTAGTTTTCTTCAATTCCTCGCCGGGAGGGGTTCCATCGACCTTCTGGTATTTGAACTGATTGGCATACCATTCTTCAAAGCTGTCGATCATCACCCTCATGGTGTTGCCGACAAGAATGGTTTTGAAGTAATTCTTCTTAATGAGCCAGTATGACTCCGTTTTACCAAGACCGAGCATCCTGCCCATTTCCAGAACAGACATACTCGTGCGTTTTCTCATTTCCGCCATCGTACAACCTCCTATGTAAAAAATGTAGCCATGTGTTTCTTGTCATGGCTACATTTTATCGAACTCTCAATATGTTTTGAAGTTTGTCGCCGGGTTGTACGACGCCCTTGACAAATCTTACATTTGATGATCCAACCACTCATCAAAACTCTTTTTGGAGATTCTGATACTGCCACCGATGCGGACGCTATGGAAAACTTTCTTTTTCACAAGGTTGTATGCGCTGGTTCTGCTGATGCCCAGAATATCCTGAATCTCATCAACCGTATAGGTTCTCTTATCAAACTGAACTGCGTTAGCAGCCATCGCTTCTTCGGTGCGCTGATTCATGGCAGCGATTCTTTCTTCAAACATTTATGTTCACTCCTTCGCTCTCTTTGCTTTATGTTTTGGGGAACGCTTTTTCAGCTGTTCCATTGCCAGGCTGACAGATAAGGCTTTCTCAATCGCTACCATTTCACGGGGCGTTACCTTACCTAAGTAATTATCAATCCTGCTTTTATCAATGGTACGAATCTGTTCCAGCTGAACAACGGACGCTTCTTTGAATGCAGGATTGTCGTAAATAACAAAGTGCGTCGGCATATTCGCTTTCTTATGGATTCTGGTGGTGACCGTTGCCACAATCAATGTGGGAGCGTGTTTATTACCGGTATCGTTCTGAATGACGATAACCGGACGGATGCCGCCTTGTTCCGACCCAACTACCGGGTCCAGCTTGGCGCAATAAATATCACCACGGCAATATACCCAATTTTCTTTCATCATGTGCCATGACCTCCTTTCGTTGGCTATGTAATAACTGACTGCCAGAAAGGAATCAGGCAGTCAGTCCAAAAGTCTATGTGTCCCATATTTGCCACGCACCCCTGGGAAAGAGGGCTTACGCCCTCAGGGAATCACCGAACGACTGATTGCGAATCAGTTCCATAGGAATCTAACCTCTGCCGGGTTCTCCGCCAGCTCCGTAGAGAAGTATCTTTAATCCTGTTGCTTTCATGGCCGTATTGGGAGCAACCCAATATTTACAAGCCAGTATTGATCGCTGGCATCGGGAGAGAGACAAGCGCTTAATTTATAGAAGAAAGTCGTTCTGTTTCTCTATCCGATACGTCTCGGCGTACCGCTGATGTGGCTGATGCTCTCGCACCGGCAACAGGAACGTATTCGATGACTGTGTATTCAGTTTTCAAGGATCAAGCAGCCGATTTTCTTTGGCTGTATCTAAATTGTACCTGTTCCTCATGCAAGTTTTTATTGCCTCGTAGGTATAGTTTTGAGGTTATTCACGACCTAAAAATATGTAATCAAGGGTTGTCTCAAAGCGCACAACCAGTTCGATTGCCAAATCAATAGAGATACCTCTGTTGCCGGTTTCAATTCGTGCAATGGTGTTTGCGGCAACACCTAACTGCTCCGCAAGCTGTTCCTGTGTAAGCCCATGTTCCTTTCTCAAGGCTTTAATTCTTTTTCCGCTTTCAACCAAGTCGTAATACATTTTCGTTCCTCCGTGTTTTTGAATTTGTGAAGTTGCAAAATCAAAAACAGCGGGAGGAGATCGTGCCCGATTCTCAATACCCTTTGCCATCTGCCTGTCCTCCTTGCAGGCATAAAAAAAGAGCCGGAGTAAATTACTCCAAGCTCTCGTTCATGCCTTTGTGTTAATTATGGGGGAAAATAGGCAGGTATAAAAAAAGCCCCGTACCCATTACAGGCACGAGGCGTAACTCTCTCTATTCAATTTTATGCCGCTATCTCCCAGCATAGCCATTTTAACACTGGACAAGTCGGACTTTCAGTAGGGGAACCGTCGTATTTTCATCGGATTTTAGTCGGACTAAAATCCTGTCTTAGCATTCACAATAACACAATGCTTCTTCCTCCCGGGCACTTTCCAGGAAATCTTTCAATTTAGGAATGGCTGTTCCCCAAAGTGACAGACCAAATAACAGTATCGCTTCTTTCTTTCGGTCATAGTAGGTGCTGCGTTCCATATTCAAAACCTCCAGCATTTCTGATTCCCTGTACTTGAAGCGGTTGAGATATGCCTTTGAGATAATCTCACAGTACAGAGCGCCTTTATCTGGATATTCTCTGATTTTCAACATAGCCATATCTACCAGTTCAATGATCCACTTTGTCTCAAATAAGCTGCGAATGCGTTCTTCAAATCGTTCTCTCGCTTCATCCGGAGCAAAGTTCTCCAGATAAATCAATGCACCATCTAAGCTGTCACCGTAAGTACAAATAAGGGTATCACATACATCATTCGCACGATCAATGGTAGACCAGCACACCTCTCGATATATGGATAAAATCAGCTTTGCTCTTTCATACAGAACCTTCTCGTCAATGTTCTGCATCCGGCAAAGCATTCGAATACTGCTTAATACCTGTGTATTATATCTGCTCATTCAGAATCTCCTTTCAGCCTAATCCATAAAATAAGAATTCCTTTCTAACTCCTGTCACTTGGCTAAAGGGAAACAAATACCATGGGACAAGAATGACTATAACTTCCGATATTTGATTAAAATAACAGAAGTGAAATCGGAAGTTCTTGACTTTATAAAAGTTCCGATATATAATTAAGTGGAATTAAAACTTCTGTTATGATTCTTATTATAGCATTTTCCAGAAGTTTGTCAACAAATAATCGGAAGTTACGAATAAATATTTTTTGAAAGGAAGGATACTACCATGACATTTGGAGAAAAAATTAAAGAAGCTCGTTTGGCTATGAACCTATCTCAAACGGAGCTTGCCCAGATGACCGGCATTTCCGAAAGATCCCTTTACACCTATGAGCAGCTCGGAACACTCCCCAGAAAAAGCAACATCAGAAAACTTGCTGAAGCACTGCATATCTCTGTGTCCTATCTTTTGGACGAATCTGAAACGGATAGCCAGAGCCATATAGATCAGGATATGTTTATTTTAGAGGCAAAGGAAAACTTCGGTTCAAAAGGAGCAAAAGAAGCTCAGGAAGTGTTGGGTCGTGTAAATTCTCTGTTTGCCGGTGGAGAATTGGACGAGGACGCAAAAGATGTATTCTTCCAGGCGATTATGTCAGTTTATATGGACTCTAAGAAAACAGCACGGGAAAAGTACACTCCGAAGAAATACAGAAAGCATAAAGATAAAGAGTAAAATCCTCAAGCACAGAATATGTTTTCTGTGTGCGATTCGGAGGTGAAGCAAATGAAAACGGCAGAGCATATCATTGAAACTGTCGATAAGCTTGTGCGAAAATATCACACCAGAGACCCTTACGAGCTATGTCAGCTGTTAGGTATCAAAATCCACTATTACGATTTACAGAAGAAATTGAAGGGCTTCTTCTATTACCAGTCCAGACAAAAGAATATCGTGATAGATCACAATGTGAACGGTATCCTGGAGCGTATATTAGTCGCACATGAATTAGGACACGCTGTCCTGCATACAAAAATCGCTATGATGCACGGCTTTCAAGAAATGGAAGTTTTTGATGATAGATCAATCGAAGAAAATGAAGCAAACTTCTTTGCGGCGGAGCTTCTGTTAGAAGATGGGAAAGTCCTGGAATGCCTTTCGGAACACACATTTTTTGAAACGGCTAAAATGCTCTATGTACCGGCAGCATTATTAGACTACAAATTCAGCCTGCTCCACGAAAAAGGAGAGCTGGTAAATTCGATGTATATTCGTAAAGCAGATTTCCTGAAAGAAGATCTTCATGCCTACGATAACGACATTGGTTATGGCGATATATGAATATCTATTTTTATATCTTTACAGAAAAAGTCCACCAGTACGATGCGTAGTGCATCATGACTGGTGGACTTTTTGCTTCTTAAAGAATCAGTATATTGTGCTGCAAAAAAGAACCCCATAGCAGTTCACTCTGTACCGTCAATGGGCTTCTTTTTCATTATATCAATCAAGCTCCGCTTTTTTTATCATCTCTTGCTGGTCAATCAAGACATCAATCAACTTTCCTACGGTTATCAATGTTGTTACATTACACTTTTTCAGTTTTGCAGCAATCTCATTATCAATGATGCTGTCGCATTTTGCATATGGGGTATCCAGTAAAAAATAGTCAAAGTTCTTTTCCAAGACGAATGCCAGTTTTAGAAGCATTGCCAAAGAAACTTTCGTCTGTCCAACTTCAACATGGCTCATATGATTGTTCGAGCAACCAACCAACGCACCCAAATCAGCCTGACTATAACCCTTTTCCAGTCGGGCAGCTCTAATGCGCTGACCAATCTTAACGTAATCAATTTCCGGTTGCGTTTCAATCACCTCCATGCTGTGTATGATTCTGCTATACATTATAAAATGTACCAAAAATCTCAACAACCAACATCGGGTGCAAGTTGCATTTATAAATGCAATATGATAAAATTTTATAGGCAGATTGCATTAAATGATAGAATGAAAAGAACCCCAAGACGACAATATGAGCTATCTTGAGGTTCTTTAAAATAAAAAATTCGTAGAGTACATTACTCCACGAATCGCATTCTTCTCTGTTTTTTTTAGTTTATATCTTTATTTTACAAATTGTCGCACTGTTTGTCAATATGTTAGGGACATAAAACACGAGGTTTTGCACAAAAATCCATCTTAGAAAGTTCCAAAGTCACAATTTGCCGTCAGAATTATAGTCATATTGAAGGAGGTGTACCTTATGGCACGAAAAGGAGAAAATATTTACAAAAGGAAAGACGGCAGATGGGAAGGAAGATACATTAAGTCCCGATCTTCTACAGGCAAAGCCAATTACGGTTATGTTTATGCAAAGTCATATCGAGAAGTCAAGGCAAAACTTATCAGTCAAAGTTCGTGCACGAGTAATTCTGTCACTGTCGATCCAGAAATTAGCTCAGATCAATTTGAACAGGTTGCTATGGAATGGTTTCAAGCTATATGTCCTAAAGTGAAGGAATCTACAAGCAACAAATATAGGAATCTTCTCAGCTCGTATATACTTCCTGTGTTCGGAAGCAAACAATTGCGTGATATAACACACGAGTTTATTGAAACGCAGTGTAATTTTTTCCTTGTTTCTGGTGGATTAAAGGAGAATGGACTTTCCTCTAAAACTGTTTCAGATATTTTATCTCTAATTCGAAATGTCTTACAATTTGCCACCCGAAACGGGAAAGCCATTTCTTGTGACGCACGATCTATACAGATAAAACGTCAAACGAAGGAAATGAGAGTTTTGAGTCGTGCTGAACAGGAAAAATTATGCCAATACTTGTATTCTAATCTTGATTCCTGCAATATTGGTATATTAGTAGATGCTAAAAATTTGTAATTAAGAAGGAGTGATTACATGAACAAAAATATAAAATATTCTCAAAACTTTTTAACGAGTGAAAAAGTACTCAACCAAATAATAAAACAATTGAATTTAAAAGAAACCGATACCGTTTACGAAATTGGAACAGGTAAAGGGCATTTAACGACGAAACTGGCTAAAATAAGTAAACAGGTAACGTCTATTGAATTAGACAGTCATCTATTCAACTTATCGTCAGAAAAATTAAAACTGAATACTCGTGTCACTTTAATTCACCAAGATATTCTACAGTTTCAATTCCCTAACAAACAGAGGTATAAAATTGTTGGGAGTATTCCTTACCATTTAAGCACACAAATTATTAAAAAAGTGGTTTTTGAAAGCCATGCGTCTGACATCTATCTGATTGTTGAAGAAGGATTCTACAAGCGTACCTTGGATATTCACCGAACACTAGGGTTGCTCTTGCACACTCAAGTCTCGATTCAGCAATTGCTTAAGCTGCCAGCGGAATGCTTTCATCCTAAACCAAAAGTAAACAGTGTCTTAATAAAACTTACCCGCCATACCACAGATGTTCCAGATAAATATTGGAAGCTATATACGTACTTTGTTTCAAAATGGGTCAATCGAGAATATCGTCAACTGTTTACTAAAAATCAGTTTCATCAAGCAATGAAACACGCCAAAGTAAACAATTTAAGTACCGTTACTTATGAGCAAGTATTGTCTATTTTTAATAGTTATCTATCATTTAACGGGAGGAAATAATTCTATGAGTCGCTTTTGTAAATTTGGAAAGTTACACGTTACTAAAGGGAATGTAGATAAATTATTAGGTATACTACTGACAGCTTCCAAGGAGCTAAAGAGGTCCCTAGCGCCTACGGGGAATTTGTATCGATAAGGGGTACAAATTCCCACTAAGCGCTCGGGACCCCTTGTAGGAAAATGTCCTAAGTGTGGCAACAATATTGTATTAAAAAAATCGTTTTATGGTTGTTCAAATTATCCTGAATGTACCTTCACTTTAGCTGAACATTTTAGAAAGAAAAAACTCACCAAAACAAATGTAAAAGAATTACTAGAGGGAAAAGAAACCCTGGTAAAAGGAATCAAAACGAAAGATACTCAACTCATCCATGCAACGATGATAGGGTTGCAGCATTGCAAAATTTAGGTGTACCCTATTCTCGATACTAAATTCATAATCTCACAAATTGGCAAGCAGTGTAAACCTGTACAGGTTCACTCATTTTCTCGATTTTCCCTTCGGTGCAATCTTCGCAAATTTGCTTGTTGGGGAAGCATCCCCAATCCCCTTTGAACATCATCTGCCGATGATGGCTACACGATTTTCAATCGTTTCTCAAAGAACAGTAGAATAAAAATTTGCCCATGGTTGAAAGCACCGAAATCGAAAAGCAAAAAAGCAGCCACGATCCGCACCCTTTGGGGAGTGCAGACCGTGGCTTTTTGCTTTAACGGAAGTTCTTCTTTTCCTCTTTCTCTTTCTCTTTTTCCTGCTCTTTCTGCCTGTCGATATTCAAAATCGTTTCAACCGTCCGTTTGGCAATCAGCAGTTCTTCTTTCTCTTTTCTGATCTGACGGTACTCAGCGTAGTCCTGCTTTTTCTGGACTGCCAGCTGATGAAACTCCTCATACAATGATTGCATGGACGGGAGCTTTGTAATCTGCAATTCATCAAAGGCTTGCTTCGCCGCTTTATGAATTGTGATTTCCTGACGGTGTTCTTCAAAGAATTTTTTGCTATATCCAGACTTGCGGTACTCGATATAAATTTGCCTTGTGTTGCGATAATTTTTGATGTGCTGCTGCAACGCCTGAACCTCAACCATACGTTTCTCTGCGACCTTGATAGAATCAGAAAGCGCATCGAACCGGGCAGACAGATTTTCAATATGAGCAGTCAGATCGTCGTAGTTGCCCAAGCCTTTTTCTTTCAGTAGGATTACCGTTCGGGCAGCTTCTTTTCGGTTGAACTTCTTCGCCCACTTTTCATAACCGACCGTCTTGCCCTCGGCCATCTTTGCCTGAATATCAATCAGCATCTGGAACTGCTTCGGGGCAGGAGCCTTGGCAGAGCCGCCTTTTGATTTGTGCAGGTTCTTGCCGGAGATAACCGCTTGAATTTCCTCTTTGCTATATCCTTCGCCCAGGGAACGCAGCCGAATGAAACGCTTCTGATTCTCGCCCTTGAACGCAGGCTGCTTTCCATCCTTGAACTCAAATCCCATGTCAGCCAGAGCCTGAACAAAGCCATCAAAGCTCTTTGGTTTCTGCTTCAGCACCGCATCAATCGCATCACATAATTCGTCACGCTGGGTACGCTTCTTGGGATAAACAGTTCTTTTCTGGCGCTCCCGATACGGCTTCGGTGTAATAATGGACAGCCCGTGTTCCAGGCAAACCATATCACTGAGTCTTTGCACCGCCAGACCGGAAAGAAAGAAGTTTTTGAATTTCCGTGTGGCATCCAGCGAGGTCGAATTATAAATGATATGATTGTGAATGTGGGATTTGTCGATGTGGGTCGCAACGATGAAAGCGTGTTTTCCCTTTGTCCATCGCATCGCTGTTTCATAGCCGACTTGGTTCGCTTCTTCCGGGGTGATTTCTCCCGGCTTAAAGGACTGGCGTATCTGGTATGCGATGATATTGTTCTTCTGCTGTCTGCCGGTAATATGCTGATACTGCCGTTTGGAAAGCAGAAATTCCTCATCTGCTGTCTTTGGATCACACTCATAGGAACTGATAAATTCGCCATCATTGGTTTTTGCGGCATTTTGTGAGTAGTCGGTTCTGTCTGCCAAACATTGAGCGACCGTCTTTCCCTTATTCACATGGAGTGCAATCAATCTTGTCGCTGCCATTCCCATCACTTCCTTCCCAAAAAGAAAAAGCCACCGGTCGGTGACTTTTCTCTGATATTATCTTATGACCTGATAAATGCTCCCAGACTTTCTCCAATATTCTCGACTTTCATAACAGCCCAGACGAGCAAGAACACCGCTGCTATTGTCGCAATTCCAAGAACCACAAGAATAAGCAGGGACTGCCACAAAGCCTTTACAATGCAGTAAATCGCAGATCCGCCAATGACCAAGAGCAATAAACCAATTACATAGGACACAACATTTGTAAGCAGATTTCCAAGAATGCAAATCACTTTTACAACGAACAGCACCGGCAGTGCCAATATCTTCAATACCAGCTTCATAGGCTCAACCCCTTTCTTTTAATTATATTGTACAAGGGTATCTGCCATAACGCAATGATGTCAACCCTTATGTAAAAGCCGCAGCCGAAACTGCGACTTCCCAACAAGTTGTCGGATTACTGGATTGAGGACAGGCGAACAAGAACTTCTCTCATGTCCGTCCAGATCTCCTCCAGCCGTTTTTGCAAATCCTCAATGTCAGCACGATAGATGCTGCCTGTTTCGTTCGCTCGCTTTGCGTACTGGTTCAGGTTGTTGGAGCAGATTCGCAGGAGCGAAACCAGGGCTTTCACATCCTGCAAATCCAGTCTGATACAGTAACCATCCAGAGCCATTTTCCGCAGATAGGCTCCCATGCTGCGGATGCCAAGCTCGTCCATCTTCTCATGGATTCGCTCGACCTCCTCCTTGGATGCAAGGAAATGAACATCCTGATCTCGCTTTGCCATTACAACACCTCCTCACGGGTTTCAGAGTATTTTGCAGGCGGGATATGCTCCGCTTTGGATTTCAGATCAGCCAACACAGAAGGACGCTCTGACTCGCTTCTTTCGTCACGATTTTCCACAGAGTCCTCCATATTCAGGGCTGCATCCAGTTCTGCCAGTCGCTGACTTTTGGCTGTCAGCTCTGCTTCCTGCGGGAACGGTTTTCCAACCTCCGCCTTGGCTGCTTCCTGCTGATTGTAGAGATTATTCAACTGCTCATTGGCTCGTTCTAAGCGCTCAAGGATGCCTGCAAGGGCATTGTCCAGTCGGGTGATATTTCCTCGTGCGTCCGTTCCAAGGGCTACTCTGTGGCTCACAGCGCCCTTCAGGGTCACATCGAACTCGTTCCGGAAACTGTCAAACGAAAGCTCCATCTGAAAGCCACGGTAACTGCCAAGAGGAACCGGATCGGCACTTTTCGTGTCCTTACAAGCCGCAAGGAGGATTTCACCGGCATTTGCCTTTTCGGTGTAGGCTTTGCCCATGATTTCCATGCCGCAAAAGCCATCGGCAATCTGCGGGTGTGCTTCCACGGTTTTAATATCAGCTTCAAAGCCATGAATATAGCCTGTCTGCTTTTCAATCTCAGCCGGGAAGTATTTCAGAAGCTTATCTTCCATACGGTACTGCTGGCTCTGGTGGTCAGCTTTCAGCACCTTCAGCCTTGCCACATCAATGTCCAAGTCCATCTTTTCCTTGATAAGCGGATTGCCGGCACACAGCGCCTTGATCTCCGCATAGGACAGCGCCTGCTCATCCACATCGTCACAGGAGCGAACCGGTGATTTGGAGGTCATAATCTGAGAAATAAACTTCTGCTTGTTTTCCAAGGTCTGATACAGGTAGGCATCGAAGGTTCCCTCGGTCACATACTGATACACCTGAACCTCTTTGTTCCGGTTGCCCTGACGGATGATACGACCGTTTCTCTGGGTCATATCAGACGGACGCCAACCCACATCCAAGTGGTGAACTGCCACCAATTTGTCCTGGACGTTGGTTCCTGCACC
Organism: Roseburia sp. OM02-15; assembly: GCF_003481835.1. Classification (NCBI taxonomy): domain Bacteria; kingdom Bacillati; phylum Bacillota; class Clostridia; order Lachnospirales; family Lachnospiraceae; genus Roseburia; species Roseburia sp. OM02-15. Next base: position 51,451 of record NZ_QULX01000001.1, read on the forward strand.
CATCTTTTGCGTACTGCCAAGAAGCACTCGCACCTGCCCGGTACGAACCTTGGCAAAGAGGTCTTTTTTCTTTGCCTCGGTATCTGCATCATGGATAAAGGCAACTTCTTCCGCAGGCACACCGTTTGCAATCAGCTTGGTTTTGACATCATCATAGACATTGAAGGTTCCATCATTTTTCGGTGTGCTAAGGTCGCAGAACACCAACTGGGTCAATTTGTCAGCCTGACCGTCCTGCCAGATACGCAGGATATTTCCCACGCAGGCATTGAGCTTGCTGTCAGGGTCATCGGGTAACAGGGTGTTCATTAGCCGCTGATCCAGTCCCAATTTTCGTCCGTCGCTGGTAATCTTGAGCATATTATCGACGGACGGGTCTACAATACCGGCATGAACATCTGCTGCTCTCTCTGAAAGGGAAGCCACCATATCCTTCTGGTACTCAGAGGGCTGAACCACAACCGTTTCAAACTTTGCTTCGGGAACAGGGAGATGCAACTGGTCAGAGGTCTTGATGTCGGCAACCTCCTTGAACATATTCATCAGTTCAGGCAGGTTGAAGAACTTCGCAAATCGGGTTCTGGCACGATAGCCGGTTCCCTCCGGTGCAAGCTCAATCGCAGTTGTTGTTTCTCCGAAGGTCGATGCCCAGGAATCAAAATGGGTCAGGTTCTTTTGCTGGAGCGTACTGTACTGGAGATAGCGCATGACCGTATAAAGCTCGGTCATCGAGTTACTTACTGGAGTACCGGTTGCAAAGATCACACCACGCCCGCCGGTCAGCTCATCCATATAGCGGCACTTCATAAACATATCCGAAGATTTCTGGGCTTCGGAGGTGGACAGACCTGCCACATTTCGCATTTTTGTGTAGAGGAACAAATTCTTGAACGCATGGCTTTCGTCCACAAACAGCCGGTCTACACCCAACTGCTCAAAGGTAATGACATCATCTTTCTTGTCAGCGGCAAGGAGCTTGTCCAGTCTGGCTTCCAATGATTTTCGTGTTTTCTCCATCTGCTTGATCGTGAAGTTTTCGCCACGCTGCCATTTCAGCTCCGCAATCGCACCCTCGATCTCATCAATCTGCTCCCGCAGCTGCCGTTCCTGTCGTTCGGCAGAAAGCGGGATTTTTTCAAACTGGCTGTGACCGATGATGACTGCATCATAGTCACCCGTTGCGATACGAGCGCAGAACTTCTTACGGTTTGCTGTTTCAAAATCCTTCTTGGTGGCAACAAGGAGCTTGGCACTCGGATAGAGGTGCAGGAACTCGTTTGCCCACTGTAAGGTCAAGTGATTCGGCACAACGAACAGGGATTTCTGGCTCAATCCAAGCCGTTTACTCTCCATAGCCGATGCAGCCATCTCGAAGGTCTTGCCCGCACCAACTTCGTGTGCAAGCAGCGTATTTCCACCATATAGCACATGAGCGATAGCATTTCTCTGGTGTTCACGGAGGGTAATATCCGGGTTCATGCCGCCGAAACGGATATGAGAGCCATCATACTCACGAGGTCTGGTGGAGTTAAAAAGTTCGTTGTACTTGGTGGAAAGGGTTTCTCGTCTGTGCGGATCTCTCCAAATCCAATCTCGGAACGCATCCTTGATTGCCTGCTGTTTCTGCTGTGCCAGGGTAGTTTCTTTTTTATTGAGGACACGCTTCTGCTTACCATCTGCATCTTCAATCGTATCATAGATACGAATATCCTTCAGATTCAGCGTTTCCTCCAGAATCCGATATGCGTTGGCTCGCTCTGTACCGTAGGTGACATACGCCGCCACATCGTTGTAGTTGGGAGAACTCTTACCGTTGATGCGCCACTCTGCGGTCAGCTCGGAGAACTTGACCTCAATGGAACGGCGCAAGTAATACGGCGTTTCAAAGGTTTCCTCCATGAACTGCTGAATATAATCGGCATCAATCCATGTTGCACCCAAACGCACATCAATCTCGGACGCATCCAAGTCCTTCGGCTGTGCTTTCTGCAAGGCTTCCACATTGATGTGGAAGGAAGAATCCCTGTCTGCCGCCATCTGTGCGACACGCAGCTTGCTTCTTACATCACCGGAAAGGTAATCATCGGCAGTCTGCCATCCAACTTCCACAGCATCGGGAGCCATCGGGTCTTTGAAGATCACCCCTCGAAGCTCTGCCTGAATCGCATCGTATTCTCCAGGTGTTCCAAGCAGCTGTGCCATAAACGGCAAATCCACCTTGCCACGCTCACCGATAGAGATTGCCAGAGCTTCGGACGGCGTATCCACGCTCGTCACTCTGCGTTCCGGCTTGATGGTTCGCTTGGTGAACATATCCGCCTTGCTTTTCAGATTGCCGTCCTCATCCACATTTTCCAGAGAACACAGGAGATAGTAGGAGGAATCGTCAGCAAATGCCTGACCATTGGCTCGATTATTGATAAGCCCGTTCTTTGCGGCAAACGCATCGTAGGCATCATTCAGTTCTGCCTGTTTCTGAGTAATCATTTCATCCGGGTAATCCTCAAGCTGATATTCGATCAGCTCGTTGACGATACCACGAAGTTCCACCATGCCCATCACACGGTCTTTTGCTTTCTCATTCAGGTCTACACGGCGCATCAGGGAGTTTTCACGGAAGTACACATTGCCATCCACCACGGTATAAGAGAAATTCTTTACATCCGGGGTTGCAGGAATGGTTTCGATTTCCTTACCCTTGTCAGCTTCGGGAAGCTCCACAGCCTGATAGGTTCCTTGGATGTGGGAAACTGCTTCTTTCAGAAGTTCGGACAGTTCCATGCCCTCAATGGGACGCACTGTAATGTCCATGCCGTAGGCGGTACTTTCTTCCACCGTATCGCCCAGAACCATTTCAGGATGAGCGACAAAGTAGCTGTTCATGGTGTGTCCTTCTTCGGTGCGGTCAAGGTTTACCCATTCCGGTACAATGTCAATCGGATGGTCACGCTTTTGCAGGAACAGGATGTCGGACACGACTTCCGTGCCTGCGTTTTTCTTAAAGGCATCGTTTGGCAGACGGATTGCACCAAGCAGTTCCGCCCTCTGCGCCATATATCGCCTTGCGTCAGAGTTCTTGGAATCCATGGTGTAACGGCTTGTCACAAAAGCGACCACACCACCGGGACGAACCTGATCCAAAGCCTTGGCAAAGAAATAGTTGTGAATGGAGAATCCCAGCTTGTCATACGGCTTGTCGGACACTTTGTAGTTGCCGAAAGGGACATTACCCACAGCCAGATCGTAAAAGTCTCGGCGGTCTGTCGTTTCAAAACCGGCTACTTTGATTTCTGCGTTGGGATAGAGCTTCTGAGCAATTCTGCCGGTGATGGAATCCAGTTCCACACCATACAAACGGCTGCTCTGCATTTCAGGAGGGAGCATACCAAAGAAGTTGCCGATACCCATAGCAGGCTCCAGAATATTTCCTGTTTCAAAGCCCATCTGTCCGACCGCATCGTAGATGGAGCGAATGACCGTAGGGCTGGTGTAATGTGCGTTCAGGGTGGAAGCTCTTGCCGCAGCATATTCATCTTCGGAAAGCAGGTTTTTCAGTGTCTGATACTCCTTCGCCCAATTTCCCTTGTCCGGGTCAAAGGCATCTGCCAGACCGCCCCAACCGACATAATTCGACAAAATCTCCTGTTCTTCGGTAGTGGCGTTCCTGTTCTCGCTTTCCAGTTTGAACAGAGTTTCAATGGCTGCGATGTTTCTTGCGAATTTCTGCTTCGGTCCACCTTCACCGATGTTGTCATCCGTGATGTGGAAGTTCACCGCAGGAACAGGTGGGATTTCTCTGGTGGTGATGGACTGCTCAAGCTGAGCGATAATGTCCATGACTTCGGCATTCTGCCATCCGTCCACCTGGGCATAATCCTGAATGATGGTGTCCTTTCCATCTACGCACTGTACGAAGTCCAGACTACCCGGCAGATCTCTGGTATTCATTGCACCCAGGGCTTTTCTCTGCGTGTCAGGAAGTGCATAGTAGGCTCGCAGGGCATCATCAAAGGAACTGTATTCCTTGATGTCCAGCGCACCCCGCTTCTGAATGTCCTCGGCAACATAAAAATGATCGATGAAGTGTTCCGGTTCCTGCTGTTCGGGTTCCGCACTGGCTCTGACCTGTGCGTGTGCCTTTTCGTCAGGGTAGTCCCCATAGATACGGATGCACTTATGCTCCTGCTGATCGTAAACGGCAGCACCATCGTACTTGAATCCGTCATCCTCCATGGTTCCGTCCACATAGCCCTGGGCAGCTTTTTCCGCTTCTTCCAGAGTGTAGTAGTCCAGTTTATCATCGAAGCCGTTTTCAAAGTGATGGTAGGCGGCAACCAGATAGCGGGGAGCCATGCGCTCCTCGTAGCTGTTAATCATCTCAGGTGTCAGCCATTCTGGTTTGTCGGGAATCATTTCATACAGCTCACGCATCTTGGCAATCTGTGCATGGCGGTTGCCTGCCCACAGATGCTTTTCGCTGTGCTGTCCTGCACCAAGGAAGTATTCGCAGTCCATACGCAGACGGTCTAACAGCTGATACTCAGGGGTGTAGTCCCTCGGTTCGGTTTTGCCCAGAAAATCCTCTGTAACGGGCTTTTCTTCGGTTTGGGCATCAACCCTTACCGCATGGTTTCTTTCGTCCTGAGAGAGCATACGCTCGAAATTCTCACGATTCTCGGCACGGAAGATGGGATAAGCAAGCGTAGGGTCACGCAGCTGAACTTCTCTGTCCGTGATCTGCTCCACACGGAAAGCTGTATCGTCCAGATATACCGTGTCACCGACCTGATAATTCCATTTCGGTTCCTCGGAAGCAGATGCTTCCACAACTTCGGCAGGCTCTGCCACAGGCGCTTCTGGCTGAACCGACTCCATCGCAGCTACGGACTGACGAACTTCCTCCAAATAGTCATTGGCAAGCCATTCGTCCGTGAAGTATTCCGTAACGCCTTCCGGGTCTACATAGTAGTCATCGGTCTGATTATCCCAGATCGCATACTCGCCATCCTCGGTATCAATCACTGCGAAACGGTCATAAACATCTTCCAACGGATCAGTTTTAGCTTCTTCGATAGCCTGTCGTTCCGCTTCTTCCTCCGGGCTGAGGTAGCGTCCCTTTCGTATCAGACCGTCGATTCTCTGCACCACCTGCGCCCAGGACATCTGCAATTTATCGCAACCGCTCTTGGTGTAAGCAACACCCTTGGCATCGTGATCCTGACCGCTGTGCGTTGCACCAGAGCAGGCATGGGAATGACCACCGGTTCCGTATTCATGCTTCAGGAAGTCCATCTTTTCCTTGGCAGAATGATTCTCCTGCCAGTAGTTATAAATACGGGCTTTACCACCGGAAAAGCCGCTTCCACGGGTCAAGTCTGCATTGACTTCATCATCCGTAATGAACTGGCGGACAAGGGGCATCTGCATCATATCGGTCTGATACTCACGCAAAGGCATATTCAACTCATACAGCTGTTTCTGAATGAGATTCAGCTTGTGATAGTGAAAACGAAGCAGATCGGGATTTTCCGCAAGGGTTTTTCTAAATTCCGAATACTGCTGTACCAAGGTTGCGTGGAAACGAGGGTCATCCAACTTTTCAGCCAAGTCTGCGGTTTCGTCAGGGAAACCACGAAACGGTTCCTGATGAAGAATTGCCAGATAGTTGCTGGAACGGGCTTCTTCACTCAAATCGTGATAAAGATGCCACAGGGATTCTGCCAACTTCTGACGCTCATATCCGGATGCTTCTACCAGTTCCACATTAGTTGCGAACCGACCATTTTCAAGCAGTTCTCCAATGCGCTCGGCAACCGTTTCCCAAGAAACGATCTGCGCTCTGGGGCTGTCAATGGCAGAGGAACCTTTGGCAAGGTGGATACCGTCCTCGGCATACCACGCACAGATATTCCCGCTATCTTCTTTCAGACCATAGCCGCCGTGATAGACCTGCTTTAAGGTCTGAACGATTTCTTCCAACGGCTTCTGCTTCATATATTCCAGCGCTACGACTTTTCGGGCTTCATCGGTATTGCTACCAAGCAGAAGGAAGTGGTCGATTTCTTCCTGGGCAAAAGAAAAAGCAGAGGGCGTAAAGCTCTCTGCTCGGTCGATAAAACTGATTTGTTCATTTTCGGAGAGGAAAAGGTTCAGACTCAGCTGTTGATAAGCTCCGTCATCACGACTTCCTCCGCCTGTGCTTTCAGGCTGTTCATGTGCTGCACCCACGCCATCTGCTGCGTTTCCTTGTCCGGTGCGGGGCTGTCCTTCAGGTACTGCTCCATCAGAAACTCCACTCTGGCTTTCGCTGTTTCCTCGATCTCCCACAGGTGCGGGAACAGGCTCTCCGTCAGAATCATGTCGTTCAGGAGCATCGGATTGTTCTGTTCCAAAAATGCTCGACGCATCCTGCCGTACTTGCCCAGAGGTTTCTCTCCCTCGTTCTCCAACTGAAGGTTCGGAATCTGATAATCTCCGGCCTGTCTGTAAGTCATCTCGCTCATAATCTGTACTCCTTTCGGTAGCTTTAATCTGCTCATGTTCTCCAATCGCTTTTTCGATTTCCTGAAACATCCTTGTGCTGATGGCATTCACCGCAGTACCAAGGGCATTTACCGTCTGTCTGGTGTTAAAATCAAACACCTTCTGGAAATCCTCATGCTCGAAGTAGTTGTCGGGACTTTCCACGAACCGGCAATACATCGTATAGGATACGCTGTTTGCCACCGCATTTTTGAAAGCTACTTCGATGTTGAGTTCATCATACTCCTCAAGGAAGCTGTTGGCAACGATGTCGAGGAACTGCTTTTTGTAATCGTCCCAATACTCAGCCGCCAGTGCGGATGCAATATCTTCAAGCTGTGCTTCCAGTACCCCGTCAGCGGCAACACCGAAGGTACGCTCCATCGCTTCCATGACATAGGAGCGGTTTTCAGGCGTCACCTCCCACGGTTTCAGTTCCGGGGAAGAACGGCGAACGCCGGTATCCGCCACATCAAACACATAGCGCAGATACGGTTTATCCCTGTTCATCACAAACAGAGCAATGCCGGTAGAGCCACGCTTTACATATCTGCGGTAATTTTCAGCGTTCCAGTCCTCATAGGGCTTGCAAAAGGTCGCATTGGGGCGCTGAGCATAAATCATCACCTGTTCCGGATAGGTGAACTCATAGTTGCGGGACATCGTTCTCAAAAACGAAGTCCAGTTATCTGTGTTCGAGGTGATTTTCCCAATCGTTTCTTTTGCTAATCCGGAATAAAATCGCTCTTTTGCGTTCATTGTATCCCTCCAATCCTATCAATCCGGATAAAGGTTCAGCTTCTCAAAGGCGGCATCGTCCATGGCTGAAACTTTACGGAGAACCGAGTCTGCCAAAGCAAAAAGCTCTGACTCGTCCTCCGAAAGCTGTTCCTTCATCAGTGTCAGTGCTTCACACAGCCCTGACCTTGTGCCAGGGCTGTAAAGCATCATCATGTTCCGCTCATCCTGTGTGAAATCCATCATTCAATCTCCCTTTCCGGGTGGCTCTTGGGCGGCTTATGGGAAACATCCGGCACGGGCTTTTCCTTTAACTGCTCCAACACCGAAGGACGTTCCTCTAATCCGGACGCTTTTCCGTTATTGATGATACCGTCAATCATCCCATAATCATCTTCCATTGCCATCTCTGCGTTTTTCAGGTAGTTTTCGGACTTCATAAAGTTTTCCAGCTTCTGAAACCCAACAGAATCTACATAGTGAAAGGATACCTCACCGACTACCTTTAAGGCTACGATGTCGCTGACCGACATACTGTGACCACGGAAATCATCCGGGTGGTCAATATTGAACTTTACATACAAATCTTCCAGCTGCCGATTCACATCCTCGGACATAGAAATGGAGCCATGATAGACCACCTCGTAACGGTCAATCTCAGGCTCCATTTCTTTCTTCTGAAGGTAGCTGTAATTTGCAAACATGAGCGGGATATTATCGTCTACATCTTCCCGCAGCTGAAGAATCGCATAGGAATCCGTGGGGCTTTCCAGAAAAGCAACCATTCTGTCATCCGGGGTGGTATTTCCGTGAACATCATCCCATTTTTCGTTTTTCATATCCGTGTCCTCCTTATCGTTCAGGCTCTTTGCGTTTGGGAGAGGGACTGGCAGGCGCAGCTTTTTCTGCGGCCTGTGCCAGTTTTTCCATGACCGACTCACGCTTCGGAGAGTCGAGCTTATCCAGCTGACTTTTCAGCACTTTGGCAACCTCAACCGCAGTTTCCTCACGGGCTTCTTCAATGGCTGTATTCAGGAACTCACGATACGGAGCCGTATTACCAGCGGCAAGATCTGCCTTGATTTCTTGGATATGCGCCTGCACATCATCGACCTGATCCATATATTCATAGGGGTCGAAGTTCTCTGCAAAACGGTCGAGCTTAAAAGCAAGCTCAGCGATAGGGTCATTGACCACCACCGCCTGTCTGCCGACTTCAAAAGCCTGCTCCATGACATCCTCATAGAACATTGCCCGCAGTTCCCGGCGCTCCAGCCCGAAGGATTCCAGAATATCCCGGCGGACTTCGAGCATGGACAGTTCAGGGTTATCAACCTGACCGCCATCAATCTCGTTGTAGTTTTCATCCAACAGGGTGTAGTCGTAACCATCTTCGCAGGTCTGCACCGCAAGGATTCTATCCTTTCCGACCTTCCATGCGGCTTCATCGCCCATAATCTCAGGCTCCGGCATATAGCTTGCGCCGTTGCGCTCCATAATTTCTGCAAACTGGCAGATATGAAACACATTGTATCCGATCTGCGTATGATACTCGTCAATGAAGGTGCAGGGCTTCACAACCATTTCATCCGGGTAGTGAATCTGCACACAGCTGCCATCGGGGATATGAAACAAATCCTTATAATGGCTGTCGATAAATCGGATTTCCTTACCATCCGGGTTGTACTCATTTGTCATTTGCGCTTTCCTCCATTTTCAAATTCCATACTGAACTTCGTTTTGCCATCATCTGATACCTCCATAAAGACGGTGGCATCAAAGGTGTTGCCCGTTCTTTCGGACTTGCAATTCTTGAGCTTTACCTTGCCGGAACCAAGCAATTTCTGCGCCGTGGCAGAAGTCATGCTCTTGCCGATGCTCGCAAAGTAGCGATTGTTTTTCCAGAGGGCAAATTTGCAAGCTCTGTTGGAACAGAAAAATGCCTTGGCTTTGTCCTCTACAGCACTGCCGCAGAGCGGGCATTTGCCGATAGAATTGGCTTCTTTCGACATCATAACCTCGGAATCACGGATTACTTCATAGTTCTGAATCAGACCGGCAATCACATCTTTGATCTCGTCCATAAAGTCCTCGCTGGCATATTCGCCTTTCTCAATGAGCAACAATTTTTCTTCCCAATCCGCCGTCATGGATGGGGACTGAATCTGTTCCGGCATGACTGTTACCAGAGCCGTACCCTTGTGGGTCGGAATCAGGTGTTTGGTTTTCTTATCACCCTTACGCTCCAGAAAACCGATGCGAACCAGCTTCTCAATGATACCGGCACGGGTCGCAGGCGTTCCCAAACCTTTGCGCTCCACCTCATCAGGCATTTCGTCCGCACCGGCAGTTTCCATAGCAGAAAGCAGAGTATCCTCGGTAAAGTGTTTAGGGGGAGATGTTTTCCCTTCCTTGATTTCCGTGCCGCTGACGGTCATTTCGTCACCAACGGAAACAGAAGGGAGTGTCTGCACGTTTTCGTCGGATTTTGTCGAATCATTTTTCTGAACCAGAGCTTTCCATCCATCCTGCACAACAGTTTTGCCTTTGGTGGAAAACACGGTACCGCCACAGTCCAGCTCAATAACTGTCTCTGCGTATCGGTGCGGATCGCCAACAGCTACGCACAACCGATTCGAGATCAGTTGCAAAATTGCAAGTTCACCCTTGGGAAGTTCGCTCAGATTGCATTTCTGCAATTCTCTGGTCGGAATGATGGCATGGTGATCTGTGACCTTTTTGTTATTCACAACCTGCTCTGCATGAACTGGTATGTTATCCACATCCTCCACGGGGAATGTGTGGAAAGCCAGCTTTACGAGGTCGGTCAGGCTATGTGCCATATCTTCCGTCAGAAACCTGCTGTCGGTACGGGGATAAGTGACCAGTTTCTTTTCATAGAGGTTCTGCGTGTAGTCCAAGGTCTGCTGTGCCGTGTAGCCAAGCACACGGTTGGCTTCTCTCTGTAAACTGGTCAGGTCATAGAGCGCAGGCGGCTTTTCTGTTTTCTCCTTACATTCAGCTTTCTGAACGATTGCCACCGAACAGCTTTGTTTGACAGCTTCGGCTGCTGCCTTGGTTTTGAAGCGTTCGCTTGCAGCCGTAAAACCATCCAATCCAATCTGAACTGTGTAGAACAGTTCAGGCTTGAATGCGGAAATGGCAGCTTCTCGCATAACAGCCATAGCAAGGGTAGGGGTCATAACACGACCAACATTCAGGGTCTGCCCGTAAAGGGTCGAAAAAAGTCGAGTAGCGTTAATACCAACAATCCAGTCGGCTCGTTCTCGACACAGTGCTGCTTCATACAAAGCATCATATTCCGTTCCAGACCTGAGATTTTCAAAGCCCTCCTTGATTGCTACATCTTCCATCGAGGAAATCCAAAGCCGCTCAAACGGCTTTCTGCACCCGGCTTTGTGGTACACCAACCGAAAGATCAGCTCGCCCTCACGACCGGCATCTGTTGCACACACAAGACTCGCAACATCTTCTCTGGCCATGAGCTTTTTCAGAATCCCAAACTGTTTTTTCGTACCGGCAGAAACCTCATACTGCCAGTCCATCGGGAAGATAGGAAGGTCTGCATAAGCCCATTTGCTGTACTTCGCATCATAGACTTCCGGCTGTGCCAGCTCCACCAAATGCCCTACACACCAGCTGACCACATATCCGTTTCCCTCTAAGTAGCCATCCTCACGCTTGGCAGCACCTAACACTTTGGCAATACTCTGTGCAACCGAAGGCTTTTCAGCCAAAACTAATTTCATTTGCATCTGCTCCTTTCACAAAAAAATAAGCAGCCACACACCGTAGTGCATGACTGCTATGTAAAAAGTTCGGAAAGGATTTTTGCAACCTGATACAATTTTCTGTTCTACAATCTCCGTCATAATAAAAATATCTCCATCATTTCAAAAGAGAATGACGGAGATATTTCACCTTGCTTATTCTTGTAGCAACCAATCGGCTATATCGTGAATTTCGATTCCTTCATAGCTATATTGGGGATGTTTGGTTCTGGCAATAATCATTTTCGGATAAGCGTCTCGAATCTGAAGCAGAGGAGAGCATTCTCTCTCAAATGTTTCCTGCCCGGAAATGTTGTCGCTGACCTGAATATAAATCTTTTCGCTACCTCTCTGAGCAACAAAGTCGATTTCCTTTTGATAGAGCTTGCCGACATAGACATCATATCCACGGCGAAGAAGCTCGATACAAACAACGTTTTCATATACTCTGCCATAGTCTATATTTCTGCTTCCCAGTATTGCATATCGAATACCGCTGTCACACAAATAGAACTTTTCAGAGCTTTCAAGGTATTTCTTACCTCGGATGTCATATCTCTTAATATCATAAAATACAAAAGCATTGCACAAATACTTAATGTACTTGCCGACGGTTACATGATTGGTTGGAGTCTCATTTGCTGTCAGTAGCTGACTGACCTTATTCGGAGAAGTCAGGTTGCTGATATTATCCATAAGGAACTCGCTCAGACGTTGTAAAACCAAAGTGTCCGGGAGAGTATATTTCTGTACCAAATCCCTTGTAACAATCGTTTCGTAGACCTCTTTGATATAGTTTGTTCTGTCTTTTTCGGTTCTATAAGCATAGGAACCTGCTAAACCGCCCTTGATAGCGTACTCATCAAAGAGCTTATCTTTGTCACTAATATCATCATAATACTGGCAATATTCCTGGAAGCTGAAAGGAAACACATGAATTTCAATATAGCGTCCGGTAAACAGAGTTGCCAGATCTGCACTCAACAGGAAAGCATTAGAGCCTGTTACATAGATGTCGTATTTTCCCTTAGAGTACAGGCTATTGATTGCCAACTCAAACTTGGGACACATCTGAACCTCGTCTACAAACAGGTAGTTCGTTTTTCCTTCCTGATAATGTTCTTCCACATAGGCGTGTAAGGCATGGTATTCCTTGATTTCTTCATACGCCAAATCCATGAAGTCGATGAAGATAATATTGATGTTTTCAAAATTGCTTTTCAGATACGCAATATACGCCTGCATCAATTTGGACTTACCAGATCGACGAATGCCCGTGATGATCTTGATGTCAGGAGTACCATTCAGTTCAATGATTCTATCGAGATATTTTGCTCTCGTGATTGTTTTCATATAGTCACCCGCTTTCAAAAATTGAAGTTTTTTCATTTCTCGAAACCGCTTCGCTGTACTTATTATACTGTCTGCTAATAGTATATGCAAGATGTCACTTTCAAAAACGCAAATTTTTTTATTTTTTGAAAGCGGAAACTATGTAAAGGCAACCCGAAGGCTGCCCCAGGCATCAAGCCTATCCTGTTTACACAGGTTCATTATCATCTTCATCGACGGAGCTATCTTCATCGTCGTCCTCAAACTCCGGATCGTACCCATAGTCCTCGTCATCGTCCACATAATCAGCATCTGGGTCAGGCTTTGCCGCTTCCTGTGCCTTCTTCTTTTCCTGGACTTTCTTAAATACGAAGAATCCACCACCACAGGCAAGCACAATCAGAGTAAGAATCGCCGGGAGCATATTTGTGGATTTCGGCTTTTCCTCCGGTGTCGGTTCTGTAATTTCAGGAACTGTTTCAACTACTTCCGGCTTTGTTTCCTCAACCGGCTTGGTGAACTCTGCAACTTCTTCCTCGTCCATCAGCTTGAGCAGGTCGGCTTCATCCACCTGATTCAGAAAATGCACGGTTTCCTCGCCCTTATCATCACGGTCAATGATGATATAGAAGTAGTTTCCGTTTTTGGTTACAGCGGTAATGAACTGCTTTCCGCTTTTCGTAGGCGAGCCAGCGTCATCAACCAAAGTCAGATTGCCGTCGGGAGTAAGCGGTAGCATCGGCTCCTCCGGCTCTGTTTCGGGAACTTTTTCTTCGACCGCAGGTTCTTCAGTCGCTACGCTTTCATCTACATAGGCAAATGCCGTTGTAGAAAACACGCCAAAACACATTGCACACGCCAGCAATGCGGCTCCAATTTTCTTAAATCTCATTCTGCGTTTCCTCCTCATTCATAGTATTGATCGTATCAGGCTTCGGAGCCATATCCGCAGCAAACATACGGAGCAGCTCGGAAAGCTGTTCGGGATTCAGGTTCGCAGCATGAACCATCTCATGGATTTCGGAATTTTCCTCCTCACGGTATCTGCGTTCCAGGTCTTTCACCTTAGCATCCCATTCTGCCCGTTTCTTACGGGCTTTTTCAAGGTCTGCACCTATTCTGTCTAACTTGGCACTCAATCGCCATCCCTCCTTTAGTTTCTGATTCTGCCGAAGCAGTAAAAATGCTGTTGCCAGTAATTCGATTCGATAGAAGCGTAGGAAATGGGGTTTCCGCAGTGGATCATCATACCATTGCCAACATAGATACCAACGTGTGATGCACCGGAGGTATCATAAGTGCCTTGGAAGAAAATCAAATCTCCCGGTTTGGCAGAGCTTTTCGGGATAATGTCGCATACGCCCATCAAACCGTTTGCGGTCAAACGACCAACACTCCAACCGTTTCCGCAGTGATTGATTACATAGGAAACAAATCCGGAGCAGTCAAAGGAGGTAGACGGGCTGCTGCCGCCCCACACATACGGGTATCCCAGATATTTTTCAGCTTCCCGAATCATATTGGCAAATCTTGTGTCTGTCAGCGCTTCGCCCGGAATATCATAATCGGTGTACTCGCCGCCAGGGGTGGCGTAAATGTCATTTCCGAAAATATCCGGTCTGTTGCCCCTTGTCTGAAGCAAAATTCTATATCGCTCCATATCATCTTCCGACAAGCCGGAATTTGAAATCACACTGTTCAAGCCCTTATTTCTGAGCTTCACATTCAGAATATAATATTCGTAATCTTCTTCCTCTGTTGTTGTCTCTCCCGTTTCGGGATCAGTAGAAGATGTTGTTCGTGTACGAATCTCTACTACTTCCGTCAGGGTCAGCTCATATTGTTGCTCAAATAGCCATTGCAGGGTAGCCTGCACCTCATCTCTGGTGTAATCCTCAAACTTCACCGTCAAATACGCCGCCAGCTCATAAGGATTGTGGTTGATTTCATCAAGGTCATACCGGTACTCGTCATATCCGCTATGAGTACGCTCGATATTATTGATTTTATTGCGGAGCGCAGCTTCCAAAGCCTTGTAATCATTGTCCGCACCAATAATATCTTCCTCTTTTGCAGTAAAAGAAGTTCCCAGAATGATCTGTGTGCCGCCTTGGAACATAGCCGAACAAGACGAGAACATCCCTGAGAGTATCATAAAAAGCAGTCCGGCAATCAAAACAAACAGAATCGTTTTAGAGTGTGTGGTGCAGAACTCCGTTACTCTTTCTGTGATGTTCTTGGCTCCCTGAGCTGCTTTGCCCGTTGCCTTGCCTGCACCCTTAGATGCAGAAGCCGTTGTCGAAGCGGTATTCTTACCGGCTTTGGCGGCAGCATATTCTTTCTTGATTGCCCTTTTCTGTTGCCAACGGGAAAAGGGATTGGAACCGGCATCGGGGTTGTCCTTTTTGAACTTCTCATACAGGGCATTTACATTTGCTTTATCTGACTTCTCAACCAGCTTTTCCGCCTTGTCGTAGGCTTTCAGCTTGTGACTGTAAACGGCATGATCGACGGTATAGACAGTGGATTCAACAGCCTTGGTCGTTTCCTGCACAGCCTGAACGCCGATATTATCATCCTCATATTCTGACACCGCCCGATGTGCTTTGGATGTGAGCGTGACTGCGGCACCACGGCTTGCCATGTGCTTTGCCACAGATGGGCGCTCGATTTCCGTAAACTCCGCTTTTTCAAAACGGAGCTTTGCTTTACGGGAACCGGCTGCATCTGTTTCCAGCTTTAGCTTCGGCTTTGCCTTTTTAGAAGCCAATTTGTCTGCCGCTTTTTCAGCCCTATCAACCGCCTTATCTGCACGGTCGGCAGCTTTCTTCACATGAGAATCTGCAAGGTCATCTTCGGTAAAACGGAGTCGTGTAGGTCTTTTCGCCATACATTACGCCTCCTTTTCCTGTGCCACCTCGTTTAACTTCGTGGTCATAATGCGATACAGTTCCAGATCTGTCGGGAATCGGTCAATGAACGGCAGAATCACATTGCCATAGAACAGAAGTCCTTCGCCCTCACCGGAGTTGGTTACATAGGACAGCTGATGCGGCGAAATGTTCAACCGCTGTGCCAGAATACTTCGGTCATCGCTTGCCTGATTCAGCATATAGATGAAATCAGAGTTTTCGAGGATGTTGGCAATCTCCGGGGAACGAAGCAGGTCTTTGACATTCTGAGTAATACCGGTCGGCAAGCCGCCCCATTTACGGAATCGCTTCCAGATTTCTACGGAATAGGTTGCCGTCTGTTCTTCCTTCAGAAGCAGATGGAACTCGTCAATATAATATCTGGTCGATTTACCGGCAGAACGGTTGGCAGTTACACGCCCCCAGACCTGATCCTGAACGATCAGCATACCGATTTTTTTCAGCTGATTGCCCAGCTCCTTAATGTCGAAGCACACCAGACGATTCTGAATATCCACATTGGTTCTGTTGTTAAACAGTTTCAGAGAACCCTTAACATAGATTTCCAAGGCGGTCGCTACATGGTGGGCTTCCTTTTCGTCCTGTTTCAGAAGGGCATCATACAAATCCTCAAGGATCGGCATATTCTCAGGGGCAGGATTGTCGAAATATCTCTGGTAAATCTGATGCACACAACGGTCGATAACCGTCTTTTCGATAGGCTGCAAGCCATCCTTACTGCCCATAATCAACTCACAGAGGGACAGGATAAAATCAGCTTTCAGTGCTACCGGGTTGTCATCCTCAGAGTAGTTCAGGTTGATGTCCATAGGGTTGATATAGTTGGTACTGGAGGAGCTGATTTTTACCACCTGACCATTGAACTTGTGAACCAGAGCCGCATATTCCGCTTCGGGGTCGCAGATGATAATATCGTCATCCGTAACCAGGAACGCATTGGTGATTTCACGCTTTGCGGAAAAGGATTTACCGGAACCGGGAGTACCCAGAATCAGTCCGTTGGGGTTCTTGAGCTTCTTTCTGTCCACCATGATAAGGTTGTTCGACAGAGCATTCAGCCCGTAATAGAGCGTTTCTCCACCATTCTGGAACAGCTCCTGCGTGGTGAAAGGCACAAAAATAGCCGTGGAACTGGTAGTCAGGCCACGACGAATCTCAATCAGGTTTTGTGCCAAAGGCAGGCTGCTCATCAGTCCGGATTCCTGCTGAAAATCCAAACGACGCAGATTGCAGTTATGCTTCTGGGCGATGCTCTGTGCCTGGAACACATTGTTCTCCAGTTCCTGCTCGGTGCGCCCGGTGTTCAGCACCAGAAATGTCACCATGAACATTCGCTCATTCTGGCTCTGCAATTCTTTCAGAAGTGACTTCGCATCTTTACCATAGGTAGCAAGGTCAGATGGGATAATGTCCATGTCATAGCCAGAACGCACAGCCTTTTTCTGTTCCTCGATTTTGGAACGGTCAAGCTCGGTGATGATTCTCTTGATGGTCTTAATCGCCGCAGTCTGGTCAACCGACTGGATGTGCATGGTCACGATCTGCGTGGATTCCATATCCAGAAAATCCGCCAGCATACGATCAGACAGGTCTGATGCCGTAATTGCCAGATAAGACATCGAACCGAAGATACTGCCCATCTGGAAGGTGCGGTTGGTCTTAAAGGCAAACGCCGTCGGAGCAATGAAGTCCTTTACGGACAGCCCGGATTCCACAAGATACTTCCAATCGAAGAAGAACTTATCATTATCACCCATGTGGAACATAGAGTGCATCAGATGCAGCCGCTCTTTGCCGTTCATGGTAGTGGCAATGACACCCAAACGCCGAAAGTTATTGAGCAGATCGTTTTCGATATGGTTGAGTCTCGGCTTTGCCTGCCGCATGGATTCGGCTTCAATGCCGAATGTCAGGTACTTGGTTTTGGTCAAGCCGTTGTTGCCCTGCGCCAACTGCTTTTTCAGCATCTGGCTATACTCGGCACGGACGGGATTGAAGCTGTCCTTCTTGAACGGGATACGGATACTCTTTTCAAAGCTTTCAGCATCGGTACTCAGGTTCATAAAGGAAAGCTCAAAGTGAATGGAGCTGTCAAAGAAATTCAGGAAACTGCACCACTCATCGAAGATGGCAGTCTTATCTTCCTGCTGTGCCAGCTGATAGTTGATGTCCTGAAACTGAATGGTCTTGGTGTAATAACTGTCAGTGACACGGCAGATGCCATCCGGGAACATTCTCTGAAAGGGAATGGACTGCTGTGCAGTCTGCGGAATACCGTTGTCCTTCTTTGCCCGTTCCACAACAGCTTTAATTTCTCGCTGCTGCTTCCGATTCAGATTTGCAGGCATTTTGATGTTTCTTGCCTGTGGCTTCTTTTTGAAAAACAATTCGTTCAACCTCCTTTTCCAGTTTGTACTGACGCATCAAAGCGTCATAATAGTTGTCCGTCTGATAAGGGCGAACCTTGGGACGAACGAATTTGGTCTGAATGAAGTGTTCTACAACCACTTCCAACGGCTGACTATCCTTTTCATACATTGCCAGAAAGAACAACGGTAACATGACGATCATCATGGACAGTGCTGCAAGGCTCACATTTCCGGTTGCTTTGACCAGAAAGAAAATCGGCACTCCGATGAGCGCCGCCGCACCAAAGCAAAGTAACTGCCGTTTCGTCAGATTGAAGAACACTTTTGTTTTTACCCTCGTCAGGTCACGAGGTACGGGAATATACGCTGCCAAACAATTTCCTCCTTCCCTTAGTGAGCGCTGAATACACCCTTCGCAAGCGAACCAGTCTTAAACAGGGTGAAGCACAAAAGGACGGTGTAGCCCATAACACCCCAGATAGAACCGATGATGTCATCACTGAATGCGATAGACTGAATCAGCACCGCATAAATGCCCACGCAGATCATAATCAGGAATCCCTGGAATCCGATTGCAAACAGCGAACGCAGATAATTCTGTCCGATATTGCTCTGTTCTCTGTTTCCAAAAGTGGAAAGCGGAATCGGGGCAAGGCTGACCATCAGATAAATTTCAATCATTCGACCGTAGACGATCACAAAGATGATGATTGCCAAAGCGGACATCGTGACCTGCACGATAAAGGATTGCAGGAACAAGCCGAGCAAAGGACCCAAATCCATTGCCATCAGCGTTTCTTCCATTGTTTCCAATGCCGAAGCATCTATGGCAGTATTTCCGGATATGATACCGGCGCTTGCGTTTATAACGTGCTGTGTCACATCAAACACAGCCATCGTGATATTGAATGTGTTTGTGATTAACATGACCGCAACAAAAGTCTTGAACACCCATTTGAAGAAGATCCAGGTTTCAAAATTTGCCAGATTGTTGTGGTCAATAATCATCTGAATTAGCTCATAACAGGCAATGAAGGTCAGAATCAAGCCTGCGATTGGGATAATCACTGACTCGGAGATGTTTCGTACCATGGCAAAGACACCCGGCGAAAAATTCGCCGGGGTCATGCCAACGGAGGTTGCTATCTCGCCAACCTGGTTGTTGACGGACTCAAACATCCCCGACAGATTTCCCATAATAGCTGAAACGAGCATTTCTTTCAGCCAGTCTGTGATCTGTTGGAGTATGCTGTCCAAAGGCGATTACCTCCTTGTTTTGTGATTAACCGAACAGTCCGGAGAGCAGAGGTACAAGGGTGGTGCCGATGAGGGCAACACCGCCGCCAGCCATGAGCTGTTTCATACCAAAATAGGTGTAAAACTCTGCTCGATGGCGGGCGGCGGCGTGTCAAGAAATTTATGGAATTTTTTTAGAACCGCCCCGGCGGGAACAGGTCAGGCCGTGACCTGTTCCACCTCCGGGATGGGTTTGAGATTAAAATGAATTTCAATAGAAATGTGTCGTGTCTTATCGCTGTCGATGTGTTCATGGACAACGATTTCTTTAATCAGACGGTTGAGGGTGGCAGCGTCCAGCTCCGTGATGTCGGCGTATTCCTGAATGGCGTCCACCCATTGCTTGGCGTCCACGGCAAGGCGGATTTCATCAGCCAGCTTCCTGCGCCCCTGTTCAACCCGTTCCTTTAGTTCAGCCTGTTCCTTCTGCGTCTTATCCAGCATGAGATTGAAGTTTGCTTCGCTGATACGTCCGGCAACCATGTCCTCATAGAGCCGCAGCACCATTTTTTCCAGTACCTCAATCCGTTCCTCGTGCTTCGTCAGGGAACGCTCCAACGCTTCCCGCTGGCCTTTCTGCTCGGCTTCACAGGTGTTGGTAAGCCGTCCGGCAACAGCTTCCCCGTCCATCAGGGCGGCCTTCGCACATTCCCGGATTTTGTTCAGCACAAGGCGGTAAAGGGTTTCGTACTCCACACGGTGCTGGGTACAGTGCTGTTTCCCATAGGCATTATAGGTCTTACAGGAATAAATCTGCTTCGGGTGCTTGTCGTTGGTGTAGCGGATAGTCAGTGATTTCCCACACTCGCCACATTTGAGAAGCCCCGCAAACAGGCTGATTTCCCCGGTCTGGCGGGAACGCTGCCGGGATTTCAGCTTGTCCTGCACGATGTCAAAGCTCTTGCGGTCAACAATCGGCTCATGCCGTTCCTCCACCACAATCCAGTCCTGCGGCTTTTTTTCCCCGATGGTGCCGATTTTGAAGCGGTAGTCCTTCTTCTGGGAAGCGATAGCCCCGGTATAGACGGGATTCATCAGGATGTCCTTGATTACCGAAAAATCCCACATATACCGCCCGTTTACCGGGTCTTTCTTTTCCCATTTAGTGCGGACATTGCGGAAGCCCCGTTCCCGGTTCCACCATGTAGGGCAAGGCACCTTCTGTTCTTCCAGCCTGCGCCGGATAAAGTTCGGGCCGTGTCCTTCCAGCGCCCAGCGGAAGATTTGCCGGACAATGGGGGCGGTTTCCTCGTCCACCAGCAGATGGTTTTTGTCCTCCGGGTCTTTCTGATACCCGAAAGGGGCGATACAGCCGGTAAACTGGCCTTGCTGGGCTTTCAGAAGGTAAGAGGAATGTACCTTCTTGGAAATATCCTTGCTGTACATCTCGTTGAGGATGTTCTTGAACGGCGCAATGTCGTTATTCTCCCGCATGGTGTCGATACCGTCATTCATGGCGATATAGCGGACGCCGTGGCGGGGAAAGAAGTCCTCAATGAGTGTGCCGGTCTGCAAATAATTTCTGCCCAACCTCGATAAATCTTTCGTTATGACAAGGTTTATCTGCCTGCGCTCGATGGCTTTGAGCATCCGTTTCAGGTCGGGGCGCTCCATGTTCAGCCCCGTGTAGCCATCGTCCTGATAGACTGCCACAACCTCCCATCCCTGCTTTTCGCAGTATTTTTCCAGCATATCCCGCTGGTTGGCAATACTGGCGCTCTCCCCGTCAAGGTCATCGTCTTTGGAAAGCCTGCAATAGATGGCTGCCCGGAAGCTGCCTGCCAGTATTGCGTCCATGTCTGTATATTCATATCCGTTCATCATAACCGTTTACCCGCACAATCCAGACGGAACACGGTTCTTCTGAACCTCATCCTTATTATACTCTAAATCTTGTGTTTTCGCAAGATTTTCTTTGCTGGTATTCTGCCCATATTTTTGGGCAATCAGGCTCACAAAGACGTCTGTGGCGTCCAGTTCGCCGTCAAAAACTGTGGTAACATGAATCTCTGTTTTCGTTTTTGCCATAGGCAGTTATCCTCCATAATAGAATAAGCCAGACAAGGAGAAGGTCGGCAACGAAGTCCGGCAACGGGCTTCAAAAAACCTGAAAACTATCTCTGTCTGGCAGTTTGGCTCTTATTTTTATTTTCTTTTATTTTTCTGTTGTTTTGGTTGCTGATAAGGGGAAAAGCCCGCAGTTACGGGGGGTTTCCCGGCAACCGGCTCGGCAACGGGAGTGCAACAGGGTCGGCAACCGGCTGCATTTTTCAGAAGGGAAGCTCCATCTGTTCCGTGACTTCCTCAAATCCTTCCGGGATTTTTTCAGCTCCGTTGCTGATGTCCGTTGCTTTCGTTTCACGCTCCCAGCCCTTTTGCCTGCCGTATTCCGGGAACACACGGGGGTTGGAAAAGTAATTCCAGCCCGTCACGCAATGGTTCATGATGTCGTTGACTTCCCGGATTTCCCATTGCTTCGGCTCGTCAAAGGGGTGGTTCAGGGCTTCCTTGAAAAGCTGCTTGGAACACACCATGCCGCCGGTATAGCGGTCAAGGTATGCCTGTATCATCCCGGCCTTGGTGTCCTCCGGCATGAAATCCCGCTGGTGTTCTTTGAGATAGCGCACCATTTCCGGGCTGAAAGACAGCTTAAAATCCCCGCTGCGGTAAACCGTCATGGCTTCTGCCCAGACCTGTGCAAGATAGGCTCTGGAAGCGGCTTCGTCCTCCAAAATGTGAACCTCGGCCTGTTCCGGGTACACCATGACCGGCAGGAAGCGCCGGTTGCCGGAACGGTCAAGGGGCAGGAAGTCAAGGGCATTGGAAGTGCCGCCGAACACACATTGCCGCAGCCTGTCCTCCGGGTGGGTTTCGTATGGGATTTTATAGACCTCCTTCTGTCGGCTTAAAAATGACTTGATTTCCTCAATGCTCTTGGCATTGGCGGTGGCAATCATCTCCGACATCTCGATAATCCAGTGGCCTTGCAGCTTGCGGTACACGTTATCATCATCCAGCTTCCGCAAATCATCGGAAAACCACTCGTCTTTTACTGCCAGCAGCCGGAAAAAGGTGGATTTCCCGGCTCCCTGACCGCCCACCAGACAGAGCATGACTTCAAATTTACAGCCGGGGCAAAATGCCCGGTGGATGGCTCCCAGCAGGAACAGCCGCAGGGCTTCATAGGTGTACTGGTCGGTGTCGGCTCCCAGAAAGTGGCGCAGGCAATAGCGGATACGCTCCTGCCCATCCCATGAAAGGCCGTTCAGGTAGTCCCGGACGGGGTGGTAGCCGTTTTCATTGGCAACAATCCCGATGGCGGCGGTAATCTTTTTCTCACTGGTAAGCCCATAGGTTTCTTCCAGATACAGGAGCAGATAGTTCATATCCGTGTCCGTGATGGCGGTGCCGATGCGGTGGTAGCCGATGGGCTTTACAATGTCCACTCGCTCGGTCAGCAGATTTTTTGCGATTGCCCCGGAAAGCAGCGGGTCATTCTGAAAGACGGTCAGGCAGTTGCGGATACTGTTGCGGACGCTGCCTTTCTCGGTGCTTTCCAGCATGGCCTTTACTTCCTCAATGCTCCGGGGCGGGGCTGCTTCTTGTATGGTCTGTTCTGCGGCCTGCCGTATCTTGGGCGGCAAGCTCTGCCATTCGTCTTTCAAGATTGCTCACTTCCTTTCCATAGTCAACGATAAGGACTGCCCGTTCCTCCATATCCGGGGAGAGCAGCACATCCAGCAGATATTCCACATGGGATTGCTTCTGCAAGGCTTCCACAAAAAGCGGGTGCCATGCTTCTTCCGGCATCTTAGGGGCATAGTCCCGTTTCCAGCGGCGCAGAAGATGGTAATAATCGGACAGCACCCGGAAGCAGTAACGCTCCATGCGGCAAAACCGCTGTTCCGGGGTTTCCTGCCGGGGTTTGGGTTTTCTCCTGCCGGGTGGTTCCCTGTCCTCATAGGGGATGGAGAACTCCTGCGCCAGCATGAGGGCGGCTTCCTTCGGACTGACAGCTTCCAGACGGGAAACAAAGTCAATCACATCCCCGTCTGCCTGACAGCCGAAACAGTGAAAGCGCCGGTCAACCTTCATGCTGGGGTTTTTATCAGCATGGAAGGGGCAGACACACATCCCGTTTCGTCCCACCCGGATTCCAAAATGCTCCGCAGCCTGCCGGGTGGTAACAGACTGCTTGACAGCTTTAAATACATTCAAATAAATCCTCCTGAAAATAAGAAAAGCGCCTGTCATTCTCGAAAAAGAAAATAGCAAGCGCCTATTAAAGTTCCATATCCTGTTTTTTCTCTGTGCGGGGCTGCTTCCGTTTCTCGGCCTGTTCTTCCCGGATACGCTGCGTCCGGCCTTTGACTGCCTGCTGGATGGACGGTTTCTTTCCCGGCTCGGCGGTCTGGCGGTACTGTTCAGACGGAAGAACCTGATTGAGCCAGTGACGCACATCCCGGAGAATCTTCACATCCTCCTGTAATGCGGACAACCGTTCCTTATATCCGGCAACTTCTCCGGCAAGCTGTGTCTGTTCCTCATTCAGCTTTTTAATGCTGTACTTCTTCTCCTTCAAATGCACCTTGAAATAACGGATAGCGGCATTATAGGCGTCCAGCTCGTCCCGATGGGCGGCGGCAAACTGTTCCCGTGGCTTCTTAAACCGGATGGCAGCATACTCCACATGAACCGGCTTATGGGCTTCAAAGTTGGCGATATGGGAAAGCAGGGTGTTGATTTCTTTCATACGCTGTTCTTTCGGCTTCATCTCTGCCCGGATGGAAACGGCCTGCCCGCTGACGGTATCCAGATAAGCGTCCAAACTCTGCACAGTGGACAGCTCCTTTTCCCGCAGATAGCGGATAGCTTCCATAACCTTGTTGAAATCGGCAACGCTGCCTGTAAGCTGGCCTTTGCTTGTCCAGCCTGTACGTTCCTCCCGGCGCAAATCCAGATATTTCCCCAGCAGCTCCGGCAGGGTGGGTTCCTTCGATTCCTGCAAGGCTTCCAGCAGGGCGGCTTTTTTCTCCTTCAGGTCTGCAATCCAGCCTTTCAGGTGGCGTACCATCTGCCGGATAGATTGCATAAGGGAATTGGCGGCTTTGATGTCCCGGTTCAAGTTGCCGATGTTGGTCTGTATCCCTCGTTTCTCCATCTGGCTGACTGCTGGCCCCATATGGACGGTGGGGATTTTATCAAGCCCCTGCCGTTCATAGGAACGAAGGTCAAGGCGCTCCGGGCGTCCGTTGGCTTCCAGATAGCGGTTAGCGGTAGCCGCCCAGCCCTGCCGCCAGATCTCTCCGTACTTCTGGTCGTTCCAGTCCACGGTATCCTCCTTGTGGCTTTTCCAGCTCCCGGACGGGAGCCGGATACGCTCGCCGTTCTCGTCAAGGTCATAAACCTTCCGGCTCTTGGGAAGCCATTTCCCGTTTTCGTCCATTGCCCGCATGGTCAGCAGGATGTGGGCGTGGGGATTCCCATTCCCTTTGTCGTGGATGGCAAAATCGGCAATCATGCCTTTAGAAACAAAAAACTCCCGGCAGTAGTCCCGGATAAGGTCGGCGTGCTGTTCCGGGGGGATTTCCCTCGGTATGGCAAGCACGATTCTCCGGGCAAGCTGGGAGTTCCATTGCTTCTCGATAGCTTCGGCGGCGTTCCACAAAGTATTGCGGTCTGCATACGCTGGTGGGGCGTGGGGCGGCAGCATGATTTCTGTATGGACAATCTCGCTTTTATGGGAATAGTATTTCTGCTTCTGGTCGTACTCGGAAAACAGCCGTTCCCCACTCTGGTAGGCGGCAGACGCAACGGCTGACTGGTGGTTGCTGCGCTGGATTATTTTTATATCATGGTGTGGACAGGGCATAGCGTTCCTCCTTCCTGTGGTTGATTTTGGGCAAAAGAAAAGCAGGAAACCGTTTCTGATTTCCTGCTTAGTGGTGTCGCTGGTAGGCGATTAGTATTCAGTTTTGAAGATTCGGGTCAGGTTGGCTCGATGATGGAAAGCTGTCTAATAGCTTAAAAGTTTTTGTTCGCAAATTTACTTGTAATTCCAGTTTCTGTTTTATAAAATCCAAAAATCAGAAAAATAATTCCAACAACTACTCCTGCAAATACGGTAGTCTGTGTAGAAATATTAAGAAGAAGTAAGGATATACACAAAACGATTTCTACCAAACCTAATGTTTTGCCAATACCAATAAAAATATTAGGTGCTATGCTTTGTGCATAATCCCAATGCTCTTGTGACTTCCGAGATGTAGGCGTATTGTATCCGTTACCGGATGTCATATCTTTTACCGGGTGCTTCTTTAAGATATATCCTACAAAAACCATAACAAAGGGTATGATGAAATTCAAAGCAATCAATCCATACATAAAACCATCTCCTTAGATAGTGTTCGTCATTAGCTTTATTATACTACGGGCAGTCCTGTTTTGGAATAGATAAATTGTAAACTTGCTGGACGGGAACAGCTTGCAGCGCAAGGTGTTCCCGGGCGGCAAGTCCACAAAGGGGTAGCTGGCGCAGCCAGCGCAGGGGAAGTGTAGCGTCCCCTGTGATGATTGGAAGCAGCCGCAACGGTGCTGAAAATCATCCGCTTTCCGCAGGAAGCCCCCGGCAGGGCGCAACGCACCGGCTTGACCGGTGTATAGTTGCGCCCTTACTCCGTAAGGGATTCCCCGGCTACCCGCCCTTTCACGCTTTCTGCAACTATTTCCTTCATGCCACTTTGAGAAAATGCCTGTTTCAGAATGTCCATCACATCCTCGTCTGTCAGCACTTCCGGCCTTAAAAGGAAACTTTCCAGCATAGCTCCTCTGGTACAGAGCCGGTGCGTCCGTTCCTTCCGGGTAAGCTGCTTCACCTGGTGTTCCAGTATTTTTTCTTCATGCTGCGCCCGCCGCAGTCTGGCTTCGCCTTTGGCAATCTCCTGATTCAGCTTTTCCAGCTTCTCATTTATCATGGCAGCCCTCCTTTGGGAAGCAGCGTGTAAATGCGGTTTGGTTCTCCCACACCCCGGCGCACCCGCAGGATAAGCCCGATGTCCTCCAATTCTTTCAGGGAACGCTTCACAGTGACGGGGCTGCGGGAGAGGGCTGCCGCTAATTCCATGATAGGAAAACGGACAAACAAAATGCCGTTGCTATCCTCTATCCCTGCCGTAAGGGTGGTGTTCAGCAGACGGGCATACATGACTTTTGCTGTGCTGCTGATCGGCAGCCGAAGCATTGCGGCGGGTAGCGGCATACAAGGCGGCAGAACCGTGTCTGCGCTCATAAATTCAAATTCCATTTAACTGATTTTCTCCTTTCGCTTGGCTCGTTTTGACAGGTAATGGGGGCAGTCTATCACGACAGCCCGGAAACTCTGCTTGCACTTATGCTGGCACTTCCGGCACAGGTCGTTGTAGGCCACACGCCCCCGGTCATTGAGGAAGAAGGAAAGCTCCAACTTCCGTTTCTTGCTCATTCTCGGCATAGTGCCTCCTATCATAGAAAATCCGCCCATTTCAGCCGTAACAACGGGAACAGGCGGATAAAGGTTTTTGGTGTCATGTTTCGGGGCGATTTTCAAGGAAAATACGGCCATAGAGCCGCTTTGAAATGCCCCATAGTATTACGGACGGGGCAGACTACACCCCGCCGATTTGTCGTGTTTGGGTAGCGTTTTGGTATCAGTTCTGCCGGGTTGTCCTGCTGTCGTTCCTGCCCCTGAATCTCACAGCGGCGTTTCGTTCCCGTTGGTACGCTCGCTGCGGTCAAGGTTCCTCCATTTCCTTGCCGCAGGTCGTTGCGCTACATCGCCGGGGAGCATATCCCATCAGGCCGGTCATTCGATTGGAAATAATCCATCGATGAACTGACTTAATCATAGCTCATTTTTGAACCCTTTCCCGTATGTCCATAAAATAGGAAAACCGCCCCAAAATCGAAAAATTCCACGATTTCGGAACGGTATATGGTATAATAAGGAATAACAGCGGCAGCCAGCCGCAGGAAGGAGCGATGTGTTTATGAAAACCCGCATTTCCGTACAGGAACGCCTGAAAGATTTACGGGTGGAACGGGGCTTGAATCTGGAAGAACTGGCACAGGAAACCGGCATTTCAAAATCAGCCCTCGGCAGTTATGAAAACGACAACGACGAATACAAGGAAATTAACCACGGCAGCCTGTTGAAGCTGGCAGACTTCTATCAGGTGTCGGTTGACTATCTGCTCGGCCTTACCAATAATCGGAGATATGAAAACACCCCGATAGAAGAATTACATTTGAGTGATGAAGTCGTGGAACTGCTGAAAAGTGAACGCTTCAATAACCGGCTGCTGTGTGAGATTATCTCCCATGAAAAATTTAAGGAATTGCTGGCAGACGCAGAAATCTATGTGGACGGGATAGCAACCATGCACTTCCATGACACAAACAGCTCACTGGCTGCTTTACGGGCTATGGTACTGGAAGAACACCCCGAAGCTGCGGCAGACCGGGCAATCAAAGTGTTGGAAGCCTGTCAGATAGAGGAAGAAGATTTTTTCTGCCATGTGACGCACAAAACATGGGACGTCATTCTCCATGATATACGCAAGGCGCACGAAAATGACAGCGAAAGTGCGCCGGATACCACGCCTGCCGATGAACTTATACGGGAAGTACAAAAGGCCATGCAATCTCCGGGGGACAGGGTTCAGCAATTCACGGAGATATTCTGCAAGGCGTTCCGGCTCAAATACAAGCGGCTCTCACAAGAGGAACGAAGCCTTTTGAAAAAGCTGTTCAAGAAATCCCCGCTGATAAAACAGTCTGGTATGAACTTCCGGCGCAGGCCGTGGAAATAAAAACAGCCGTTGTAGGATTTTGTTCCTACAGCGGCTGTTTTTATTTATGAATCTTCTCCAACAAAAGACAGGATATTTTCATCAGTTTGTAATGTAATTGTTGCGCTTTCTGAATCATCAGAATAAACTCTTGTTCCATATACGCCTGTAACAGGCTCCTCTAAATTTTCAAAAGTTAATCCGAGTTTCGAAGAAGAATTGTCAATCTTTTCAAGCGAATATGTACCTGTCCATTCTTGTTTATGAGTGTTATCTGTTAAGATAAAACTTTTTTCTTCAAAACTCAATGTCAAATCCAATACTGGTATGTCATCATGCACTGAACCTGAGAATAACATATTACCATCTAAATCAGTAATAAATTCTAAAGACCAGTTATATGATGATACCGACCGAGTTTGGGAAGAATCACACGAACATAAGCCTACACACATAAAAAAACATACGCATATTGCCAATAACCGTTTCATTTTACCTATTACCAACCTTAATTCACAACTGTTTTGCATTTAATTAGGGAAGTGTCACAGGGTAAGAAATAGCGAAAGCTCCACCGCCTGCCAAGGCATTATTAGCGGTAGCAACACCAGAAACAGAAACCGTTCCCTTATCTCCGCTATTACCTGTTCTTCCAGTATCCACATCAGTTTCGATTGTTTCTTCACCGTCGGCTAATTCTGCAAATGCCGTATTGGTGGATTTTTTGTTCATAAGCACATTAACTGTACCAGTCATACCAGTGAACTCCGGTTTTGGAGATTCATACCACGGTACATACAACTTCACATGAACTTGAATCCCATCATCCTCATCATAAGTTGCATAAGAGTTAATACGAACATTAGCGACTGCTCTTTTGGTGACACCATCGGAAATCATAACATCGGTTAAGTATCCGTCATATTCTCCAATGACTACCGGCTGTTGAGTATCCGTTATTTCCGTTGTTGTTTCCGCTGCAAAAGCAGGAACCGCACTCACAGAAAAAAGCATACAAAACGCTACCAACGAGGTAAACAATCTTTTACTAAATTTTTTTCATAAACAATACTCCTTTCTAAAATGACCAGAACCTACATTTTTTGTATTCAGTTATTGGCAATATGCTACTAACCTGCAAGCACACTCTCAAATCATAAAATGTTTCAAATGTACTTGTTTTATTTTATGATAGCACTTATTTACATTGGGTGCAATAGAAAATATACACCATTAAAATTTAAATTTTGTGCAAATCGAATCAAATATAAAATTATATCGCTTTAGATATTGTCCTGTTCTAATTTAATCACATTCATAATACCACAATTCAAGGCTTCACAAATGCGAACCAGCGTTTCCATGCTGATATTCTTTCCCTTGCCCATGTTGGCAATCATATTTGTGGTAAGACCGGCGGCAAGCCGCAAATCCTCTTTCCTCATGCCACGCTCTTTCAGTGTGTTCCATAGTGGCTGATAACTAATGTGCATAGGCTTCCCGCCTTTCTTTCCATCGTCAAGTGTTTTATACCCATTATAGCAGAAATCTTGCGTTTCCACAATATTTCTTGACTACACCGCCGGTTCCGTCTGGATTGTGCTTTTCCTTTCTCCGCTTTTATTACATCTAATTAGCCATGAGCTGCTTCATGCCCTGGGACTTTGCGCCGGGGTTATCGTTGCCGTAGCCCTCAAGCAGATTGATTGCACCCCAGATGCCAAGACCTGCGCCCAGAGCGATAACGAGAGTCTGAAGAACGGTTACTGCGCTATTGAAAAATGCCATAATATTTTCCTCCTAAAATTTGAAATTGTTTTGAGAATAGAAAAAGCCCTCCGTACTACCGGCATCAAAACCGGACGGAAGGCTTAGTTTACGAGAATCTTTTCAAGGAACTCCTCGACGGTTATCACGCCAAGTTTCTGTTCCATTCTGCTTCTTGCATATTCAGTTTCACAATCATATATATCACCACCACCTTTCATAAGAAACAGCCAATACATTGACTGCAACAAATCTTCACGAGAAGCACAGATTGTCGGTGAAAAAACGACAGGTGAAACCTTCAGAACCTCTGCGAGTTTCGCTGTGGTTTCTGCATTAGGGGTTCGAGCGTTTTTCTCATACTGAGCAATACGGACATCCGCTGTTTTCTCGGAATACCCCATCAGGAGTCCAAGCTCTTTCTGGGTAAGGCGGCGAAATCGTCTAACGAACTTCAATCGCTGCCCAATAGAGGTATCCGTGATCCACCAAGTCATTTTTTTTACACCTCGCTTTCTGCAAATTCTCGATATACAACCTCATTTTTTGCTCTGCGCTTGCCTACGGCTTCACTGGGAGCAAGGTCAGGGTAGGTTGCCTGCACTTTCTGTCTGCTTCTGCGGACAGTTTCAAACCCCGGAAAGCTGCGTCTATCCAGTTCCTTCAAAAACACAGGAACCGTCATGGCATGAATGTCGATGCCACGCAGACCGGAATAGTGTTCCAGTACCATCAGGTACAAATGATTGTCGGTATTTCTTGCCTTGTGGTCGTGTTCCAAGATGTTCTTAACCAGGGCAGATACCGTTTTCAGATTTTCCAAACAGAAACCTCCTTAATCCGCATCGACTACCACAAACTCATCACCTGCCTTGAGCTTCAACCTTCGACTCAGAAACTGCTCAATGTTGAACTCATTTCTCTTATCAAAGTCTGATGTGTACTTATAATTGGGGTGCTGCGTCAGATCGTACTTGTCAGAAAGAAACGGTCTGACACCACGCAACTGCAAAATACACTTGCTGCCATCCAGAACCGCAAGCTCATCTACGCTCGCAAGGTCTTTGCCTAACTTCTGATAATTCAAGCCGTAAGACGGGCTGTTACCTCTGGTGTTGGAGGTGTTGTAGGTGTCGATAGTTTCTTTTCCCAATGCCTGATTCAGTTCTTTGAGCGTGGTTGGCTCAGAACCACCCAGGAAAATTCGGGAATCCATGTTGCCGATGATGGTATCGGCATTGTCTTTATAAATGGCTTTCAGCTGTGATTGTGCCTGGAGAACAAGGCAAGCCGATATTTCACGGCTTCGGATTGTCGCTACCAGTTTTTCCAGATTGGGAATCTGACCGATGTTTGCCATCTCATCAATCAAGCAGCGCACATGAACCGGCAGTCTGCCGCCGTACACATCATCTGCTTTCTCGCACAACAAGTTGAACAGCTGTGTGTAAATCATGGAGATCAAAAAATTAAACGTCGCATCCGTATCTGACATAATCAGAAAGAGCGCCGTTTTCTTATCTCCGAGAGTATCCAACTGCAACTCGTCATAGGCAGTCACATCTCTGACCTCCTGAATATCAAAAGGAGCCAGACGAGCGCCGCAGGAAATCAAAATCGACTTAGCGGTCTTGCCGGCAGCCAGCTTGTATTTTTTATACTGACGGACTGCAAAGTGATTCGGCTTTTTCTTTTCCAGGGCTTCAAACATCAGATCCACCGGGTTCTGGAACTCCTCATCATCTTCCCGCACCTCCATTGCGTTCAGGAACTCAATCAGGGTGGAGAAATTCTGTTCCTCAACCGGAGCTTCATAGTGGATATATCCGATCAAGGCACAGTAGAGCAGCGTTTCCGCCTTCGTCCAGAACTCATCACCGGCTTTTCCATCACCCTTTGTGTTGGCAATCAGCGTTGTCACCAGTTTCAGAATGTCTTTTTCTGAATGGATATAGGCAAATGGGTTATAGTGCATCGACTTCTGAAAGTTGATGGTGTTGAAAATCTTGATGGTGTAGCCATGCTTCAAAAGGGCGTTGCCGCACTCAATCACGATGCTGCCTTTCGGGTCAGTGACCACATAGGAACTGTGCATCTGGAGAAGGTTTGGCTTCAACCAAAAGCGAGTTTTACCGGAACCCGAACCGCCGATAATCAGAACATTCTTATTTCGGGCATTGGCAGGATTCTTCGGGCGATTGCTCATCATCAGCCGCTCCGTTTTCGTCAGGATCACATTGTCCTCGAACTTTGGTGCAATAAACGGCTCAATATCTTTTGCCGTTCCCCAACGAGCAGAACCGTACTCAACATTGTGTCGGTACTTCTTTGCGTTTTTGCCTTTTAGATAGACAGCCAGCCGAAGTCCTGCGCCGCAGAGAATACCAATCAGCAAATCCAACGGGTGAAAGCTGGGAAACGGATTGTTCAGGGCTATCGGAAGGGCATGAAAAAAGCTGAGGATTTTCGCAGATGAATCTGCCCCCTCAGCCAATCTCCATGCTTCTCCTAAATTCGTAGCGAACAACCCTACCAGAAAATACGGTAAATTCAGAATCAGGAGCTTTTTCATTTTTCTCTTATCCATCACAGATCACGCTCCTGTTTCTTCTCTCGAACCTTCTTCGGAATCGCTGCGACAATTTCCTTGAACTTCTTCAGCTGCGCCAGAACGCTCGGCTTTTCATTCTTGGTTAATGCCCTTGCCTGATGTTCCTTGCAGATTGCATCCAAAGCATCTGCATCTTTAGAACGGACAAAAACAAGAAACCGGGGAGGATCAACGGACTTATCTTTTCTTACGGCAAAGTCCACGCCATACTTCTTGGCGAGCTTTTCAAAATCACGGATACTCTCTTTGTCGATCTCAACATTCGTAGCACCCTGATTCTGTCCCAAAAGCTGTTTCACGGATTGCTTTCCATGAACGGCAGGGTCTCGTGCCTTTTTCATCTTCACTTTTTCCCGGTGCTGCAAATACTTGCGGATACCGGCAATGATAGTGCGCCCCGTCAGCTTGGTTGTGCTGATCGCCAGGTTTACTGTTCTGTTTTCAACTTCTTCCTGCATGATTCATCACCTCCTGCAAGCAGTAGAGTGAACAGATTATCGTGCCATATCTCTGTGGTCGTAATACAGATTGCCCTTGGCAACTGCGGCATGGCTGATAATCTTGATATTGCCAGCTTTCTGGTTATCCAGAGCCTTCTGATAACCCACATCGCTCAAATACAGGCGATTTCTTTCGCCTTTCCAACCGACAGGCGATTCATCGGTCAGCACATCGAAAATAATCATGTGCTTGGTGGCGTCATCAAATCGTGCCAAGTCCATATAGGTATGTCCCTGGTACTCCTTGGCACCATCCTGAATCCGCTTTCGCTCCATCAGCTCTCCAATCGTCGAATTTCTTTGCATAAGAACCTCCTTACAGAACATCTCGGTCAGGGTTACTTTTGTGGGGAACCGAATCAGCTTTGACAGGTGCATCTTCTTTCTTCACCATGTCATCCGGCAGGGGAAGCGCCATAATGCTGCGCCCCATGCGTACAAAAGTCTCAGGCTGATGAAAGTGTTCCTCAAACTGCTTCATCAGTTCCGGGGACAGAGAACAAAAATCATCCTCGCCCAATCCCACAACCAGAAAATCACCGGCGATAATGTCATAAATATCGCCGTCATCATCACGCAGCGCACGGTTCAGTTCTTTGCCTACGAGTTTACCTTCGTCGTGCATCACCAGTGCAACCGGCTCATTGAACGGATAAGTTGCCTCAATATCGCCACCTACGGCTTTCTGCAAATCCTCCAGCTCACAGCCGATCTGCACAGCCTGCGGATACATGAACGGCTTTACCAGCAACACATTCATGGTATCTGCCTGTTCTTTCTGAACCTCCCGTTCCTCGGTCGTGCCGAACGCAACACCGGTAAAGTTTTCGGAGTCCAGAATGTACTCCGAATTGTAATAAGCGGCTCTAACCTGTTCCTCTGCCGCATCGTGAGATTCTGCTTGCACCGTAACCGTTTTCTCCAAGGTTTCGGTGATCTTCACATCGTATTCTTTCAAGTTTCGATACCTCCGTTTCTTTGGAAATAAGAAAAGCGACCATCCATGAACCTGTTACAGTTCATAAATAGTCGCATCCACATCGGCTAAAAGCTCGAACAAGCAAATATCGTCCAGTTCGCAAATCAGGGAACCCATGTCGAAGAAAATATCGTCCTCGCATTCCACCGTAGTAACCACGCTGCGGTGTTCGTTAAGACAAATGGCTTCTTCCTTGTCCATCGTGATCGTAGACATACAGGACACCACATAGAATGTCATATCTTCTGCTAACCACAGCTCCTTGCTCTGAATCGTGCGAACTTTTTCATCGCCGCTCATATCTTCTACATAGGACAGAAGCCGCACGGCTCTGCTGTTCAGAAGTACCTTTCCCTGATAGTCGATACCCTCACCAGCAGAGGACAATACTCGATACTCGCTAATCATCTCGGCATTTTTCTGAAACGACTTTGCCAGAAGCGCAGGAGAAATATCATCGAACTCCTCACTGTAGTTTACGAGCATATCTACCATATAATCAGGATCGCAAAGGTCGTAGAGTTCTTCCAAAGCGCCCTGAATGTTTTTGGGTGTAAACATTTTTTACCTTACCTTTCCATTGATTTTTCTCTTTTTTTCTGCCATTGCTCCAAAAGCTGAATGATTTTATCCTCCATCTGCTTGTTGGTATAGGACTTCGGGAAGTATTTTCGCAACGAATCCGTTTTGAAGGTTACTCTGTCCAGCTCTCCCTTCTTGATTTCATTCATAATCTCGCACATCGCATCCAGCGTACACTCGCCCTCCTGTGCGAGCTTTTTAATTCGCTGTGCTTGCGAAAGGGAAGGAGCTGCTTGAGCATAATCCATTGCAGAAAGAAAATCCTTCTGTTCTTCACTTGCCAGATAGGAAAGCTCCACCGCAGGATTGAATTTGATCTGACCCGTATCTACCATATCCAGCAGTTCCGGAATCAGTTCGGTCAGACGGATATAACGGTGTACCTGATTTCTGCTTTCTCCTGCCTCCTGACCGACTATATCCATTGCCTGCAACTTCATCCCAACTTGGGATGAAGTTAAATCGGTGCGTTGACCTTGATGTTTAATCGCATCCAGCTTCATCTTATAAGCAAATGCTCTTTCACTCGGCAGGATACTCTCCCTCTGCAAATTCGCATCAACCATCAAAATAATGGCTGCATCATCGTCCAGGTCACGAACAATCGCAGGCATGGTTTCCTTACCCGCAAGCTCCGATGCCCGGTGCCGCCTGTGACCAGAAACGATTTCATAACCACCGTCGGGGTCAGGACGGACAATCGCAGGAGTGAGAACTCCGAAATCTCGGACGCTCTCTGCCGTTTTCATCATTTCTTCATCATCAACCACACGGAAGGGGTGTCCCTCAAAGGGGTGTAGCTCAGAAAGCGGAATTTCCTGCACACGCTCCTGCTGGGCTTCAGCTCTGGATTGATCGGTGGAGAAAATATCATCGTACCCCTTCAAGCTGATGTTTGCGCCTTTTTTCTGCATTGTTTAACACCTCCTTCGTCAGAATTTTATAGGCTTCGGCAACTTTGCCTTTGGGATCATGCTTGAAGATACTGGTTCCCTCTGCGCTGATTTCCTCTGCACGGACAGAGCGGGGAATGTCGGTCTTGTAAACCTTCAGCTTTCCGCCGTAGCTCTCCCGAATCAGATTGCTGATGTCTTTGGAGTAGTTGGTGCGGCTGTCCACCATCGTCAGAAGAATCCCTTCAATCCTCAGTTTCGGGTTGATTTGCCTCTTGACCTTGTTGATGGTTCCAAGCAGCTGTTCCAGACCCTTTGCAGGAAGGTATGCTGCCTGAACCGGTATCAGCACATTGTCGGCAGCTGCCAACGCATTGACGGTCAGCATACCCAAAGACGGCATACAGTCAAGAAGAATGTAATCATAATTCTGTTTGACTGTATCCAGGTATTGCCGGAGAATGGTTTCCCGGCTCATGGCATTGACCAGTGCTACCTCCATACCTGAGAGTTCGATGTTGGACGGCACCAAATCAACGCCCTCCGGATGATGAAGAATCCCTTCATCGGGAGTAATAGGGTTTTCCATCATAATCTTTCCCATCAGATCGGAAAGTGTCGGAGACAGATCATCCGGGCAGGGATTGCCCAAACTGACCGTCAGGGAAGCCTGGGGATCGGTGTCTACCAGAAGCACCTTTTTTCCTTCAAGAGCCAAGCCAACGCCCAGATTCTCGGTGGTGGTGGTCTTTCCAGTGCCTCCTTTCTGATTGACCACCGCAATGATGGTTGCTTTTTTCGACATTTATCGTCACTCTCCTTCCTCTCGCTTCATTTTCAATTTCTTAAATCCTCCTTCCAAATATCCGTGTGACATATCGTGCCGAACAAGAGCATCGTAGTAGGTGTCTATTGTCGTCGGCGCATTGTATATCGTAGTCAGCATATACTGACGGATATTTCTAATCTTTGTGGTGTTCTCCTTGAAGCAGTCCATAACATATCGAATGTGTTCGGCATTCAGTTTCATAAACCGACTGCGGACAATTTCTGCCGGACGCTCCTCTGCACCAATGCGAATCAACGGTCGCTTCGTGCAAACTGTTTCAACGATCAACTCCAGAATGTTATCCAGCATTTCGGAATCGTAAGGGTAATCCTTCTTCAACAAATCCATACTGAGCTGATCCGAGAAATAATCAAAGTATTCTTGATACCGGTCATTCTCGTCCATCATTCCACCATTTCCGGAAGGAAAGATAGAATCAGTATCACTAAATTCAGTATTTTTAATATCAGTATTATTACATTGTGATTTCGGAAGTTCTTGAGTTGTGATTTCCATTGTTCCAGAATTGTGATTTTCACAATTCAAGAGTTGTGAATCCACAGCAGAGATAAAGTTCTTCACATAGATCAGGTTGGGCTTTCCCAAACCCTGGCGCTTACGTTCAATCAATCCTGCTTTCTTCTCAAGTTCACTGAGCAGCTTGATAGCCTTTTGTTCAGCACAGTTCAGAGCCATCTTCGCTTCGTCGATTGTAAAAATGATATACACTCTACCGTTTTTATCTATCCAACCATTCTTGGCAGACAGGCTCATGCGGTCAAGCAAAATGCCATACAGCATCTTGGCATCGGCAGAAATATTCCAGAACCTCTCGTTCGTGAACAACACCTTCGGAACTCGATAGAATGTGAATAGATCGGATTGCTGACCGTAAAAATAATCAAAACTCACACGGCTTCACCACCTTCTTTCTGCGGAAAACTTTCTGTTGTCAGCGGAATGCTGCGGAAAGTCGTATCCGTCTTTTCGTAAGGACATCGGGCAAAATAGTAGAAGCGGTATTCCTGTTCATACACATCCATATCAACGAAGCCCCACTTCACGCATAACCTTCTTCGTACACCAACCAATGCACGGGTGATCTCGCCCATAGGGACAGCCATCACATTCCGACTTGGGTTTCGGCGGCAAAGAGATTAAGTAGTAGCAATTATTTCTACCCAGACGGCAGCCCTTTCTGCCATTCGTCCAGAAGTAGCAGTAATGACAGTCGCTCGGCTTGTCTGCGGTATAAACAGGCTTGCTCAAATAAAACACCTCCAATCTCTTGTATTTGCCCATGGGTTTGGGCATAAAAAAAGAGCGCCTATCCATCCCCAATGCGGGGCAAATAGACGCTCTATGTACATAACGATATTTAATTTTATCTGCTATAACTGCATGGTATTCAAAACATCCGCCTTTTTTGATTAGCTGGATTTTTGGCACGATTTTGGGGCTGATTAGCAGGAAGGGCATTTTCATTAGCAAGAACAGCCCGTTTTCTGCTAAAAATTAGCTGGCGATTTTGTCTTATAACAACCGTTCGATTCTGGAGGGGTTGTCAAAAATCAAATTTTGGAGTAGAATTTTATCTCATACAGTGAAAGAGCTTTTTCGTAGCTTTTTATATAAGAAAAGCCGAAAACCCTTGAAAACAAAGGCTTTCGGCGTTGTTCACTGGCGTCCATAAGAGGATTTGAACCTCCGACCCCACGCTTAGGAGGCGTGTGCTCTATCCAGCTGAGCTATATGGACGTGTCTGATATATGATTATAGCCCGATCAAAGTCGAACTGCAATCCCTTATTTAGTTTTTTTTGAGGTGGCCGTTGTAACGCAACCTTAGGAGGCGCTTGTTATATCCATTTAACTACGAGAACATAAAAATATGATTGCTAACTTCTCTATCATAGCAGAGAACCATGTTTTCTGCAAGCATTCATCCTAAAAATGCGATCGTAATAAAAAGGCGGTTCCTATATTATGTAAAATTGTTACTTCTATTGTTATGTTATTATAAAAAAGTATTTTCCTGCACTTTATCATAATAAAAATAATAAAGCATTTCCTGTGTTTGTTTTTGTGTGGTCTGTGTATACAGGAAATGCTCTATATTTAATATAATGTATCACTGTATGAAATTAATACCCGTAATTGACATGTCCCTGTAGCCAGATTCTGCCTTTAAAACGGCGTCCTACTTCCGGTTCGCCTAGCAGATCTTTCTGGTTGATACAAATGTCAAAAATCAGGTTGTTACAGTTGAGGGTCAGAATCCAGAGCTTTTCATTGCTCAGATTGTTTTCTGCTTCATAAAAATTCAGAATTTCTCCGATCACAACATACTGATCACTTTCGATTCCGTATGGAATGAAACTGCTCTCTACAATAGAAAGAACATCTTCCTTCATAACACGTCTGGAAAGGGAGGAATACAGATCCATGTCGTTCATGGTCAGGTTTTCCATGGCACCTTTATTTCCGTCCCGTGCCTGTTTCATCAGGTTTAACCGCTGTTCAGAAGATTTTTCTTTGTTTGCCAGCATCTTACTTGTTTTCATAACTGGCAGCAGAATTTTTCCGCCGGTAGAGAGACCTGCCAATACAGCGTTTTCCGGTCCACGTGTGCCATGCAGTGCATATTTTTTCTCACGCAGCACATCAGCAATATTTTCAATATAAAAAATCAGTGTGACGCCTAATTTTAATTCGTCACAGATTCCGGCAAATGCCTCTCTTCCTGCGTGGCGTTCAATTTCGATCATCTCATTTGTGGTGATCTGAGAACCGTGCAGATAAGGATAATAATATTCCATACGAAATTCTTTGTCGTTGATAAAATTTCCACAAACCATAATGCCAATGTCGGTTCCAAAATTTTTGGAGAAACATGCAAATTCGTTTCCTGTTTCATCGGTTACAATGGTCTGCTCATCCGGACGATTCAAAATAGATTCCAGTACGGGGTACAGTTCTGCATTTTTGGTAAGATCGCGAAATCCAATAGATCTTAAAAATGTATGTATCATAGATTATTTTCCCTGTTCATAGGTGTTTTCTAATGCCATATCAAGAGCTTCTCTTTCTTCATCTGCAAGCATGATCACAGAGTTGCCGTTGATAATCTCTTTGATATAAGTGTAGCAGCCTTCTCTGCTGTGCATTGCGTTGATAATAAATCCGTCATTTTTTCGGTTTAACAGTGCAAGGGAGAAGGAAAGTTTGCCGCCCATCTCATTGAAGGCATCGTATTTTACAAGTCCGACTTTCTGGTAAGTATTGTCAAGGTGGTCAAGAACCATCTGAACTTTGCGTTTTGTGTCCTCATCGGAAGCAATCAGATCATCTACCTGATTTAGACGTTTTACCAGGGTATCCTCTAAGGAAGCGGCATTTTTGCCGGACATAAATGCTTCGTAACGTTTTTTCAATTTGCGCATCTTGACTCCGTTTATGATCATGATGATGATCAGAATCAGAACAAGGGCGGCGAGACCGGCGGTGATCACATCAAGACTGATGCCGGTCAAATCTTCAATATGCAATTTTAAATAATCCAATGTTTAGTCCTCTCTTCGTTTTTGAAATTTTGAGGACAATCAGATGATATCTGTGATTCCAGCACATTCTATTTTTAGTGTATTCAGTTTCTGGCAGATTCAGGTTCTGATGTCCTGCAAAAGTTGTTGGGTTACTGAATACTCTGAATAAGTTCAACCAGACGATTTAATTCGTCCTGTGAGTAATATTCAATTTCAATTTTTCCTTTTTGGTCGTTTTTCTGATGAATTTCTACTTTGGTTCCAAAGATACGTTTCATCTGATCGGCCAGATCTGCATAAATGGCAGATAATACAGGATCTTTTTCCTTTTTCTTTGATGTATCGTCGCCCTGCAGTAATTTTCTGACCAGTTTTTCTGTTTCACGTACACTGAGTTTTTCATCAAAAATGCGAAGTGCCAGCTGATGCTGTAATTCCTGATCTTCAATGGAAATCAGGCAACGGGCATGACCGGTAGAAATCATTTCATCGATCACCATCTGCTGAACCTGTTTGGAAAGTTTGAGCAGACGCATGGAGTTGGTTACTGCTGTTCTGCTTTTGG
Organism: Roseburia sp. OM02-15; assembly: GCF_003481835.1. Classification (NCBI taxonomy): domain Bacteria; kingdom Bacillati; phylum Bacillota; class Clostridia; order Lachnospirales; family Lachnospiraceae; genus Roseburia; species Roseburia sp. OM02-15. The sequence continues at coordinate 91,527 of NZ_QULX01000001.1, forward strand.
AAACACGTTCGGCGATTTCATCCTGTTTTAAATGAAATTCTTCCATTAATCTGCGATATGCCTGTGCTTCCTCAATTGGGTTCAGATCTTCACGCTGGATATTCTCAATCAGTGAAATTTCTACGATCTGCTGATCGGTAAGTTTGCGGATAATGACAGGCACTTCCTTTAAACCTGCCAGTTTTGCTGCTCTCCAGCGACGCTCTCCTGCAATGATTTCATAATATCCGTTCTTTTCCTGAACTAACAGTGGCTGTAAAATGCCATACTGTTTGATGGATTCTGCCAGTTCTAGCAATCCGTCCTCATCAAAATGCTTTCTTGGCTGCTCCCGATTTGGTTCTACCAGGGAGATTTTTACCATACTGTCAGGTGTTTCTTTTTTGGTACTCTTCTTCTTTGTAGTTGTTGTGGTGGAAGCTGTAGCAGGTTTCTCTGCAGCTTCTGTTTTATTTACTTTGTTCACGAGTAGGGAATCCAGTCCTTTCCCGAGCCCACCTTTTTTTGCTGCCATATTGATTAATCGTCCTCTCTGTCTATTACTTCCTGCGCAAGTAAACGGTAGCTTTCGGCACCGGTTGACCGTGGATCATATACGTTGATCGGTTTTCCGTGACTTGGTGCTTCTGCCAGTCGTACATTTCGCGGAATAATGGTTTTGTAAATGGTTGTGTCCAGATTCTCTTTGACATTTTCCACAACTTGCAGAGAAAGATTTGTACGTGCATCATACATGGTAAATACGACACCTTCCATTTTTAATAATGGATTCAGTCGCTCCTGTACCAGATTGATGGTGTACATTAACTGTGTCAGACCTTCCAGCGCATAATATTCACACTGAATCGGGACCAAAACGGTTGTGGCAGTTGTCATAGCATTGACAGTAAGCATATTTAAGGAAGGAGGGCAATCGATGATAATGAAATCATAATCATCTTTTACTTTTTCAATTTCATTGTGAAGTACATATTCACGGTTCTCAATGTTTAATAATTCAATCTCTGCTCCCGCCAGATTGACATTGGATGGGATCAGATCAAGACCTTCGAACTCTGTATGTACAAGAGATTCCTGAAAACTGCATTCTCCAAGAATTAATTCATAGACTGTATTTTCACATTCGTTTTTATCGACACCTAATCCGCTGGTGGTATTTCCCTGTGGATCCATGTCAATGGTCAATACTTTTTTGCCGGCTTCTGCCAGACAAGCAGAAAGGTTGATCGTGGTGGTTGTTTTTCCAACGCCACCCTTCTGATTTGCAATTGCAATAATTCTTCCCATAAGTTTCCTCATTCCTGTTAGTTATACTCTGATTTCATCAGTATTTATGCGAAAATTCAAGTTATACGCATATGAGACTGTAGACTGTACGTAATTTTATCAGTGTAAGCTGCTATGTTTTAAAAAAATATTGCACAACTACATATCGGCATTTTTATACTGTGAAATATTACTTTTTTGAGTATAACACTTTTTAAAATGGATATCTACAAAAAAACAAAATGTTTCACGTGAAACATCTAAAAAAAGTGTGAAACATGGATAAAAATAGATTCGTATGGAAAAACTGTTTCACGTGAAACGTAAATGGAACTTAAAAATAGTAAGTTGTGATTAAAAAATGCAGATGGAAAATAGAAAGAAAAAAATTGAAAAATGAGCGGGCGACAATAAAAAAGTATAAGTTATAATGTTTCACGTGAAACATTTAAAAAGGCATTAATTTATCTCAGTCGAGAAGACTCCCACTTCTGCAAGTGGTGAGTAATAACAAGTCTTTCTCAGTGGGAGTTCAATCTCTAACTGAGATAAACGCTCCGCGGGGGCGCACATTGTCTGGGAGACAATGGTTTTGCGCCGACCGGAACGAAGCGTAGATGTGCAGTGATTCTGAGAAGAATATGTCAGCTTTCGCTGACCAGAATCACGCACCAAGTCTCACGTGCGTTCGACTTGAATTGCTACAAAAGATATTTCCGTTATTCATATAATTAGGAAATTACTTTTTCTGTAAGTACGCAATCTTATGAGATAAGCGAATGATATATCAGATGGGAGATGACTCCCACCTCTATAGGTGGTGAGAAACAAGCTATGGGAGCCAATCCCCCATCTGATATAGCCTCCGGCAGGATTACAGAGGTGCGCAGTTGAAGTATGTCATGCAATTGCATGACGCGCACCTCGCAACAAGAATGCCGGAGCATTCTTGAAAAAAAAGTATTTGTATCTCAAGGGGCAATGGATTATAATATAGGTATTAAAATGATTAAATGCGAAAGGGGTTTATTGATGAAAAAGCATATTAAGAATAGCGCATTATTACTATGTATTGTAGCTGGTCTGATTATTATTATTAATAAGCTGATCAGTGTTTTCTCACATATGACAGACCATTTACCGACCGGTGGTGGAAAATATTATCACTGGAAGTATGGAAATATCTATTATACAAAAAGCGGAAAAGGAAAGCCTGTATTACTGATCCATGATCTGGATCCGACCTCATCTTCTTATGAGTGGAAAGCAGTGATCAAAAAAATGTCTGAGGATCATACCGTATATGCCATTGATTTATTAGGATGTGGACGCTCTGAAAAACCGAATATGACATACACCAATTATTTATATGTTCAGTTAGTAAATGATTTTATCCATGCAGTAATTGAAGAAAAGACAGATGTTATTGCTACAGGAGATTCCCTTTCTTTTGTAATTATGGGATGTCAGATGGAATCTAAATACTATGATAAGATCATCGGAGTAACACCAACTGACTTGTACGAACTGGCAAAAGCACCGGGACGTAGAAAAAATATGCTGAAGTTCCTGATTGAACTGCCAATTATCGGTACGTTTATTTATAATATGGAAGTAAGTAAGAACCGGATCATTGATGCATTTGTAAATAACTACTATTACAAAGGACACATGGTTTCTGAAAAAACGATCCAGACTTACTATCAGGCAGCACATATTGGTGATGGCGGTGGAAAATATCTGCTTGCAAGTATCAAAAGTTATTACACCAATATCAATGTGGTATCTGCAATTAAAAAGATCAACAACAGCATTTGTCTGATCGGTGGAAAAGAGCATCCGTTTATTGAAGATGTTATTAATGATTATCAGGAGTTCAATCCAGCGATTGAAGATGCATATATTCCGAATACTACTTGTCTTCCACAGATGGAAGCACCGGATAAATTTGTACATCTGGTAAATATTATTCTTCACTCATAATGATAAAAAGACACAGCAAATATGTTTCACGTGAAACATTTCTGTTGTGTCTTTTTTGACTGATAAATTCAGAAAAATAGAACTGCTATTTTTCAACAGCAGTTCTATTTCTATTACAATTTTATTATTTTGTGATTTTGTCATTCGTCAAGTGTAATCAATATATTTTCTCTCTTATATTTTTTATACCATATATTTGTTATTTAAGTGGTAACTTTGCAGGTGTACCTGCTTTTCTTGGATATTTCTTTGGTGTATCTTTTACTTTCTTAATACAAACCAGTGCACGTCTCAGATCGGAATCCGGTAACTGGAATTTGTCTACGGAAGTAAGTTTTCCACCAAGAATAGAAATCGCCTTCTTTCCTTCCTGAATTTCTGCATCAGAATCTGCGGATTTGTAGGAAACAAATAATCCACCTTTTTTTACAAATGGCAAACAGTATTCTGTCAGCACTGCCAGATTGGAGACTGCACGTGAAACACAGAGATCATACTGCTGTCTGTGCGTAGCATTGGAAGCCATCTCTTCTGCTCTTCCGTGAACGGCAGATACTTTTTTTAGGCCAAGTGCATCGATCACTTCCTGAAGGAACAGGATTCTTTTGTTCAGAGAATCCATCAGGGTAATCTCTAATTCCGGAAATGCAATTTTTAACGGAATACCCGGGAAACCGGCACCGGTTCCAAGATCGATGACGGTCAGTTTCTGACTGGCAATATCCGGAATCACGCGGATCAGAGAAAGACTGTCCAGAAAATGTTTCTGAATGACTTCTTCGTATTCTGTAATGCCAGTAAGGTTCATTACTTTATTTTTTTCTACAAGCATTTCATAATACTGCAGAAACTGTTCTATCTGTTCGTCTGTCAGAGTGATGTTCAGTTCTTCCAGACCGTGTTTGAATTTGGTCAGATCATAACTCATACGTTTATTTATCCTGTTCTTGTTCTTTTTTCTGCTGATAGTGTAATTGTTCCAAATATACTAAAATGACAGAAATGTCCGCCGGGGACACACCCGAAATACGGGAAGCCTGTCCGATGGAGATCGGCTGATACAGGTTCAGTTTCTGCTGTGCTTCCATGCGTAAGCCGCTGATCTGATTGTAATCAAAGTATGGCGGCAGCTTTTTGCTTTCCAGTTTCTTAAACTGTTTTACCTGTTTGATCTGGCGTTTGATATATCCGTCATATTTAATATTGATATTTACCTGTTCGCGGACGTCCTCTGTCAGTTCCGGACGTTCCGGATCAATCGGTGCCAAAACATCATAATTTAATTCCGGACGGCGAATCAGTTCTGCAAGGGATGTACCGGTATTGAGTGGCTGGCTGTTGTACTCTGCCATCAATTTCTGTACCGGTGCGGATGCTCCTAAATGAACATTTTCCACACGCTGTACTTCTTCTTCGATGAGCTGTTCCTTTTTTACAACATAGTCATAACGTTCCTGCGGAATTAATCCGACTTCGTAACCGTGTCTGGTCAGACGCAGATCAGCGTTATCCTGACGGAGTAACAGTCTGTATTCTGCACGGGAAGTCATCATACGGTATGGTTCATGGTTTTCTTTTGTAACCAGATCATCGATCAATACGCCAATGTAGGATTCGGAACGATCCAGAATCAGCGGTTCTCTACCTTTTACTTTCATAGCAGCATTGATTCCGGCAATCAGTCCCTGAGCTGCTGCTTCTTCATATCCGGAACTTCCGTTAAACTGTCCACCACTGAACAGACCGGAGATTTCCTTAAATTCCAGAGACGGATACAGCTGACGCGGATTGATACAGTCATACTCAATTGCGTAGGCATTCCTTACAATCTTGACATTCTCTAATCCCGGTACAGTGTGGTACATCGCATACTGTACATCTTCAGGAAGGGAGCTGGACATACCGCCGATATACATTTCATTGGTGTGAATTCCTTCTGGTTCAATGAATACCTGATGGCGGTTTTTATCTGCAAATTTCACTACTTTGTCTTCGATAGACGGACAGTAACGAGGACCGGTTCCTTCGATCATGCCGGAAAAAAGCGGGGATCGGCTTAAATTTTCGCGGATAATCTCATGTGTTTTTTCGTTGGTATAGGTCAACCAGCAGCTGACCTGATCGATCTGTACATCATCCGGATTGGTTGTAAATGAGAACGGTACGACTCTCTCATCGCCGAGCTGTTCCTGCATTTTGGAAAAATCAACGGAACGTCTGTCGATACGTGCCGGTGTACCTGTTTTGAAACGGAACATTTCTACTCCATTTGCAACCAGGGAATCGGTCAGATGGTTAGCTGCCTGCAGTCCGTTTGGCCCGGTGTGATTGACCACATCTCCGTAAAGACAGCGGGCTTTCAGATAAGTACCGGTACAAAGTACGACCGCTTTTGCATAATACTCTGCTCCTGAAAACGTTTTCACACCACGAATTTGCTTATCTTCTACCATTAATTCGGTAACCTCTGCCTGACGCAGTGTCAGATGGTCGGTGTTTTGCAATACCTGTCTCATTCTGGCACTGTAATCGGCTTTGTCCGCCTGTGCACGCAGGGAATGAACGGCAGGTCCTTTTGATTTATTTAACATTTTAGACTGGATAAAGGTATGGTCGATATTGACGCCCATCTCACCGCCTAAGGCATCGATTTCGCGCACCAGATGACCTTTGGAGCTGCCTCCGATATTCGGATTACACGGCATCATGGCTACGCTTTCAATGCTGATGGTAAAAAGAATGGTTTCCAGTCCCAGTCGTGCGCAGGCAAGGGCTGCTTCGCAGCCCGCATGACCTGCGCCGACGATACAAACATCATAATTTTCTTTTATAACTGGCATATATTTTTCCTCATAGAAATATTACTTTATATTACAACTGCTATATAACAAATGGAAAATACTATCATATTTTCTATTGATTATATAACATACAAACAATATACAAAATAAACATTACTCCATGTTTTTACAAAGAGAATTTATCCGAGCAGATATTTGTAATTTACTTATAGTACTTGTTTATAATCTAATTATTATTTCACAAAACAATAATTGAGCTAAATCCTGTTAGTTTATTTACCCATACAGAATTTACTGAAGATCTCATTTACCAGATCCTCACCCACAGATTCGCCGATAATCGTGCCTAAGACCTCATAGGCATTCATCATATCAATGGTAAAGAAATCTTCCGGCATTCCGTCGTCTATGCTCTGTAACACCATTTTCAGGCTGCTCTCTGCCTCTGCCAGAGCATTTTTCTGACGGATATTTGTGATATATACTTCATCATTGAAGGACAGTTTTCCACTGAAAAACATCTCCTCAATGAGTTTTTCCAGCTCATGGATTCCGGTGTTATTTTTTGCTGAAATGGAAAGAATCGGTTTGTCTAAACGTTCCTGTAAAATGGCTGCATCAGTCTTGGCATCCAGATCGGATTTATTTAACAGAACGATTGCTTTCTTATCCTGAATGGCTTCAATGATCTCCTGGTCGTTTTCATCCAGTTCTGTAGAGGAATCCACAACATAGATGATCAAGTCTGCTTTTTCAATATATTCTCTGGATTTGTTGACACCGATTTTTTCAACAATATCTTCTGTGTCGCGGATCCCGGCAGTATCAATGACGTTTAATCCAATGCCACCGATCTGAATCTGCTCTTGCAGAATATCGCGTGTTGTACCGGCAATCTCTGTAACAATGGCACGCTCCTCTCCCACCAGAATATTCAGCAGGGAGGATTTTCCGGCGTTTGGTTTTCCGACGATGGCGGTGTTGATACCTTCTTTTAACATTTTTCCGTTATCGGAAGAATCCAGCAGTTTTTTTACTTTGGAGTGGGCATCGCTCATGATCCCACGTAACTGCTCCGGATAGCCATCCAGTGAAACGTGCTCCGGATCATCCAGAGCGGATTCGATAAAGGCGATCTCATGCAGTACAACGGCACGGATGTCCTTTATTTTCTCCAAAACGGCGCCCTGTAACTGGCTGACGGAGCTCTTTAGCGCCAGCTCATTTTGGGCGTTAATTACGTCGATTACGGACTCTGCCTGGGACAGATCAATACGTCCGTTTAAGAATGCCCGTTTGGTAAACTCTCCCGGTTCTGCCGGGCGGGCTCCATATTTTAAAACTGTTTCCAGTATTTTTTTCATAACCAGAACACCACCGTGACAGTCGATTTCGATGGTATCTTCGCAGGTATAACTGCGCGGTGCTTTCATGATCAGAAGCATAACTTCATCTACTACTTCTTCACCGTCTACCACATAGCCATAATGGATGGTATGTGTCTCCATATCGGAAACCTTGCGGCTTCCCTTTTTTGGACGAAAAATGCGATCTGCAACTTCTAATGCTTCGTCACCGCTGATGCGGACGATTCCGATACCGGAATTAGACATGGCTGTTGCAATCGCTGCGATTGTATCAGTTTTCATATTTGTGTTCTTCTCTCAGATTAAATATTAATATACTTTCGGAACATTTCAAAATAGTTATTTTGTTATAATCAAAGAATCCGAAAGTATCTAATAGAAAATAAATTAGATGGTGGGGTCAAAAGATGCCATACGAATTGTTTCGTACTTCGTACTCTCACAATTATGCATCTTGTTTTTTTATTATAATATTTTTATTTCATAACGTAAAGAAAACTTTCAGCAAAAGACGGATGCCGGACGATAGGTTAATTTTCATCGTGGCTGCGAGCATAGCCCGCTTCCGTGAGTGTGTTTGAGCTTGCTGGTTTTGCAAGTGAGTTCGCGGAAGGAAGCGGATATAAGCGGCGCAGCAGACACAGAAAATTATCCGTGTCCACATCCGTCTTTGCTGAAAGTTTTTTAATTTAAAATAAACTCAAAAATTACTGTCTTTTTAATGTAATTACAACATGTCTGTAAGGCTCATCACCTTCGCTGTGTGTAGAAACGTAACGGTCATTCTGCAATGCGGAATGGATCACACGTCTCTCAAATGGGTTCATCGGCTCAAGAGATACTGCCTTTTTCGTACGTTTTACTTTGTAAGCAATATTCCTTGCGAGATTTTCCAGTGTCTCTTTTCTTCTCTTACGGTAATCCTCTGTATCAAGTTTTACTCTGGTATAAGTCTCAGAATGTTTGTTGATCGCGAGGTTTGTAAGGTACTGTAAAGAGTCAAGTGTCTGACCACGTTTGCCGATCAGAACGCCCATCTCATTGCCTTTCAGCTCTACATCGTATACATTTTCTTCATCGGAAGGTTTGATCAGAATCTCAACTTCCAGTCCCATAGCGTCAAATACCTGAGAAAGGAAATTTCTGATATGATCTACAACGGTATATTTTTTACGGGCTTTGATCTTTGCCGGTTTACTGTTGAATCCAAGAAATCCTGAACTGCCTTTTTCTAACACTTCATACTCAATCTGATCGCTTGTTACGCCAAACTCAACCAGAGCGTTTGTAAGTGCATCATCAACAGTTTTTCCTGTAAATTCGATAAAATCCATTACAATGCCCTCCCCTATTTTGTATTTTTGTTATTAAAATCTTTTACAAGATTTGCTTTGGAAGCCATGCTTCCCTCTTTGTATTTTTTGTTTGTATCCTGTTTCACATCTTTTGTGGAAACGGAAGCTGCTTTGTCTGCCATAGATCTGTACTGGATATTACGAGTGTTTACTTTGGCAGCGTTTGCGATCTGTTCGCCGGCTACGCCTTTTTTCTCAATTTTCTTCTTATTCTTTGCAGCTGCTTTTGCCTGGTTCTCTTTGATCACTTTCTCAAGATCCATCTTATCAAAATGCTTGTTCAGAAGGAACTGCTGGAAGCTTCGAATTACGGAACCTGCGATCCAGTAGATACCAACACCGACCGGAAGGAAGAATACGATGAATACAGAATATAAAGGCATCATGTAGTTCATCATCTTCATCTGACCTGCCATAGCTTCCTGCTGTCCGCCGTTTGAAGCTGCCTGTGGCATCAGACGGATATTCAGGAACTGTGTTAAAGCTGCAAGGATCGGTACAAGTAAAGCCAGAATAATCAGTACATAATGTCCTTCGTGAGCACTTGTTGTAATAATTGTCTTCGGAGAATATACGATATTGATTCCGAGGAAGTTATTAAAATGCTCTACTGCAGACTGGGTACTTGCAATAACATCTGACAGACCGCTGAATTTATCCTGGAGTAATGTCCAGTTATCGCTGGTACATTTGTACAATACGTCAACGATAGAATCATGAGCCTGCTGAGTCGTTCCTGAAAAATTCAGAGAAATACCACGGAATACGGAGTTTTTCTTGGAAACTGTCTCAAGGAAACTGTTCATGGTATCCTGATATCCGCTGGTACCCATAATACCGGTTACAACGCCGTCAAATGTACTCTTAACGTTTGTGATGTATGCCGGTACATTGTAAATAACACGATAGAGAGCAAACAGGATCGGGAGCTGGATCAGCATAAATACACAGCTACCGGACGGGGATACGCCGTATTTCTGGTAAACGGCCTGTGTCTCTTCATTCATTGCCTGAACAGATGCCTGATCTCTTCGGTTTTTATACTTTTTCTGAATTGCCTGAATCTCAGGATTCATGATCTGTGACATCTTTGAGAACTTCTGCTGCTTGTAGGTAAGCGGAAGTAAGCAAAGATAGATAACAATCGTAAATAAGATGATTGTTAAACCTACGTTCTGGATGTGTAAAAATTTATCCATAAAAGCGTAGATTGCGTTCATAAGGTAACCGAGTACCTTTGCGATTGGTCCTAAAATCTTACCTGAATTCTGAGTAAGTAAAAATAAGGAATCCATCTGGTTGCCTCCTATAATCATGGAACCGGATCGTAACCACCCTTTGAGAACGGATTACAGCGTAAAATGCGCCAGAGCGCAAGTAATCCACCCTTCCATGCTCCATACTTCTCTACCGCTTCCAGTCCATAGGTGGAACAGGTCGGGTAATACGGACATTTCGTGGTTTTCATCGGAGAAATATATTTACGATACCATTTTATTAAAAAAATCAATATTTTTTTCAATGTGATTCCATCTTCTTTTCTTCGGGGTTCATAATTTTCTGAAGATTTCCCAAGTGCAGCAATGCGGATTCGATTTCGTGATATGATGCGTTTTTTGCGCCTGCCCTTGCGATGACTACAATGTCCCAACCACTATGGAACATCTCTTCATGCAGTCTGTAACTTTCTCTTACTAATCTGGTAATATGGTGCCGGACAACACTGTTACCAACTTTCTTACTAACGGAAATTCCTAATCTGTTTCTGTCCGAGTCATTTTTCAGCGTATACATGACTAAAAGTCTGTTTGCATAAGATCTACCTTCCCGGTAAACTGTCCGGAAATCTCTGTTCTTTTTTAATGATTCTGAAAAATGCATGTCTCTTGTCCTCTGATTTACAACAATTTGTCTAAAGAGAAGAAAAGACCACAAACGTTGTGGCCTAAGCTGTTAATTTTTTTCTTCCTTTTAATCTTCTAGCGGCCAAAACTTTTCTTCCGCCTGCTGTACTCATTCTTTTTCTGAAACCGTGAACTTTCGCTCTCTGTCTCTTTTTCGGCTGATAAGTCATTTTCATATGTGATACACCTCCATTCCTCGTAGCATCATTTCGGATGATAACAAAAAAAGTCAGACAAGTCAATAGAAAATTGAAAAGTTTTAGAAAAACGTGTAAAACGCCCGAAAATCCATTTTTGCCCCGTCTATTATCCCCTGTACGGTTCGGAAGTTTTCATTGAAAAATGGCGCGATTTGAGTTATCATAGACATTGGATACTTACCGCTACTAATAAAGAAATGGAGATAGTTATGCAGTTAGTCGAAGAAAAATGGAGTGAGATCCTTCTGACTGTAAAACGGGAACATGAGCTGACAGATATTTCTTTTAATACCTGGTTGAAGCCGCTTCAGATCTTTTCTATCCAGAATAACCGCATTTTTGTACTGGTTTCCAGTGAGCAGATGGGACTTACTTATATTAATAAGAAGTATTACCTTCCACTCAAGGTTGCAGTGGCAGAGATCACCGGGATGGAATATGAGATTGAATTTGTTCTTCCGGAGCAGGCCAGAAAACTCAAAATGCCGCATCCGGCGCGGCAGGCTACGACAGAGGAAGCGGAACGGTCGAACCTGAATCCGAACTATACATTCGATACATTTGTAGTGGGAAATAATAACCGGTTTGCACAGTCAGCGTCGCTGGCAGTGGCAGAATCACCCGGAGAAATCTACAATCCGCTGTTTTTATATGGTGGTGTAGGTCTGGGAAAGACACATCTGATGCATTCCATTGCACATTTTATTCAGGAAAATCATCCGGGGATGAAGGTGCTGTACGTTTCATCGGAAACATTTACCAATGAACTGATTGAGGCGATTAGAAATGGCAATAATACTGCTATGAGCCGTTTTCGGGAGAAATACCGCAGTATCGACGTGCTTCTGATCGATGATGTGCAGTTTATTATAGGAAAAGAAAGCACGCAGGAAGAATTTTTCCATACCTTTAATGAACTTCATGTGGCGAAAAAGCAGATCATTTTGTCCAGTGACCGTCCGCCAAAGGAAATGGAGACATTAGAAGAACGCATCCGTTCCCGTTTTGAATGGGGACTTCTGGCAGATATCGGTTCGCCGGATTATGAAACCCGTATGGCAATCCTGAAAAAGAAAGCGGAGCGGGATGGATTTGAGCTGAGTGATGAGATCCTGAATTACATAGCGGTCAATATTAAGTCGAACATCCGTGAACTGGAAGGTGCCTTAAATAAGCTGATGGCGTACGTCAATCTGGTTCAGACGGAGATCACCATGGAGATCGCGCAGAAGGAATTGCAGAATATCATTTCACCGGACAAGCCACGCATTGTGACACCACAGCTCATTATGGAAGTGGTTGCGGAGCATTTTGGCATCAGTATCGAACAGATTTTGTCAAAATCCCGGAGTAATGATGTGGCAAAACCAAGGCAGATTGCCATGTATCTGTGTAAAAATATGACGGATGCATCGCTGGAAGCCATTGGAAAAGTGCTTGGCGGCAGAGATCACTCCACGGTGGTTCATGGGATTAAGAAGGTGGCAGAGGATGTCAGTGCAGATGAAGCTGTTGCAAAGACGGTAGAGACGATCAAGAAGAAAATTAACCCAAATTAAGTGGACAATATGTGGATAAACAGATGAAACATGCTGATTACATGTTGATATACGTGTAGATAACAGAGGAAAGCGTTGTGGAAATCTGTGGAAAAACGGAAATCTCAGGTATCACGTTGAGAGAAAATGTACGTGAGATCCTTTAAGGTGTGCTCTGATGCCGGAGAAAAACGGAATTTTTCACAGATTGTCCCCAAACTGTAAGTAGCAAATCCACAGCAAAAAACAGAAAAAAATATGGTGAAAATCTGCTTAACGTAAGGTGGTGGAACGTTATCCACTTATACACATGCGCTAAGACGATTACGACGAAAACCATTTATATATAGATATATTATGTGAAGCTATGATGCCTGAAAGGAGTTATTAACATTATGAAAATAATCTGTTCAAAAGCAAACCTGGTAAAAGGTGTCAGCATTGTATCAAAGGCTGTTCCGTCCAGAACAACCATGCCGATTCTGGAATGTATTCTTATTGATGCATCGGCAAATGAGATCAAGCTGACTGCGAATGATATGGAACTTGGAATAGAGACCGTGATTGAAGGAGAGATCGTTGAGAGAGGAATCATCGCACTGGATGCAAAATTCTTTTCTGAGATTGTTCGTAAACTTCCGGATAATGAGGTTGTGATCGAGTCGGATGATTCTTTCCAGACCATCATTACCTGTGAAAAAGCAAAATTTACCATCGCAGGAAAATCCGGTGAAGATTTTTCTTATCTTCCATATATTGAGAAAAATGAGTCCATCACCATTTCCCAGTTTACGTTAAAGGATGTGGTACGCCAGACCATTTTCTCTATCGCAGATAACGATACAAACAAACTGATGACCGGTGAACTTTTTGAAATCAACGAGAACCGTCTGAGAGTTGTATCTCTGGACGGACACCGTATTTCCATCCGAAATATCGAGTTAAAAGAAAACTACAGTCCGTTAAAGGTTGTCGTTCCTGGAAAGACACTTCAGGAGATCAGCAAGATCCTGACAGGTGAAGCTGAGGATATGGTGGATATTTATTTTGCAGACAACCACATTTTATTTGAGTTTGATCAGACAAAGGTGGTATCAAGACTGATCGAAGGCGAGTATTTCCACATTGATCAGATGCTTTCTTCTGATTATGATACAAAGGTAAAAGTAAACAAACGTGAGTTTTTAAGTTGTATTGACCGTGCAACTCTGCTGATCCGTGAGGGTGACAAGAAACCGATCATCCTGAACATTCAGGACGGAAGCCTTCAGTTAAAGATCAATTCCTTTGCAGGTTCCATGAATGAGGAACTTGAGATCGACAAAGAGGGAAAAGATCTGCTGATCGGATTTAACCCGCGTTTCTTTATCGATGCACTTCGCGCCATTGATGATGAAGAAGTTACTTTATATATGGTAAACCCGAAGGCACCTTGCTTTATCAAGGATGATGCAGGCACTTATACATACCTGATTCTTCCGGTTAACTTTAACGCAGCAACCGTATAAACGCAGTGGTGTCAGTAATACAGAAAACAGAGGTTTGGTTGTAGAACCTTTTGTAAGGTTTTACGATTAAACGGAAGATGGGAGAGACAAATGGAAAAAGTTATCATCAGAGATGATTTTATCAAACTTGGCCAAGCCATGAAGCTTGCAGGTATGGTTGGCTCCGGTGTGGATGCCAAAATGCTGATCCAGGACGGACAGGTAGAGGTCAACGGAGAGGTAGAATACCAGCGCGGCAAAAAGCTCCACGAAGGAGATGTCATTACATTTAACGGAGAGAGTGTTCAGATCGGCAAATGATTATAAAATCACTGGAATTAAAGAATTTTCGCAACTATCAGGCTCTCGGCATCGCTTTTGATGCCGGAACCAATATCTTGTACGGAGATAATGCCCAGGGAAAGACGAATGTGCTGGAATCCCTGTATGTCAGCGGAACCACAAAGTCCCACAAAGGCAGCAAGGACAAGGAAATGATCCGCTTTGACGCGGACGAGGCACATATCCGCACCATTGTGGAAAAAAACGGTGTGGAAAACAGGATTGATATTCATCTGAAGAAAAACAGTGCCAAGGGAATCGCAGTCAACGGCATTCCGATCCGGAAAGCCGGAGAACTGTTTGGAATCCTGAATCTGGTTGTTTTTTCTCCGGAAGATTTGAATATTATCAAAGACGGACCGGCGGGGCGCCGCAGATTCATGGATATGGAATTAAGTCAGTTAGACAGCATTTACCTGCACAATCTGACGAAATATCACAAGATTTTGCAGCAGCGTAACAAACTGCTGAAGGACATCCATTTCCGGCCGGATATGGAGGCAACGCTTCCGGTGTGGGATGAGCAGCTGGTGCTCTATGGAACGAAGATCATTCAGCGCCGACAGGCGTTTTTGCAGGAACTGAATGAAATGGTTCGGGGAATCCATCAGAATATTTCCGGAAATAAGGAAACGCTGCAACTTGTGTATGAACCGTCTGCCACGGCAGAGGAGCTGGCGGCGCGCATGGAGGAATCCCGCATGAAGGATCTGAAAATGGGAATGACGTCTTACGGACCGCACAGGGATGATATTTCCTTCCTGATCAATGAGACGGACATCCGCAAATACGGTTCCCAGGGGCAGCAGAGGACATCTGCACTTTCGTTAAAACTGGCGGAGATCGAGCTGGTAAAACAGCTGATCCACGATACGCCGGTATTACTTCTGGATGATGTGTTGTCAGAACTTGACAGCAACCGGCAGAATTATCTGCTGAACAGCATCCATGATATTCAGACCATCATCACATGTACGGGTCTGGATGAATTTGTTAAAAATAGATTTCACATAAATAAAGTGTTTTTCGTCAGGGAAGGCACGATAGCAGAACAGTAGGAGGACAGGAATGAGTACAGAATACGGTGGAGATCAGATTCAGATTTTGGAAGGTCTCGAAGCAGTACGAAAAAGACCGGGTATGTATATCGGAAGTACTTCTTCCCGCGGACTTCACCATCTTGTATACGAGATTGTGGATAACGCAGTGGATGAGGCACTTGCAGGATTTTGCTCGGAGATAAATGTAGTGATCAATGAAGGTGATACCATTACCGTTACCGATAACGGCCGTGGAATTCCGGTAGACATCAACCACAAAGCTGGAAAACCGGCGGTAGAGGTTGTATTTACCATTCTGCATGCAGGCGGAAAATTTGGCGGTGGAGGGTACAAGGTATCCGGCGGACTGCACGGTGTAGGTGCTTCCGTAGTAAACGCCCTTTCGAACTGGCTGGAAGTTCAGGTATGCAGAGACGGACACATTTATCAGCAGCGTTATGAGCGTGGAAAAACCATGTATCCGCTGAAAATCGTTGGTGACTGCCCGGCAGAGCAGACTGGTACAAAAGTAACGTTCTCTCCGGATGGAAGCATTTTTGAGGATACTGTATATGACTATGATGTACTGCGTCAGCGTCTGCGTGAAATGGCATTCCTGACCAAAAACCTGCGCATCGTTCTGACAGACAAGAGACCGGGACAGGAGCGCACAGAAACCTTCCATTACGAAGGCGGTATCAAAGAGTTTGTTCAGTATCTGAACAAGAGCAAAGAAGCTCTGTATGAAAACGTTATTTACTGTGAGGGAGAGCGTGACGGTGTCTATGTAGAGGTTGCAATGCAGCACAATGACTCCTACAACGAATCAACCTTCAGTTTTGTAAACAATATCACGACTCCGGAAGGTGGTACGCATCTTGCCGGATTCAGAAATGCCCTGACAAAGACATTTAACTCTTATGCAAAGGCAAACAAACTGGTGAAAGAAAACGAAGCAGCACTTTCCGGCGAGGATATCCGTGAGGGTCTGACCGCTATCATCAGTGTTAAAATCTCTGAGCCTCAGTTTGAGGGACAGACAAAACAGAAACTTGGAAACAGCGAAGCCCGCGGTGCGGTAGACAGCGTGGTAAGTGAGCAACTTACTTATTTCTTAGAGCAGAATCCGACGGTTGCAAAGACAATCTGCGAGAAATCCCTGCTGGCACAGCGTGCCCGTGAGGCAGCCCGTAAAGCCCGTGATCTGACCAGAAGAAAAACCGCTCTGGAGGGAATGTCCCTTCCGGGAAAACTGGCAGACTGCTCCGATAAAGATCCGAAAAACTGCGAGATCTACATTGTAGAGGGTGATTCCGCCGGTGGTTCCGCAAAGACAGCAAGAAGCCGTGCAACACAGGCAATTCTTCCGCTGCGTGGAAAAATCCTGAACGTAGAGAAAGCAAGACTGGATAAGATTTATGGAAATGCCGAGATCAAAGCCATGATCACTGCTTTCGGAACCGGTATCCATGAGGATTTTGATATTACAAAACTGCGTTATCACAAGATCATCATTATGACCGATGCCGATGTGGATGGTGCTCATATCAGTACCTTACTGCTGACCTTCCTGTATCGTTTCATGCCGGAACTGATCAAACAGGGTTATGTATATCTGGCACAGCCGCCACTGTACAAACTGGAGAAAAACAAAAAAGTATGGTACGCATACAGTGATGAGCAGTTAAATGCCATTCTGGCAGAAGTAGGACGTGACTCCAGCAACAAGATCCAGCGATACAAAGGACTGGGCGAGATGGATGCAGAACAGCTCTGGGAGACAACCATGGATCCGGAAAAACGAATCCTGCGCCGTGTCACCATGGACGAAGCTGCAACTGCAGAGATTGACCTTACATTCACAACCCTGATGGGAGACAAAGTAGAGCCGCGTCGTGACTTCATCGAAGCCAATGCGAAATACGTAGAGAACTTAGATGTATAGCAAGTGAGGAAAATACATACATGCGTTATGCTGGCATAAAAGAAGGTATGTATTTGACGAACGTAACATCTATGAGCAAGAAGCGAAGTGGATTGCGAATGGATGAATCAGACATTGTAATGTCTGATTTGCTATACATTATACATGCTGTAGTGACAGACGAAACGTAATAAGGGAAAAATAGAATATTGAAATTTATACAGAAACTGGAAGTGAAAAACCACAAAGCGAGACGGTAGGGCGATTTTCGTTATCGGAGTGAGCATAGCCCGCCTCCGTGAGTGTGTTTGAGCTTGCTGATCTTGCAAGCGAGTTCGCGGAAGGAGGCGGAAATAAGCGGCGCAACGAAGATAGAAAATCGTCCGTGTCTGCGTGTGGTTTTTCACAACAGTTTCGTAAAAAATAAAACACATTTTTCCCGCATCAAAGAGAGGAATATAAATGGACGACAAGATATTTGATCAGATCCACGACGTGGACCTGAAGAAAACCATGGAGAAATCCTACATCGATTATGCCATGAGCGTAATCGCATCCAGAGCTCTTCCGGATGTCAGAGATGGATTAAAACCGGTACAGCGCCGTGTTCTCTACTCCATGATCGAATTGAACAACGGACCGGACAAACCGCATCGTAAATGTGCGCGTATTGTCGGTGATACAATGGGTAAATATCATCCACACGGAGACAGCTCTATCTATGGTGCTCTGGTAAACATGGCACAGGAATGGTCTACACGTTATCCACTGGTGGATGGTCACGGAAACTTTGGTTCTGTAGATGGTGACGGTGCAGCCGCCATGCGTTACACTGAGGCGCGTCTGAGCCGGATTTCCATGGAAATGCTGGCTGACATCAACAAAAATACCGTTGATTTTCAGCCAAACTTCGATGAGACAGAGAAAGAGCCGGTAGTGCTTCCTTCCAGATACCCGAACCTTCTGGTAAACGGAACCACAGGTATCGCCGTAGGTATGGCGACAAACATTCCGCCACACAACCTGCGTGAAGTCATCGGTGCTGTTGTAAAAATCATTGATAACCGTGTAGAAGAAGACAGAGACACAACCATTGAGGAAATTTTGGATGTTGTCAAAGGTCCGGATTTCCCGACCGGAGGCATGATTCTTGGTACCGCAGGTATTGAGGAAGCATATCGTACCGGACGTGGCAAGATTCGTGTGCGTGCCGTGACAGATATCGAGCCGATGCCAAATGGCAAAAACCGTATCGTTGTTACAGAACTTCCATACATGGTAAATAAAGCCCGTCTCATTGAGAAAATTGCTGAATTGGTAAAAGATAAACGTGTGGACGGTATCACAGATCTCCGTGATGAGTCTGACCGTCAGGGTATGCGTGTATGTATCGAGTTGAGAAAAGACGTAAACCCGAACGTTATCTTAAATCAGTTATTTAAACATACACAGCTTCAGGATACATTTGGTGTTATCATGCTGGCTCTGGTCAATAATGAGCCGAAGGTATTAAACCTGCTTGATATGCTGAAATATTACCTGAAACATCAGGAAGACGTTGTAACAAGACGTACAAAATTTGAATTAAACAAAGCAGAAGAACGTGCCCATATTTTACAGGGCTTACTGATCGCGCTGGATAACATTGATGAAGTAATCTCCATCATCCGTGGCAGCCGTACGACACAGGAAGCAAAAACAAGATTAATGGAGCGTTTTGGTCTGACCGATGCACAGTCTCAGGCAATCGTAGATATGCGACTGAGATCTCTGACCGGTCTGGAACGCGAGAAGCTGGAAGCTGAGTACAAAGAGCTGATGGCACGTATCGCTGAGTTGAAAGCAATCCTGGCAGATGAGAAAAAACTGCTTGGTGTTATCAAAGAAGAAATCATGGTGATCAGTGCTAAATATGGCGATGACAGACGTACATCCATCGGATACGATGAGTACGATATTTCCATGGAAGACCTGATTCCAGTGACAAATACTGTCATTGCAATGACAAAACTTGGCTATATCAAACGTATGAGCGCTGATAATTTCCGTGCACAGCATCGTGGCGGTCGTGGTATCAAAGGTATGGAGACCATCGATGATGATTATATTGAGGAGCTGTTTATGACAACTTCCCACCATTATCTGATGTTCTTTACCAATACCGGAAAAGTATACCGTATGAAGGCTTACGAGATTCCGGAGGCAAGCAGAACGGCCCGCGGAACTGCTATTATCAACCTGTTGCAGCTGGCACCGGGTGAGAAGATCACAGCTGTTATTCCGATCAAGGAGTACAAAGAGGGCTGGTATCTGTTTATGGCAACCAAGAACGGTATTGTTAAGAAAACATCAATCACCGATTATGCAAATGTCAGAAAGACAGGTCTGGCAGCGATTACGTTACGAGAAGATGATGAACTGATCGAGGTTAAATTTACCGATGATTCACAGGATATTTTCCTTGTGACAAAATACGGCCAGTGTATCCGTTTCCATGAGACTGATGTAAGAAGCACCGGTCGTGTATCCATGGGGGTTATCGGTATGAGTCTGACAGACGGTGATGAAGTAGTCGGCATGCAGCTCAACACTCAGGGTGAGCATCTGCTGATCGTATCTGAGCGCGGACTTGGAAAACGTACTTCCATTGATGAATTTACTGCTCAGAACCGTGGCGGTAAAGGTGTAAAATGCTACAAGATCACAGAGAAGACCGGAAATCTGGTTGGCGTGAAGGCTGTAAATGATGATAACGAGATCATGATCATCAACACTGAGGGCATTATCATCCGTATGAAAGTCAGTGATATTTCTATCCTTGGTCGTGTCACATCAGGCGTGAAACTGATTAACATGGAAGATGATGTGAAAGTAGCAAGTATCACCAAAGTCAAAGAAGATGAGACTTTAGAAGGTGAAGAAGTTGCAGAGGATGCCAAAGGTATCGAAGCAGAGACTGCGACAGAGGCAGCAGGCGATGAGCAAGAGTAATCTGCTGACGGAAGAAGCATTTTCAAATGGAGAAAATGCGGAGACATATGAACAGTTAGATCTGTCGGAGCTGATCTATGGTATGCCCATGGGCGAAGCAGATTTTATGCTGAACGAGGCGCAGGAAATCCAGTACAATGAAATGTGTCAGGATTGCAGACAGGATTGCAAGCAGAGTTTTCGCTGTCAGGTGGTGGAATGCCCGAAGTTCAGGGTGAGAAGAAGCAGGAAGAAAAGATAAGACGGTTGAGATGTGCAGAATGATTATGGAAATGTCATATGGCACGCAGTTTGCAGAATGAATATAAAAAACTATCTTTGCATTGTGTGTGCTTAAGCACAGAAAAACTTAGGCTTAGAATCCTTGTATCCACCGAAAAAACAAATTAAAATGGCGTTAACCAAAAGACATAAAGGTAGCGCAAAGGAGCCAACACCGAATATGGTGCGGGCTCCTTTTTTAAACCCAATATGTCCTCTCAGCTTGTAAACCTGAATGTGGGATTTGGAAATAAAGCAATCGGAGATGCCATCAAGGCACAGGTAGATAAATTCAAATTTGTGGGACCGGCTTATGCGGCAGAAAGCAGAGCAACTCTTGGAAAAATAATCATTGATCGGCTTCCGGATAATTTCGGCAAAGTATTTTTCACAAATGCCGGTGCGGATGCCAATGAAAATGCGGTAAAAATCGCCCGTATGTATACAGGAAGAAAAAGAGAAACATCCGTGTATCGGTGATGTTCGTTACATCGGTCTTTTCTCATCCATTGAGCTTGTCAAAGACAGAGAAACAAAAGAACCGTTAGTACCATATGGCAAAGATCCGGAAGGAACCATGGGCAAGATCATCGGTATGTTAAAGGCAAAGAAATTTATGACCTATTCCCACGAAAATATGATTTTTGTCAACCCGGCGTTGATCATTACCGAGGAGCAGCTGCGTGAGGAAATGGTAAAAGTAGATGAAGTATTAACGGAGGTGGATTCATGGCTCACTATCTGATCCCGGAACATATTTTTACCGGAAGGGACTGCCTCTCTGAGGCGGTCGGATATCTGAAACAATGCGGGAAAAAGGCGCTGCTGGTGACGGGACCGTATGTGGTGAAATCGGAGATGTTTGCCGATTGCTTATCGTGATGGAAAAAATCGCGAAGCCAGACATCAGATGGCACTGGCGGCATTAGAGGCAGGAATCTGCATCAACAATTCCAGTGTGACACTGGTGCATGGACTGAGCCGCCCAATCGGAGCACTGTTTCATGTGGCGCATGGTATTTCCAATGCCATGGTGCTGAAGGCATGCTTTTCCTTCGCATTAAAAGGGACGTATGAGCGGTTTGCAGACCTTGCAAGGGCAATTGGTGTGGCAGATGCTCAAATGGGCGATATCGCGGCAGCAGAGCAGTTCCTAAAAGCGATCGAGCATATTTGTGAGGTGTGTGAAGTGCCGATGTTAGAGAAGTATGGAATTCCGCGAGAGGAGTTCTATGCGGCGATTCCGAAGATGGCGCAGGATGCGCTGGATAGCGGAAGTCCGGGAAATACACGGAAGGCGCCGACCTTTGAGGATTGTCAGGAGATTTATAAGGCGGCGTATGCCAGGTAGAAGTTCAAGTCGAACGCACGTGAGACTTGGTGCGTGATTCTGGTCAGCGCAAGCTGATATCTTCTTTTCAGAATCACTGCACTCTACACTCCGTTCCGGTCGGCGCAAAACCATTGTCTCCCAGACAATGTGCGCCCTCGCGGAGCATTTATCTCAGTCGGAGATTGAACTCCCACTGAGAAATACTTGTTACTACTCACCACTTGCAGAAGTGGGAGTCTCAACTCAGACTGAGATGAAATATGTGTGGAAACCACTCAGAGTTTGAACGCAGGTTATGGAATGACTGCATTTAAACTCTGGGTGCTTTTTGTATGTAAAAAAATTTTTGCTTAATAAAAGAGATAGTGCTATGATAGGCAAGGAAAAAATCAAAGACATTACAATTTCTGAAAAGAAAGGCAAATACAATGAGAAAAAAAGTAACAAAAGATCAGTGGGAAGCTTTGATTCACTGGAATTTTGCTCTTGTGGGTGGATTTCTTGGAGCTTACGCGATTTTATTACATATGGGAAATTTTGGTTCGGCGCAGACCGGAAATATCATGGAAATGGCAGCATCTTTAGTATCAGGCGAGTGGTACGATGTGCTGTTAAGAGTGCTTGCATTACCGCTTTTTGGCGGCGGAGTGGTAGTTTCCTACCTGTTGACGAATTATACGAACATAAATATGCGTAAATTGGCGATTCTGGTGGATGCAGCAGGATTAGTGGTATCCTCATTACTGCCGTTAAAACCAGTGCTGGTTGGTCTGTATCCGATTTTTTTCTGTTCTGCATTTCAGTGGGGCGTATATTCATCGGCAAACGGCTACAACAGTGCGACCATCTTTTCCAGTAATAATTTCAAACAGGCCATGCTCGGCTGGACGCAGTATTTTTTGACAAAAGATCCGGAATTTAAGAAAAAAGGAATTTTGTATACCAATACAGTACTTTCCTTTTTTATCGGGGCATGCTATGGAGCGATAGCAGTCAATGCCTTTGCGGTGCGCGCGGCATATCTGGGATCTGTACCGTTGGCAATGGGCTGGATTCTGGTGGTAAAACACAGTATGGTACTTGAATCTGAGCGGCCGCAGGAAATTGCGAAAGAGGCGGAAACAGAACTGGAAGATGCAGAACTTCTGGAAACAGAACAAAAGTAAAAAAGTAATAGACAAAGAACGGCAGGTCTTACATATGTTTGACCTGTCGTTCTTTTGATGGTGATACTGTGTGCAACAGCACAAAAAAAATTGTGCACTGAGAAATTGAAATTGTTTTAGCGAATGCGTATAATCAACCGTAAATTAAGGAACAACCTTTTCACAGGAAACTTTAAAGCGGCAAAGAAGTCACAACAAAACTTCTCTGCCGCCTTTTTTATCCTGTGGCAGTCACAGGCAATACACGCAATTTTGCGGACGGATGTATTTACCCTTCCGCTCCCGACACGAATCGCGGCGATCATTCATGATAACTGGTCCGCGATGCTGGTAAATATCAAGTCCACGGTGATGGTATCTGCCATCGGAATTATATTTTACGCGGGTTTAATGATCGTGGGAGCAATCGTAATGAAGAAATATCATTAAATAAATTTTTCGGTTGAGGAGGAAAAAGAAGCCTGCGTGGATTATGCAATGCATTGCTGTATCACAAACTTAAATAACGGTGAAATTTTAGATGAGATGGAGAAAGCTGTAGCAGAAGGCATCACAAGTTTTAAATGCTTCCTTGTATACAAAAAAGAAGGCATGATGGTAGACGATGCGACATTGGCAAGATTGCTGCTCAGGGCAAAAGAACTGGGAGCAATGATCAATGTACATGCGGAAAATCCGGATCTGATTGACTTAAATACAGAAAATTTCCTGAAAGAAGGAAAAATAAGTGCCTGGTATCATTACTTGAGCCGCCCGGAATTTGTAGAGGCAGAAGCCGATCAGAGAGCGGTTCACTGGGCAAAACATTTAGATGCACCGATCTATATCGTGCATATGGCGGACAAAGAAGGATTGGAAGCCTGCATCAGAGCCAAAGAAGAAGGCGCACCGGTTTATGTGGAAACCTGTCCGCAGTATCTGGAATTTACCTGTGATGTATACAAACGGGAAGACGGACGCAACTTCGTATGCTCCCCGCCAATGAAAGGACAGGAAAGTCTGGATGCCTTATGGGAAGCAATCAAAGATGGATTTATTGATACGATAGCAACCGATCACTGTCCGTTCCAGTCCTATGAGAAAGACTGGGGTAAAGATGATTTTACAAAAATTCCAAACGGATGTGCCGGTGTGGAAAACATGTATCCATACATGTTGGATGCAGCAAATTCCGGAAAACTTACATTTGAAAAAGTCGTAGAGCTCTGCTTCACTAATCCGGCAAAAATTTTCGGGTGCACTGATAAAGGTTCTCTGAGTATCGGAAAAGACGCAGATATCGTTATTTACGATAAGGACAAAGATTTCACGATTTCCGTATCAAATATGCATTCCGATTATGATCATACCATCTGGGAAGGAAAAAAATTACACGGTTATCCGGTACAGACATACCTCAGAGGAAACCTTGTATACGATAACGGTGAGTTCACCGGAACACCGGGTATGGGACAATACGTCAAACGAGTACCAAGAGAAGTAGAAAAATAAATTTGAGTGCAAAGACTGGCAGATTCAATACCGTAAAGCAATATGGAAATGAGTGCTGTAGGAAAGATAAAAAATACATCATGTATATCAGATGGGAGATGACTCCTACCTCTATAGGTGGTGAGAAACAAGCTAGTATCAGTGGTGGGAGCCAATCCCCCATCTGATATAGCCTCCGGCAGGATTACAGAGGTGCGCAGTTGAAGTATGTCATGCAATTGCATGACGCGCACCTCGCAACAAGAATGCCGGAGCATTCTTGAAATGGTACTGAATCGCAGTCTGGCACACGTTAGCTTAGAAAGGAGGAGCAACATGTTTAATCGGGAATTATTTC
This sequence comes from Roseburia sp. OM02-15, assembly GCF_003481835.1. Classification (NCBI taxonomy): domain Bacteria; kingdom Bacillati; phylum Bacillota; class Clostridia; order Lachnospirales; family Lachnospiraceae; genus Roseburia; species Roseburia sp. OM02-15. Next base: position 116,313 of record NZ_QULX01000001.1, read on the forward strand.
TGGAAACCTAGACCAGTCGTTGTCTGTTATGTGAAAACGCTCCCTGCAGTCATGCGTGCACCTCACATCTTCCGGTCAGCGACATCATACGCTCCTTCCGGTTTGAAAATCATATGGGAGCTGCCGAAAAAGTCGGAAATGTTTCATGCATGGATTGCAGCAATCCGGTGTGCATGAGTGCCTGTCGGAGAAGCAAATTAGACAGTGCCGTGGAAATTCCGAAAGTTATCGCTCAGGTAGTCAGCATCATTGAAAATATGCCGAAAGAAGTTGCAAAATGTAAAGTGAATTATGAAGTAGCATGGACGCGTGATACCGTTTACTACGACAAGACATTAGTTGGCTATGTACAGGAAGCTGTTGACGAACTTGGTTACTCCAACCAGAGAATCAACTCTGGCGCCGGACATGATGCACAGTTTGCATCCTACATGCTCCCGACAACCATGGTATTTGTTCCTTCCAAAGATGGTCATTCCCACTGCGAACCGGAGTTTACATCCACAAAACAGTGTACCATGGGTGCTTCTGTATTATTAAATGCGGTTCTGAAATGCGATAAAGAAGATTAATACAAACGAATACAAGTTTTTCAGAAAAATATGTAAGAAAAAACCATGTGGGATGGAAAAGATAATCTGTGACAGTATTTTACTATCTCACATGGAAAAACAGAATAAAAACTACAAGTAGAATAGCATTTTACAATTGAACGTGTGAGTGAGGTGAGAAAATGCGAACAAATTATGTAATTACCATTGCCCGAAATTTCGGTGCAGGTGGAAAAAGTGTCGGACTGGCATTGTCCAAAGAACTTGGTATTCCGTGCTATGAGCGCCAGATTCTGACGATGGCTTCCGAAAAAAGCGGCATCGATGAAAAGCTGTTTGTCGATATGGATGAACGTCTGAACGGCGGTTTTCTGGCAAAAAAACTGGCATCCATGCCATTCTCCACAGTGCTGGAACCAAGAGAAAAAGACTTTACTTCCGACAATAACCTGTTTAACATTCAGGCAGATATTCTTCAGACCATGGCACGAAGCGAATCCTTTATCGTCATCGGAAAATGTGCAGATTTCGTGTTGCGACCATATGGAAATGTCATCAACGTCTTTATCGAAGCACCGCAGAGCGCCTGCATTCATACGATCATGGAGCGGACAAACGTATCGGAACAGCGTGCGCTGCAGATGTACAAAAAGACAAATAAATACCGCAGTGAGTATTATAACCATTACACCTACGGCGGTGAGTGGAGAGATCCGATGAACTATGATCTGGTGCTGAACAGCTATAAAGTTGGAATTGATAATTGTGTAAAATTTATCTCAGTCTGAGTTGAGACTCCCACTTCTGCAAGTGGTGAGTAGTAACAAGTATTTCTCAGTGGGAGTACAATCTCCGACTGAGATAAATGCTCCGCGAGGGCGCACATTGTCTGGGAGACAATGGTTTTGCGCCGACCGGAACGGAGTGTAGAGTGCAGTGATTCTGAAAAGAAGATGTCAGCTTGCGCTGACCAGAATCACGCACCAAGTCTCACGTACGTTCGACTTGAACGTGGATTATGTCAATTATCGGTTTGGAGATTAGGTTAAACCTTTTATTGAGAGAAAACTGTTTCAAGAAAAAAATATGTGAGCAAAAAGAAAAAATGGGGCTGTTCAAGAATGTTTGTGCCGCAGCACAAGAAAAATTGTGAAAAATATACTTGCCTTTTTTGTAAAATACCGTTACTATATATCAAAAGTCAGTATTTAGGGAAATGCTGACGGAGAATAACGAAGACAGACGCAAAGAAGCCATGACCATTTCTGGTCATGGCTTCTTTTTTACAGAAATTGGAACTATTTAGAGATGATTTTGCAATTGAGTTCTGTGTGATTACAATAAGAGCTTTTTTGAGACTTAAATAGTGTGATTTCTGTAGGATTATTGCGGAAAATTTTCAGTTAGGAGCGATGTGTATGGCTATTTTACTGAGGCAGTTATGTGAAAAAGCAAGTTATCTGTACGGAATGCGGATTCTGGCAGGAGAGAACGGGACAGGCAATATCGTGCAGTGGATCCATACCCTGGAGGACGTGGAGACCGGTGGATTCATTCACGGCGGAGAACTGATCTTTACCACGGGAATTGCGCAGAACGGCAATGAATGGCTACTGGAATTTGTAGAAAATCTGTATGAGCGGGAAGCCAGTGGTCTGGTGGTTAATGTGGGACCTTACATTACATCCGTGCCACAGTCCGTCATTGATTATTGTAATAAAATGAATTTTCCATTGCTGGAAGTGCCGTGGAAAACCCGTCTGGTGGACATTACGAGAGATTTTTCCAACCAGATCTTCCAGAACGAAAAAGAAGAAGAAAATCTGGCGGACACATTGAAAAATATCGTGTTTGATCCGAAAAATGCCAGAGAATATCTTCCGGCTCTTGCCCGCAATAACTTTAATGTAAATGGAAAATTCTGCATCATGGGAATCGACATTGATTTTCTGAACCGAAATGTCTACCGGCAGAAAATGTTTCGGTCGCATCTGCTGCGCCGGGTGGAGCGAATGGTGGGAACCATCGGATATTTTGTGTCTTCAGAGTCTATTTTTATCGTATTGAATGATTTCGCAAACGAGGAGATCCATGATTTGGCAAAACGTCTGGAGGCGCAGGAAGGTTCCGATACTGTGACGTTAAAGATTGCCGTCAGTCAGAATGAACCCGGAATCGAGCATTTGTCTGAGAACTATAAAAAAGTCTGTACCCTGTTGCGTCTGGCACGAAAACGTGGGGAAAGTCCACTTTTTTATGATGAATTTGGTGCGAAAAAGATTCTGTTGTCCGTGGGAGATAATGAAGTTCTGGAGAGTTATTATCACGAGACGCTTGGTGCATTGGAACGTTATGACCGGGAAAATGACACACAGTATCTGGAACTCCTGTGCCGCTATCTTGAGCTGGACGGCAGCGTGCAGGCACTGGCAGATGCGGTGTACGTGCACAGAAACACCATTAATTACCAGTTAAATAAGATCAAGAAGATCCTTGGCAGGGATTTCAGTGGTTTGCAGAGTCGGTTTGAACTGATCCTTGCATATCAGGTACGGGAATTGTTGTAATAAAGGAAAATTAATAGTGAAAGAAAAGCTTTTATTGTGTGTTGAGGTGATACCCAGTAAAAGCTTTCTTACTTTTATGGAGATTTTGTGGAAACGTTCATACAATTCTGGAAGATTACGGAGTGATCATAGAAGAAGCTTATAACGGACAGGAAGCATTATCACGTATGGCAGACAGTGAGCTGGGTTATCTCAGTCGAGAAGACTCCCACTTCTGCAAGTGGTGAGTAATAACAAGTCTTTCTCAGTGGGAGTACAATCTCCGACTGAGATAAATGCTCCGCGAGGATTGCCGACAGATTTCGATCATAGCTATGAGTGCAAATGCATTTGATGAAGATGTAAAACGTTCTCTGGCAAGCGGTATGAATGGACATTTGTCCAAACCGGTTAATGTTGAGAAGTTGATTGAGATGCTGGAATCCAGTTTTCGTAAGGCAGCATGTGACCAAGATGCTCCATAACTTTTTCCTGAGAACCATATAACCTGGTCAATGCCATTTTACGGTCTAATTCCTGACCGGAGATGGCATTGGTCAGGTATTTTTTATATTTGTCGGAATCCATATTTTTCGCTTTCACATATTTCCCAAAATAGTAAAGCCGGTCAAGCTGTTCCTGGTCAGAGACAGCAGTTGTGGTCAGTTCGCTGGTCATCTGATGGTGAATGTGCCCATATTCTCCCTCCGGATTGTGGGTTACGATGGTTTTCCAGTCATTCATTTTCAGAATCGAAGCAATGTCTTTTTCAATTTCCGTTTTGCAGCTGTTCCAGTTATCGCGTTTCCCAAGTGTTTTGTCCGGATAGGTCAGCATAATGCCGATGGAGTCGGTTTGTCTGATGACAGATTCAAATTCCCGGCGGCGGGTTTTGTTATTGCCATTGGTGATGCACACAACTACATAGTTTCCGTTCAACAGATGAGAACCGCCCCAGATTGTTTCATCATCCGGATGCGCGACGATCATCAGAGAGTCATAGCTGGCAAGGGCACTTTGGGGAACGTGCGACAGACTGTTCAATTTGCCTTCGCAGTCACTGGAAAAATACCAGACCGCTTTTTCGTTTGCGTTTATACTATAGTAAAGTGCTCCGCCAAATAATGCCGCGAACAGTACAAGGCACAGCAGCAGAGAAATCAGTTTTTTCTTCATGGTAAATTCGTCCCTTTCGGAGTAGTGTCTTTTTCTAAAAAGAATATGTCAGCTTACGCTGACCGGAGTTACGCGCCAAGTCTCATGTGCGTTCGACCTGAATTTTAATAAATTTAGTATACCACTGAAATCTTAAAAAATTCTTAACGTCTGCAAAAGTTTTCTTTGTTTTTGAATGATTTATGTATGTTCATTGTTTCATCTCAGTCTGAGTTGAGACTCCCACTTCTGCAAGTGGTGAGTAGTAACAAGTATTTCTCAGTGGGAGTTCAATCTCCGACTGAGATAAATGCTTCGCGAGGGCGCACATTGTCTGGGAGACAATGGTTTTGCGCCGACCGGAACGGAGTGTAGAGTGCAGTGATTCTGAAAAGAAGATGTCAGCTTGCGCTGACCAGAATCACGCACCAAGTCTCACGTGCGTTCGACTTGAAAATGAACAGATAAAACTGTGGTTTCAAATAATGAATATTCAGGTTTCAGAATCAAATTTTTTTGTCAATGCTGAAAATCATCCGAAATGATTTAATAAGTATAAACAAACATACATGTTTGAAATGACACAGGGAGCATAACATATTATAATCAGAAAAAGGAAAAAAGAACTTTTTCAGAACAGGAGAAGCAGGATGGAACAGACAGAGAAAAAACAGGTGCATTATAAAAAAATTGAGAATATTTCAGCTTATGTGCAAAAGCTGGCAAAGGAAGGTGCCAACCTGATTATTGCGAAAAAATGGACGCGTATTATGGCAAGGAAGGGAACACCTGGCGAAAAAGTGATTTCCTGGAGTGTCGCTGCCGATGGTGATCTCATTATGGAAAAAGAAGCCGAAGTAGGACAGGATGCCGAAACCGGTGAAAACGACTGGATCGCAACCAAGATCGGAAAAGACGGAAGTGTTCTTGTTGATGAGCATGGAAATAAGAATGAATGGATCATTACAGATACCGTTTTCTGGCAAAAATACCGGCAGGATCAGGAACATCCGGGATACTATGTACCAGTTGGTGTCAGTCAGACATTTTTACGACTTCCGGAGGCAATTACTCTGCGCCAGTGGGGCGAGGAATGTATGAGGGTGGATGCCGGCGGATATATCAATGTTACAGACAAGAATAATATCTATGTGATTTCGCAGCGGGATTTTGAAGATACTTATGAGATTGAGCAGGATAATCTTCTGGCGGAAGTTATATTTGATATGGAAGAAATGTCTGTCAGACTTTTTACGGCACATATGGAGCTTGGAGATCATCATTTTAAAGTACCTGACTGCCCGGTTACTTATAACGGAGATGACAGGGATTATGTGATGCGACTGTACAGGGAATGGTTTTATGAATATCCCTTCGATAGTGTCAGCAAGGAAGTGGGCCGGTTATTGAGTAAACATATATCGATCAATTTCCTGTCTCAGGGAAGTGCTTATATGTTTCAGGAAACAATCGGTGACTATTATCTGTCTGAGAATAATGCGAAATTTGCACTGACAATGTATGAACTGGCATATCATTTGATTGGCCCGGGTAATTATTCTTATCTGAAAAAATGGACACTGCTATTGAAGATGGCAGATGTGCTGGAAACCAGATTTACCGGACGGGAAGAAGAAACATTAAGGGTGCTGGAGCAGCTTTTCAAAATTCTTGAACAGTATTCGAAGGAAAAAGAAGCGTCGTTATACCGGGTGAAGGCAGTCGCTCTGAAAGCAATGGTTCTGGAAAAAACAGGAAAAAAGAAAGGGTATGATTTCTTAATTCAGCAGAGGCGAACGTTTGAACGGGAAAAACCGTCTTTTCATTTGTTTCAAATTTGTCTGGAACTGACAGAAGCCTTTCAGGAGTATGAGGAACTGGGCCGGTACTTCCTGAAGCTGGCAAAGAAGAACAGTGAGATTTTGCCAAAACTTGCACTGATGAATGAGAAATATGACAGGTGGATGTTTGGCGAACAGGAAATCGAAAATTCTGAGGAACTCAGGAAAAAATTGCAGGATTGTTATCTGCGGCTGCTGAGGTTGCGCTATGTGTATGGTCATACGAAATGAAAGATGAACCAGAGACCGGATGCGTGTAATGGAGCAGACGAAGCCGTACATCGTGACAACTACTGGCGGGTATGGTAAAATAATGACATTAAATTTTCAGGTTACAAATTTTATCCACAATGTAGATCTGTTTTTTAAACAGAAAGAAGATGGGGAAAACAATACAAGTTCAGCTAAGTTTACCGTAACCATTATGTGAAGACGGTTGCGGTAAAACTTCATCTCAGTCTGAGATGAGACTCCCACTTCTGTAAGTGGTGAGTAGTAACAAGTATTTCTCAGTGGGAGTTCAATCTCCGACTGAGATAAATGCTCCGCGAGGGCGCACATTGTCTGGGAGACAATGGTTTTGCGCCGACCGGAACGGAGTGTAGAGTGCAGTGATTCTGAAAAGAAGATGTCAGTTTGCGCTGACCAGAAGCACGCACCAAGTCTCACGTGCGTTCGACTTGAATTTATTATTATCAGGGAGAGTTAGGAAAGATGCGGAAAGCAGGTATTTTAGAAGATCCGTATGAGGGAGATCAACCGTATATTTTTATCAGTTATTCACATATAGATCGGCCGGAAGTGATTAAGATCATACGACTGTTGCAGGGAAAGCGATATCGTGTATGGTACGATGAGGGTATTGATCCGGGAACAGAATGGGATGAAAATATAGCAGAACATATTGAAAAATGTGAATTTTTTCTGGCAATGATTTCCGCAAATTACATAAATTCATTGAATTGTAAGGATGAAATTAAATATGCGAGGGATCTGGGCAAATCTCAGACACTGGTATATTTAGAGGAAACGCAACTGCCAGGGGCAATGCGAATGCGGATGGGGCGTCTGCAGGCAGTCTACAAATCCGGCTATGACTCTGAGAAAGCATTTATCCGGAAATTATTGGAAGCAAAAGGGATTGAGCAGTGTTATGAAAAAGAAGATGAAATTCTGAAATGGATGAGAGAAGAATTTCATCTGGAGGAGCTCATAAATAATCTTGCAGATATAGAAAAATCAGAGGATGACTTGCTCGAAGATGACTGGAGACCGGTATGTTCTGCACTGAAATTGGAAAAAGAAGATGGCACGTATAGTATTGAGGTACGTTGTGCTATTCTGGATTGGGTAGAATACGATCAAAATCGATACCTGATTCTGATTCCGGAAGATGAAGAAAGTGAAGAACGGATGGAAATGGAATCAGGAGATGATGTATGTATTGTCAGAGCAGAAAAAAACGATCGTGGACAGTATCGATATTTCATGTTTGAGAATGATGAGACAGCGAATGCGGTTTTTGAATTGTTCAAAAACAAGAATAACGGCTTTTGTTTTGTGGATTTCGATCAGGATACCTGTGTGCGGAGGATTACAGATAAAACGCCGGAATTGAATGAGAAAGATGATTTGGATATAGAGGATGAATGGTATTATGAAGATGAAGATTATGGCGGGGGACTGAGGGGCAAGATTCAGAATCTGGTATCGCGGTCAGATCAAATGGTGTTAGAAGCAGTTCTGCTAGGTTTTTTATACGTGCTTGGGATTTGGGTGAATGCAGAAATTGTTTTCCGGATAGTAGGAGTGCCATCCGTACTATGGATTGGGATTATTATCATTTGTGGCACCTTTATGCTGCTATGGGTTGATGTCGGAAACATACAGGATGTCTTACCATTGCTGAAGAATAAAAAAACAGGCTGGCATCTATTAGGTTTTGCTGTCTGGCTCATGGTGATTATAGCAGTGGTTACGATTGCAGAGGTAATCATTTTTTCGATAGAATGAAGGACATCATATGATATAGCCTCCGGCAGGCGCACATTGTCCGGTGGACAATGGTTTTGCGCCGACCGAAACGGAGTGTAGACTTGCAGAGGTACGCAGTTGAAGTACGTCATGCAATTGCATGACGCGCACTTCGCAACGAGAATGCCGAGGCATTCTTGAATGTTGAATAAGAGATCGAAAAATAAAGTTATACAGATGAGAAAAATCTCCCACAGATATCAGGTTTGAAAATGTTGATATCTGTGGGCAATTTTTTTATTGGCAAAACCATCATTCATCTCAGTCTGAGTTGAGACTCCCACTTCTGCAAGTGGTGAGTAGTAACAAGTATTTCTCAGTGGGAGTTCAATCTCCGACTGAGATAAATGCTCCGCGAGGGCGCACATTGTCTGGGAGACAATGGTTTTGCGCCGACCGGAACGGAGTGTAGAGTGCAGTGATTCTGAAAAGAAGATGTCAGCTTGCGCTGACCAGAATCACGCACCAAGTCTCACGTGCGTTCGACTTGAACTGTGCAGATTACATAACAGAATGGGACGCAAATGCATTTTTACAAAATCTAAAATCGTGCAAGATGCATAATATTTCATATTTTTTGCAAAAAAGTCGTGACTAACCGCAAAAATTGTAGTAGAATGTCTCCAGTGAGAAAATTTCCGATCAGGAAATGGAACGGAGGAAGCTGCAAAGATGCAGGAGAAATTAAAAAAGCTCATTGGAGACAACATTAATTTTGTATTTGTCGGCGAAGCCGGAAGCGGAAAAAGCGAGATTTCCATTAATTTCGCAAAGTGGCTGGTGCAGCTTCAGGATAAGCCGGTACATTTCTTTGACATGGATATGACGAAACCGCTGTTTCGCTCCAGAGATGTAGAAGTACAGATGGAAGAAATGGGAATTATCTGTCACCATGAAAAACAGTTCATGGATGCGCCGACCGTTGTCGGCGGTGTCAATCGTCTGTTAAAGGATGAAGACTGTTACGTGGTTATGGATGTCGGTGGAGATCACATCGGAGCGCGTGCCATTGGCGGTTATGCACCGAAGCTGAACAAAGACAATACCATTGTATATTATGTACTGAATGCGTATCGTCCGTGGTCAAATGATATTGATCATATCGATGGTACACTGGGACAGATTCTTGGTGTTTCCCATATTCAGCTTGGCAAACTTCACATGGTAAACAATCCGAACAATGGAATTACTACAACGGCAAAAGAATTTATCGAGGGCAGTCGAAAGATGTCTGAGATGGTGACCCCGTATATTGCAGTGGATTTTGCATGTGTCAGAGAAGATCTGTATGAGGAAGTAAAAGATTCTTCAGACGTGCCGGTATTTCCGGTGGAACTGTATTTGACTTATCCGTGGTTGCAGAATGACCTTCCAAACGGTCAGCCGGTTCCGGGTCGGGGCTGAGAATTCCGAAAAAAAGCTTTCAAACACCGCTGAATATTGGTGTTTAAAAAATAATTTTTTTAACAAGTATTTATTATCTTGAGAGGAGGATTTAATCGATGGCAAAAATCGTGGTTAAATCAGAACGCTGTAAAAGCTGTGGTTACTGCATCAAATTCTGTCCAAAGAACGTACTGGAAATCGGACATGATGTAAACTCTAAAGGTTACGAGTATGTAGTACCGACAAACATGGATGCTTGTATCGCCTGTTGTATGTGCGGACGTATCTGTCCGGATGGTGCGATAGAGATCTACAAATAAGGAGGTAGAAAGATTATGGCAAGAGTATTAATGAAAGGCTGTGAGGCTATCGCTGAAGCAGCAGTAAGAGCCGGCTGTAGATTTTTCGCCGGATATCCTATCACACCGCAGAACGAGATTCCGGAGTATTTTGCAAGAAGACTTCCGGAAGTAGGCGGTAACTTTGTACAGGGTGAGTCTGAGGTTGCATCTGTAAACATGGTATACGGAGCAGCAGCAGCAGGAACAAGATCTATGACATCTTCTTCCAGCCCGGGAATCGCATTAAAGAGCGAGGGAATTTCCTATTGTGCAGCAGCACGTGTTCCAATTGTGTACGCAAACATCTCCAGAGGAGGCCCAGGTGTAGGTGCTATCCAGCCGGCACAGCAGGATTATTTCCAGGCTACAAAAGCTTCCGGTAACGGTGGTTTCCGTATGATGGTTCTGGCTCCGTCTACTGTACAGGAGGCAGTTGACCTTACATATGCAGCATTTGATTATGCAGATCGTGACATGAACCCGGTTCTTCTTCTTGCAGACGGTGTAATCGGTACTATGATGGAGCCGGTTGAACTTCCTGAGATGAAGACAGAGGAAGAGATTGCTGCAATCAAAGAAGGCAAAAAGAAATGGGCTTGTATCGGTCATGAGCTTGACTATGCAAACCGTTCATGGATCCAGCCAGGTCAGTGGGATACAAAGAAAATGCAGGAGTGGAACGAGAGAGCTTCTGAAATGTATGACAGCTGGGAAAAAGATGTAATGGTAGAAGAGTATCAGGTAGAGGATGCTGAGCTTGTTCTTACCGCTTATGGTATCTCCGCCCGTATCTGCAAATCTGTTGTAGATATGCTTCGTAAAGAAGGATACAAGATCGGTCTGATCCGTCCTATTACAGTTAGCCCGTTCCCATATGCTTCTTATGACAAGATCAACTACGATATCTGTAAAGCAGTTCTTGATGTAGAGATGTCTATCCCGGCACAGTTCATCGAGGACGTAGAGATGGGTGTTAAAGGTCGTTGCGCTATCGAGACATGCCTGTGCTCCGGTGGTAACATCATGAGCCGTGAGGCAGTGATCGAGGCTGTTAAAAAGATTTTAGGATAATAAGGAGGATACGGAACATGGAATTAGTTTATTCAAGAACAAAAACAATTCAGGAAGATAAAGTATCCGGATTCTGCCCGGGCTGTATGCACAGCACGGTTGTAAAATTAATCGGTGAAGCTCTGGAAGAGATGAACCTGGTAGAGAAAGCAGTTATGGTTACCGGTATCGGATGCTGCGGTCTTCACATGGATTATATCGCATATGATACAATTACAGCACCGCATGGTCGTGCCTGTGCAGTAGCAACAGGTATGAAGAGAAGCAATCCGGACAGCCTGTACTTCACATATCAGGGTGATGGTGACTTCGCTTCCATCGGTCTTGCAGAGTCTGTTTCTGCAGCAAACCGTGGTGAGAACATCACTGTTATCTTCATCAACAATGGTATTTACGGTATGACAGGTGGACAGATGGCTCCTACTACTCTGGTTGGTATGAAAGCTTCCACAGCTCCGAAAGGACGTATCCCGGAAGAGCATGGTTACCCGATGCATATGTGTGAGATTTTAGACAAACTTACAGCTCCGGCTTATCTGGTAAGAACAAGCTGCAATACTCCGCAGAATGTTATCAAAACCAAAAATGCAATCAAAAAAGCGTTCCAGAATCAGATCGACGGAAAAGGTTTCTCTATGGTAGAGATCGTAACAAGCTGCCCGACAAACTGGGGACTTGAGCCGTTAGACGCATTGGATTTCATCGAGCAGAAAATGCTTCCGGAATATCCGCTGGGCGTAATCAGAGATAAATAGGAGGAAGACAATATGGAAACAAATTTATGTGTTGCCGGATTCGGCGGACAGGGTGTCATGACTCTTGGTAAATTCCTTGCATCTGCAACCTGTGATTCTACAGATAAAAACGTTACTTTCTTCCCGTCCTACGGCGCTGAGCAGCGTGGTGGTACAGCGAACTGTTTCGTTGTAATCTCCGACGAGATGGTAGGTGCACCTCTGGGTGATGTTATGGACGATCTGATCGTTATGAACGGTCCGTCCCTGCAGAAATTCCTCCCGACTCTGAAACAGGGTGGTACACTTTTCATCAACAGCTCTATCGTACCGGAAGAGGATATCGACAGAACTGATATCAAAGTGGTAAAAGCTCCGGTTACAGAGATGGCTCTGGAAATGGGAAATGCAAAAGTATTAAACGTAATCATGCTTGGTGTATACGTTGGTTATACAGAGGTTGTATCTCCGGAAGTTGTATGGGGAACAATCGAGCATAAACTTGCTAAAAAAGCAAAATTACTTCCGCTGAACAAAGAAGCTTTCGAGAAAGGTCTTGAGATCGGACGTTCTCAGAGATAGTCTTTCTTTAAACATAGCGGGATCCAAAATCCATTTAAAAAATAAAAAAATGCGATTGATTCGTCAGGTACGGGTCAGTCGCTTTTTTTCGTACAGCGATTCCTGAATCATACAATACAGGAAGTAATGCAGGTCAAATGAGAAGTGTGATGGAAAATTGTTTTTATGAAAAATTTATGTTTCGGTTAGAAAAAACTATGGGAATAAGGACAGAATAATGGTAAAATAATAAGCATAACAGATTTGTGATTTTATGAGGAGAGACAAAGAGATGGAGAAAATTTATTTTAAAATGAAACACTCCGGAATACTGGGGATTATCGCCGGCGTGTGTGCCATGATTATTGGACTGCTGGTCATGATTTCAGGAATTGTTTTACTGAAAAACAAATCGGATATTATTTTTTAATCCAATTAAGAAAATCCCTGTTCTAATTGCGTGAAGCAATAAGCGGGGGTTTTCTTCTATCAGGGAGAAGGAGAAATGTATGATCACAGTATTTAACGGGGAAACAATTTATGAGGGGACAGATGTGACAGAGTACAATCGTATCTGTGATATACGTTCTGATTATAAGATTCGGTATAAAACACATACAACAGGCACGGATGAGAGCACAGGAGTACGACGTTTCTATGGACATGGAGTGACGACTGATGTAGATACAAAGGAACTGTATCAATATTCTATCCGTGTGCACAGGGAGGATCTGGAAAAAGCAAAGCGGCTTGTAGCAGGAAAATAAAATATAGCAAATTGAACAAAAATTTTCAAAAAAGATAGAAATGTTTGCTGTCAAACTGTTTGACAGCAAACATTTTTTGCCTTATAATAAACAATGTTTTGGGAAGGAGGCGTGATATGCAAAAAGATCACATCGGCAACGATGTAAGGATCCTGTCGCACCAGATCCATCGGTGGATCGAGAATGCACCGAACAAGAAGAAAATAGACAGTGTGACAGGCGCAAATGCATGGATTATTGGATATATTTCAGATAAGACAGATAATAACGAGGATGTATTTCAGAAAGATCTGGAAAGCTGTTTCGAGATCACCCGGTCAACGGCTTCCAAGGTGGTAAACCTGATGGTGGAAAAAGGACTGATCGAGCGGCAGAGCGTGCCGTGGGATGCGCGTCTGAAAAAGCTGGTTTTAACCGATCGGGCAAGAGAAGTGAATAAACTCATGGTGGAGGATTTCACCGAGGTGGAAAAGATCCTGTCAAAAGGTTTTACTGAGCAGGAGATGAAACAGTTTTTTGACTACATGCACCGCATGCAGAAAAATATGAAAGAGGCAACAGCACGATGAAATAAGAGGCATCGTGATCAGGAAAAATTGTTGGATATAAATAATTAAAAAACAGGAGGAAAGCAAATCGTGAAACTTGTAAAAAAGTTAATGGAATCGTTGCGGGAATATAAAAAGGCGAGTATTCTTACTCCGATTTTTGTAACCGTAGAAGTTATCATGGAAGTACTGATCCCATTTGTTATGGCGAGTTTGATCGACAAAGGAATTGAAGCCGGCAGCATGTCGGTCATCTGGAAATATGGTATCTTACTTCTTGTACTGGCAATGATTTCACTGGCGTTTGGTACGCTGGCGGGACATCAGGCATCGATCGCATCCTGCGGTCTGTCCCAAAATTTAAGAAAGGATATGTACTACCGGATTCAGAACTTCTCTTTTTCCAATATTGATAAGTTCTCAACGGCAAGTATTGTAACACGTCTGACCACAGACGTAACAAATGTACAGAACGCATATCAGATGATCATCCGTATTGCATTCCGTGCGCCGATCATGCTGGTTTTTGCGTTGGTTATGTCCTTTACGATCAATGTGAAAATTTCACTGATCTTCTTAGCTACCGTTCCGGTACTTGGATTTGTACTGATCTGGTTAGCACAGCACGTTCATCCGTATTTTGAGCGTGTATTCCGTACTTATGACCGCTTAAATGAGGTTGTTCAGGAAAACCTTCATGGTGTAAGAGTTGTAAAATCTTTTATCCGTGAGGAGCATGAGGATGAGAAATTCGGAAAAATTTCTCAGAAAATCTACAAAGACTTTGCAAAAGCAGAAAAAATGCTTGCATTTAACATGCCGTCCATGATGACAGCAATCAATATCTGTCTGCTGGCAGTTGCATGGATCGGAGCAAAAGCGATCATTGTCAGCGGTAACGTAAAAGGCGTAGCCGGTGGTCTGACAACCGGTGAGCTGATGAGTCTGTTCACTTATGCGTTACAGATCCTGATGTGTCTGATGATGATCTCCATGGTATTCGTTATGATCATCATTGCGCGATCTTCTGCAGAGCGTATCGTTGAGATTTTAACAGAGGAAAGCGATATTCAGAACAAAGAGAATCCAGTAACCGAGGTTGCTGACGGTTCTATCGAATTTGAAAATGTAGAATTTTACTATGCGAAGAAAGCAGACAAACCGGTATTGGATAACATTAATCTGAAAATTAATTCCGGTGAGACCATCGGTATCATCGGTGGAACCGGCTCTGCAAAATCCAGTCTGGTTCAGTTGATCCCGCGACTGTATGACGTTACCGGTGGTGATGTCAAAGTCGGTGGCGTGGATGTTCGTGATTATGACCTTGAGACGCTGCGTGATTCTGTAGCGATGGTACTTCAGAAAAACGTGTTATTCTCCGGTACTATTAAGGAGAACCTGCGCTGGGGTAATGAGAAAGCGACAGATGAAGAACTGATCCATGCATGTGAACTGGCTCAGGCAGATGATTTTGTCCAGACTTTCCCGCATAAATATGATACTTATATCGAGCAGGGGGGAAATAACGTTTCCGGTGGACAGAAACAGCGTCTGTGTATCGCCCGTGCATTACTGAAGAAACCGAAGATTCTGATCCTGGATGACTCTACCAGTGCGGTAGATACCAAGACAGATGCACTGATCCGTAAGGCTTTTCTGGAGGAGATTCCGGATACCACCAAGATCATCATTGCACAGCGTATTTCTTCTGTTCAGGATGCAGATCATATCATTGTTATGGATGATGGAAAAATCAGTGCTTACGGCACACATGATGAATTATTAAAGAGCAGCGATATTTATCGTGAAGTATATGAATCACAGGTGAAAGGAGGAGATGACGATGAGCAGTAAAGACAATAAAAAACATATGTCTGCAGCGAAAGATACAAAAGGAACCGTAAAACGTTTACTTGGTTATCTGGGTGCATATAAGGTCCGTTTTATTTTTGTAATTATCTGCATCGCGATTTCTTCCGGAACTGTTGCATATTCAGCGTTGTTTATTCAGGGACTGATCGATAATTATATTACCCCGCTGCTGACACAGTCTCAGGCAGATTTTTCAGGGTTGCTTCATTATCTGATCAAAGTAGCGATCATTCTGTTTGCCGGTGTTATTGCGTCTTATCTGTACAACCGTTTTATGGTTGTCATCGGACAGGGCATTTTGAAAAAAATCCGTGATGAGATGTTCTCACACATGCAGAAACTGCCGATCCGATATTTTGATACACACTCTCATGGTGATATCATGAGTCACTATACCAATGATACCGATACCCTGCGTCAGATGATCTCTCAGAGTATTCCACAGTTACTGAACTCTGTAATGACCATCGTGGTTGTATTTATCTCCATGTTGAGTATCAGTTTCTGGCTGACACTGATCGTTATCGCTTTCGTATTTATCATTCTGAAAGTCATCGGTTCTGTGGCAGGACGAAGCGGAAAATACTTTATCAAGCAGCAGGTTTCTCTGGGTGATGTCAACGGTTATGTAGAGGAAATGATCAACGGACAGAAAGTTGTTAAAGTATTCTGCCATGAGGAGCAGGCAAAAGCAGGATTTGATGTGAAAAACGGTGAGCTGTGTGCGAATGCAACAAAAGCGAACTCTTATGCAAATATTCTGATGCCGATCCTGAACAACATTGGATTTATCCTTTACGTTGTTGTAGCTATCGTTGGTGGTGCGCTTGGTATCAGCGGCGTGACAAATATCAGTCTGACAGGCGTCAGCGTACTGACACTTGGTGCTATCGCATCTTTCCTGCAGTTATCAAGAAGTTTTGTAAACCCGATCAGTCAGGTTTCCCAGCAGTTAAACTTCGTTGTTATGGCGATTGCCGGTGCAGAGCGTATCTTTGAACTTCTGGATGAAGATGTGGAAGAAGATGATGGAAACATCACTCTGGTTCGTGCAGAGAAAAACGGTGATGTTCTGACAGAGTGTACACAGCGTACCGGTCACTGGGCATGGAAAGTGCCACAGGCAGACGGCAGCACAGAGCTGGTAGAGATGCTTGGACATGTGGAATTCCACGATGTAGATTTCGGCTATGTTCCGGAGAAAACGGTTTTACATGATATTACACTGTATGCGGAACCGGGACAGAAAGTTGCTTTCGTGGGTGCAACCGGAGCAGGTAAAACCACTATTACAAACCTGATCAACCGTTTCTATGATATTCAGAAAGGTACGATCACTTATGACGGACTGGATATCGGACGTATCAAGAAAGCAGACCTGCGTCGTTCTCTTGGCGTGGTTCTTCAGGATGTCAACCTGTTTACCGGAACGGTAATGGAGAACATCCGTTATGGTAAACTGGATGCAACAGATGAAGAGTGTATCGCAGCAGCAAAACTGGCAAATGCAGACGGATTTATCCGTATGCTGCCAAATGGCTATGACACTGTCCTTTCCGGTGACGGAAGCGGTCTGTCACAGGGACAGAGACAGCTGATCTCTATTGCCCGTGCGGCAGTTGCAGATCCGCCTGTTATGATTCTGGATGAGGCAACTTCTTCCATCGATACAAGAACAGAAGCCATCGTACAGCGTGGCATGGATGCTCTGATGAAAGGCCGTACTGTATTTGTTATTGCACATAGACTGTCTACGGTACAGAACTCTGATGTTATCATGGTTCTTGAGCAGGGACATATCATTGAGCGAGGCAGTCACGATAAGCTGATTGAAGAAAAAGGAAAATATTATCAGCTGTATACGGGTGCGTTTGAGCTGGAGTAAAGCATGTATTTTATGAATGTGATATTTTTGGAAGGTTCGTTCAGAAATAGAAACATTCAGCCCAGTGAAATAACATAAGAAAATGTCGTTGGTCTTTTAGACTGGCGGCATTTTTTATTATCGGTTATAATGATTTTATCTGGTAAAAATTTGGTTATTAGACAGAATTACAATTAGATAAAAATCTTAGTAAAATAAATGAAGTTTAAACAGGAGAAGAATCTTATGAGATATCCGGAATTTTTAAAAAAGAATGGCTGTATCGGCTTTGTGGCACCATCCTTTGGCTGCAACATTGAACCGTACAAAACAGCTTTTGGACATGCATTGGATAAGTTTGAAAAAATGGGTTACCGCACAGAACTGGGACCAAATTGCTATGAAGGATGCGGTATCGGTATCAGTAATACACCGGAAAAATGCGGGCAGGAGCTGATGGAATATTACTGCAATGATACCAGTGACGTTCTGATTTCCTGCGGTGGTGGAGAACTGATGTGTGAAGATCTGCCATATGTAGACTTTGAAAAAATCAAAGAGGCAAAACCGAAATGGTATCTTGGTTATTCCGACAATACAAATATGACGTTTCTGTTGACCACACTTTGTGATGTGGCATCTATTTACGGACCGTGCGCGGCAGCTTTTGGTATGGAGCCATGGCATCCGGCGATTCAGGATGCATTTGATGTATTGACAGGAGAAAAGTTGACCATCAAAGGCTATGATCTATATGAAAAAGAAGGATTAAAGGATGAAGAAAATCCATTAGTACCTTATAATGTGACAGAGCCATGTATCCGTAAAAAAGTGCCGGATACAGACATCAAAATGGAAGGTCGTCTGGTTGGCGGCTGCCTGGATGTATTGACATTGCTCCTTGGTACGAAGTACGATAAAGTACAGGAATTTACAGAGCGTTACAAAGAGGACGGAATCATCTGGTTTATTGAAGCCTGTGATCTGAATGTTATGGGAATCCGCCGTGCACTGTGGCAAATGGAACAGGCAGGATGGTTCGGACATGTTAAAGGCTTTTTGATTGGCCGCCCATATTGTAATGGAGAGGAATTCTTAGGTTTGGATCAGTATGAGGCTGTGACAGGAATTCTTGGAAAATATAACGTGCCGATCATTATGGATCTGGATATCGGACATATTCCACCGGCGATGCCGCTGATCTGTGGAAGTTATGCGAAGGTGACTTCTGTGGGGAATGATGTGGAAGTAGAGATGGAATTCAACTAAAAAGTGTGCAATCATAGGAAAAATTTTTATTCGGAAAAAAAGACTGAATGGTAGAAATACCGTTTGGTCTTTTTTAAAAGAGAGTTTTGGTGAGTAGTAGAAAATAGTATATGTAATGAATGTGATTTTGGGGTGGAAAAGTAAACTTTAATTTCAATGGTCTTGCCCAAAATTAAAACGGCGGTGAAGAAATAAAAATGAGAGTTGACCGCCGCTTTAAAATATTTTAACATCTAAAAAAGGAATCAGGCTGGAGAGTGAATAAATTCCCTTGCCGCTAATATACGTATACAAGCCATGCGCCATTCGGAATTCGCTGACGCTACTTCCTCATGGACGGCTGGCGCCGTATAATAAAAAAGAAGATACCACATCTTGGTGAGCAAGCTCCCCCGATGTGATATCTCCTTTTTTATTGCATGGCTTGTAGCTTAGCCAAAGTATCTCTTGAGTAATCCTTCGAATGCTTTTCCGTGTCTTGCCTCGTCGCGAGCCATCTCATGAACGGTATCATGGATTGCGTCAAGGTTTGCAGCTTTTGCACGTTTTGCAAGGTCAAATTTTCCTTCTGTAGCGCCATGCTCAGCATCTACACGCATCTCAAGGTTTTTCTTAGTGCTGTCTGTAACAACTTCGCCAAGTAACTCTGCGAATTTTGCAGCATGCTCAGCTTCTTCGTAAGCAGCTTTCTCCCAGTATAAACCGATTTCCGGATAACCTTCTCTGTGAGCAACTCTTGCCATAGCCAGATACATACCAACCTCAGAGCACTCGCCTTCGAAGTTTGCTCTTAAGTCTGCAAGGATGTCCTCGCTGACGCCCTGTGCAACACCTACTACATGCTCAGCAGCCCATACTTTCTCGCCGGTCTGCTCTTTGAATTTCTCTGCCGGAGCTTTACAGATTGGACAGACTTCCGGAGCTTTCTCGCCTTCGTAAACATAACCACATACTGTACATACAAATTTTTTCATAATAATTCATTTCCTTTCTCTTGAAATTAGTTTTAATATCATTTTTATTAAATCAGCTGTCTCCAACTGGTTTGTTCTGTTTTTGTTTTTGTTCCTTTTCTTTTTTCAAACATTCCAGGCAAATGCCGTAGAATAAAATGGAATGTCCCTTGATCACACCGTCGAATGTCTGGGCGGCGATCTCATCCACATGATCAATACTGTTCATTTGTAAATCTATCATGCTGCCACATTCATCACAAAGAAAATGGTTGTGAGGTTCCGGTCTGCCGTCGAAGCGGTCAGGTCCGTTTCCGGTGGGAATTTTCTGAATGTTTCCCAGTTCGGCAAGCAGCGATAGATTGCGGTAAACAGTTGCCAGGCTAAGCTTTGGATATTCTTCCCGGAGATTCATGTAAACAGTCTCTGCGGTGGGATGATCATATCTGGTAGCCAGAAATTGTTCGATTGCATCTCGTTGTTTGCTGTGCTTTAACATTTATTTTCCTTTCAAAAATGATAATGATTATTGTTGTTGAAATTAATATAGCATGCAGCGTCTGATTTGTCAACAAAATTATGAGGAATTTTTAGAAAATTTATTCATACGTTATATAAAGACGTACAGGGAGTAGAACTGTGCCCGGATATCAGAGATTTGTAACGTATATGTTTCGATATGAAAATGGTAAAAAGATGGAAAACTGTGGATTTGCCAAGGTCGAAGTGCGGCAGCAGGAGTGCAGGATTCAGATACAGCTGAAAGGAATTACAGCGGATAAAACGGAAGTCTATCTTCTGAATGATAATATTGATTTTCCCAAAGGATTGTTTCTGGGTTCCATGGCAGTACACGATCATATGGCGGGGAAGGTGTTTGGATGCAGTGCGGATCATGTGAATGGTACGGAATATGCGATCAGTCAGATCCGTGGAATTTATATTGTAACAGGGGAAGATACCTTTGTTGCTAGTCAGTGGGATGATCAGGAGACGAGGTGGAAAAATTTCAGACCATGGGAAGCTAAGACAGAGGATTCAAAGACTTCTGAAGGAAATACGTTAGAAGAGGTAGAGAATATTGTGAGTTTTACAGAAAATAAACAAAAAGCAGAGAAGGCGACAATTTTAACAGGAGATAAACAAAAGGCAGAGAGTGTATCAGTTTTAACAGAAGGCAAACCAAAGGCAGAGAACGAGATGAATTCTTCAGAAAATAAAAATGAGGAGTCAAAGGAAGATCGAATCAAAAATGAGAGAGAGGATATGCCAAATGCAACATCGGTAGAGCCGAAAGAACTACAGGCAACTCAGCAGACCGCGACGGTTTCGGAAAAAAACATTTCTGTTACTGTGGGAATGGGAAAACTGCTTTCAGCATGGGAAAACCAATGGGAGCGTTTTACAGCGACGCACACATTGTTCTGCCCGTTTGATGAGGATGACGGAGTGTATGGTGTAAAGCTTCAGTTACAGGACTTTAAAGTGCTTCCGAAGCAGTATCATTATCTGGCAAACAACCGTTTTTTGCTGCATGGATATTATAATTATCAGATGCTTTTGTTTGGATATATGGAAGGGGAAGCAAGACAGTGGTTTCTGGGGATTCCGGGCGTGTTTTCCAATCAGGAACAGTTGTTGGCAGGAATTTTCGGATTTCCAGAATTTCGGACAAAACAGGTGACACGGCAGAAAACGGGAGAGTTCGGATACTGGTATCGGTATCTGGATATGAGAAAATAATTCAAGAAAAACCGATGTTCCCGGTGTGAGATATGCTTCGTGCAAAGTATGGCATATTTCTACGCATCTTTGTAAATTAAAAGCCCCTGTCTCACAAAATGAAACAGGGGTTGATTTATCTCAGTCTGAGTTGAGACTCCCACTTCTGCAAGTGGTGAGTAGTAACAAGTATTTCTCAGTGGGAGTTCAATCTCCGACTGAGATAAATGCTCCGCGAGGATGTGCAGTGATTCTGAAAAGAAGATGTCAGCTTGCGCTGACCAAAATCACGCACCAAGTCTCACGTGCGTTCGACTTGAATATGTTAGAATACACGTCTTGCTCTTACGACATGATATCCACCGATATTTACGGAACGGTAAGTAACACCGCGTCCCGGCCAGGAATCATAGATCATTCCATTTCCGGCATAGATTGCAACGTGGCAGACACTGCTTTTACCATTTCTTCCATAGAAAACCAGATCTCCACGCTGGAGAGAATTGGTATCAACAGATCTTCCCAGTCTGTTATCTGCAGCCAGATTGATAGAGGTATATTCATGAATTGCCAGTGCATGGTCTACGATATTGGAAGATGGATTAATACCGGCAGCATACAGGCACTGATAAATCAGACCGGAGCAGTCAACGTAAGATCCCGGAGTTCCAGAGCAGCCAACTTTATAGCCAGTACCGGCATTTTTATAATCAATAGCAGTCTGGATCATGGCATTGATACGATCCTGACGGTTGCTGGTATATGTTACTTTCATCGGAGTGCGGTAAGTTCCAAGGTTGTACCAGTCATATTCGGAATAGCCCATTGCTTTCCAGGTAGTCAGATCCACATAACCGGTTACGGATAATTTGTGTCTGGACTGGAAATTGCGGACTGCCCTTTCTGTGGCAGATGTGTAACGCTCACTGCTGTTTCCGCAGACTTCCTGATTGACTTTGATAACTTTCAAACCGATATTTGCGGTAGAAAGATTGTATCCGCCACTTGGAAGGCTGATGCTGTTTTGCGGCATATAGTAGTTGCAGCCATTTACTTTTCCACCAGAAACATAGTAGTCACGGACGCCAACTTTGTAGGTGCCGTTGAAACCAAAGTTTACTTTACCGCCGTTGATCACCCACCAGCCGTTTCTGTTTTGAGCGACATCGTTGTAGCTGAAATCAACTTTGCCGCCACGAAGTACCCACCATCCATTTTCATTTTTCTCTACGGAGTTGCAGTTGAAATCGACTTTACCGCCGACAATGCGCCACCAACCATTTCTGTTTTTGGCAATACCGGTATAGTTAAAATCAACTTTACCGCCACGGATGTACCACCATCCATTTTCATTCTTTTCTACGGAGTTGCAGCCAAAATCGACTTTACCGCCGACAATGCGCCACCAACCATTTACATTTTTGGCGATACCGGTGTAGTTAAAATCAACTTTACCGCCACAGATATACCACCAGCCGTTTTCGTTTTTCTCAACGGAGTTACAATTGAAGTTAACTTTACCGTTTTCAATACGCCACCAGCCGTTCTGGTTTTTGGCAACTGTATTATCGAAGGTTACTTTGCCGTTGCGTATATGCCACCATGCATACTGACCGTTGACGGCACCTTTTATCACATCGTTTCTGTCAGAATCAACTTTACCGTCACGAATATACCACCAGCCATCTTCGTTTTGTGCAAAACCGTTGTAGTTAAAATCAACTTTACCATTTTTGATGTACCACCAACCGTTTTCATTCTGTGCAACAGTTGTGCCGGAAGCTGGGACAACACCATTTTTGACATACCACCATTCATTTCCGACTTTTACAACATCTGTGTAATCGGTCTGGAGCTGTCCGTTTTTCACATAACACCAGTTTTCGGTTGTATCATCGTTCCGTTTCGCTTGGATAAATCCGGAACGTTCCAGATCAACGGAACCGTTTTCTACGTAGTACCATGCGGTGATAGTGTTGATCGTGCCCTCATAGAATCCGGTAAAATCAGACTGAAGGACATCGTTTTGATAGAGTGACCATGTCTGAGTGGTCTCATCATAGAAAAATCCATTTTTCTGTTCGGCAGGTGTTTCACTATTATCAGGTGTTTTGCCATTACCTGGTGTCTCACCATCACCTGGTGTTTCGCCATCGCTGGATGTTTCGCCTTGTGTTTCATCTGATTTTTCAGAAGTCTGCACAGTGGCATTGTTTTCCTGTGAGTTCTCGTTTTGTTCAGACAATTCTGCTTCAACGGCAATGGAATTATCTGCCGGTGCGGCTGACGCTGGAGCTGTCATACCGGCAATAGCAAGTCCTGCAGAGAATAATACTGCTGCAATCTGTTTGTTTTTCATAGAATTAGTCTCCTTGTTAAAAGCTGATATTTACATATAGATAAAAATTAAGGGAAGGTTCGGAAATATATGAGGAACCCGAACAATTATATATTAGCAAGTTTTGTTTGAGAGGACTACCCTTGAATGGAAGAAAAATGACGATTTAAAATAATCTTAATATTTTTTGCGTTGTGAAAAAAGCTGTTTTTTCAGATGAGCATAAAAATCCCGGTATTTCAAAAAGAAACACCGGGAAAAATATGGTTATGATGAGATGAATTACATTAATTAATAAAAAACTACACAATTACCCGAAATTAAAAGATGCAGCCATCATAGTGTTTCAGCATATTCTGATCCGGACGCTCTAACAGGCTTGTGCACACGAAGTCTTTCATCGGTTCTACGAATGGGAAGGTATCGCGTGTTGCCCATGATGGAACAGTCCATGCCGGCGGATTGTTGATAAACGCATTTGTCCATGCGGAGTTGTTCTCAAACCAGAGTTCGCATACACGATCCCAGCGATGGAAGAAAATGTTGTCTTCACTTACATCTACGAATTCCGGAGTACCATCACCTTCCGGCAGCGGAATCGGAGAATACTGTTTGTCATATGCTTTGTGTGAGAAGAAACGAAGCAGTCCCGGCAGTTTGCATGCTTCCGGTGCAAAATGATTTAAGAACCAGTCTTCGCCTTCTTCGCGGGAAACACCCTTCGGATAAGACATCATGTATACAAAACGGATAAATGTCTTGCCTGCATGATTCATGGTCTGGCCGAAGAAATCCTCTGTCGGTTCAGCCGGGATGTTTGCGATTGCAACGGTCATGGCATTTTCAACCGGTTCCGGTGTCATACCGAGAAGTCCGCGCAGGCTTCTTCTGCCCTCTACGTCCAGTCCGAGATTTTCATGCACACGGTAGTTGAAAAATCCCATGGTTTCCATGCCTTTTGCCGGTGGCATTACACGGTACATAACGTAGCGTGTTAGCCATGGTTCCTGTGCCATTACTTCCGGGCAATGGTGGTGTACAAACCAGCGCTCCATGGCCGGAATGTTGTCGATGTCGTTAATGTGGTGGATGATCAGTGTTTTGTTCATTACTGCCATTGTAAATACCTCCATAAATTTGAATAAATATGTGTTGCCTGATCTGCAAAAACCTATTTATAGCAGACATACGCATAAATGAAAATGGATGGTCTGATATAAAATGATTTCTTGCGGAACATGTTTATGTTTGATAAAATTATTGTAAACCTTACCCTAAGGGCAGAGTCAAGGAAAAAGGAAATGTATACAAGATAAAATGGGCAGGTACGATTGTAAGTTTATAAGAGGCTTATGTATATAAGAAAGAATTTTGAGAGCACATAAATAAAAAGTATGGAGGCGCACATGGACGGGTATATGACAATTGGGGAAGTGGCAAGAGTGAAGCAGGTTTCTATCAAGGCTCTGCGCTATTATGAAAAAATAGGAATCCTGAAACCGGCATACTGCGACCCGGATACGGGATACCGTTATTACAAAAATGAGCAGATGCTGGCTGTGGATATGATTAAGTTTTTGCAGATTCTGGATATTCCGCTGAAAAACTGGAATCAGTATGTGGAGCCGACAGGAGAGTTTGACCTGAAAGGGTTACTTCGGGATGGTCAGATTCGTGCTTATGAAAAAATCGGTGAATTGCAGAG
Source organism: Roseburia sp. OM02-15 (assembly GCF_003481835.1). Taxonomy (NCBI): domain Bacteria; kingdom Bacillati; phylum Bacillota; class Clostridia; order Lachnospirales; family Lachnospiraceae; genus Roseburia; species Roseburia sp. OM02-15. The sequence goes on from NZ_QULX01000001.1 coordinate 141,574, forward strand.
CTGTCTGAAACGTTTGCAGCTGGCAGAACGGGGCATTCAGGATACGGAAAAATACCGGGATTGTGAAGGATTTTACAGGAGAGAGATTCCGGAGCGGAATATTTTAAGAAGAGAAATTAAGGAAGGACTGTCTTCGGTAGAATTTCATAAAAAGCTGAGTGAACTGTTTGAGTTGGCGCAGAAGCATCAGCTATCGGCAAATTATCCTTCCGGGATGATGGCAGATGTGGAAGATGGACAGGTGACGTATTTTGTATACGTGGAAGTGTTTGAAAACTGCGAGGAGCTGCCGGAGTATAAGTGCATGCCGGCAGGAATTTATGAATGTTTGCGCTGTCCGCCGAAAAGTATTATGAAGGCGGACGAGTTATATCCGGAATATTTTGCGAGTCATGCAAAGTTTACGATCGTGGAATCGGATTGCATCACGTCGCCGGTTTATTTTCAGGAGTATCCGGTGGAGTTACAATTTAAACAAATTAAAGAAGTTTCCTGTAACGATTGTGAAAAGCAATAAGCAGGGGGACTTTCTTATATCAAGAGGTTATAGTTGACTAATTTGCAAAAAAGCAAGTACAATAAATATACTGATTTAAAATATTGTCTCTGATTCATGCATTTATTTTAAAAAGTAAAATATTTGGTGAAAAAGACGCAATAGGAAAGCAGAAAGCAAAGCGATCGTGAATGATTGCTTTATGGTACGCAGGCAGAGCAACGAGTTGGTTATGAAAAATGTGTCTATGATCTGGCTGCAAAATAAAATAAGAAAACTCTGACGGCAAGGAAGATCCGAGCGGGAATAGTTGTTCCATATCGTAAAATTATAAAGTATAATGTTTGGGCTGAAATTCAACTTGAGCTGAATGTACATGAAGTTTTGCATTCAATTTTGGATAATGGCAGTGAAGTTTGGCATATATTTCAGTGGAACATGTATTTTTATTCAGGTTAGTTGTTTGAATCAGATAGATGTGAGACCTGAGAGGACTGGATTTACAGAACCATTTTTCCGACGAATTGCCGGGAAGATGGTTCTTTTTGATTTGTGAAATATATCAGATGGGAGATGACTCCCACCTCTATAGGTGGTGAGAAACAAGCTAGTATCAGTGGTGGGAGCCAATCCCCCATCTGATATAGCCTCCGGCAGGATTACAGAGGTGCGCAGTTGAAGTATGTCATGCAATTGCATGACGCGCACCTCGCAACAAGAATGCCGGAGCATTCTTGAAAACTAAGAAAACATAAATTGTGGTAGGATGCGGAAAATTTTAGTCGAGTATACGTGAAATATTGCAGTTGTGTAAGGGAATATCAGGAGGAAAGTATGTTAAAGGTAGCAATTTACGGAAAGGGCGGTATCGGAAAGTCCACAGTGACTTCCAACCTGGCAGCCGCTTTTGCAAATATGGGAAAACGTGTCATTCAGATCGGTTGTGATCCGAAAGCAGATTCTACGATCAATTTACTTGGGGGAGAGCCGCTTCGCCCGGTAATGAATTACATGAGAGAAGAGGATGAGGAGCCGGATGAGCTGGCGCAGATTTCAAAGGAAGGTTACGGCGGGATTCTTTGTATCGAGACTGGCGGACCGACGCCGGGACTTGGCTGTGCAGGTCGTGGAATCATTGCGACATTCCAGCTTTTAGAAGATATGGAACTGTTTGAACATTACAAGCCGGATGTGGTTTTGTATGATGTGTTGGGTGACGTGGTCTGTGGCGGTTTCGCAGCACCGATCCGCGAGGGTTATGCAGAGAAAGTTCTGATCGTTACTTCCGGAGAAAAAATGGCGCTGTACGCAGCAAATAATATTTCCAGTGCGGTACGCAACTTTGAGGATCGCAGTTATGCCCGTGTATTTGGTATCGTGCTGAACCATCGAAATGTGGAAAATGAGACGGAAAAGGTGCAGGCATTTTCAGAAAAAATCGGTGTGCCGATCGTGGGCGAAGTGCCGCGAAGCGATGAAATTATCCGATGGGAAGATCAGGGAAAAACAGTGATCGAGGGTGATCCGGATTCCGAGATCAGCAAATGTTTCTTTGATCTGGCGGAATTATTATTAAAGGAAGAGGAAAACGCATAAGGCAGCAGGCATTCTGAAAGACAGAGTGGACTGATTTATGGAAAGAAGAGGAAAATATATGAGACAGGAAGCATATTTTTGTACGGTGGAAGAACTGAATCGTTTTGGAAAAGAGAACATTCCGCAGCAGCTCATTTCCCATACGCATTTGATCTACAGTTCTCCGGCGACGCTGGCTTTTAACTCACCGGGAGCGGAGGGCTTTGGTGTCAAGCGTGCGGGACTGGCGGTTCCGGGTTCCATTATGCTGATCGTGGCACCGGGATGCTGCGGGCGAAATACATCAGTTTTGAGTTCTATGCGGGCTTATCACGATCGTTTTTATTATCTGCTGATGGATGAAACGGATATTGTAACTGGTCGCCATTTGAAAAAAATTCCGAAAGCGGTGGCAGAAATCTGTGAGGGATTGGAGAAAAAGCCATCCGTTGTGATGATCTGTATCACCTGCGTGGATGCGCTACTTGGAACGGATATGGAGCGTGTCTGTCGCAAGGCGGAGGAAGCAGCGGGACTTCCGGTAAAACCGTGTTATATGTATGCGCTGACAAGAGAGGGACGCAAGCCGCCGATGGTGCACGTGCGTCAGTCGATTTATTCCCTGCTTGAGCCGAAGAAGAAAAAAGGAAATGTGGTGAATCTGTTGGGATTTTTCTCCCCGCTGGTGGATGACTGTGAGCTGTATGATCTACTTCATGGCGCGGGGGTAAAGACGATTCATGAGATTTCCAGATGTAAGGATTATGAAGAATATCAGACCATGTCAGAGGCGAACTTTAACTTAGTGCTTCACCCGGAAGCAAGGTTTGCAGCAGAGGATTTTCATGATCGGTTGAAAATTCCATATATTGAGTTGCGCAGATTATATCAGGTTGATAAGATTGCCAGTCAGTATCGTGCCTTTGGCGCTGCTCTTGGTATCACATTTGATGATGAGGAACCGCGGAAAGCAGCAGAAGCTGCGGTGGCAAAATTTAAAGAACTTCATCCGGATGCATCCTTTGCAGTGGGTGAGTGGATGAACGGAGATCCATTTGAACTGGCGCTGGCACTGGTACGTTATGGTTTCCATGTGCCGGAGATTTACGGAACGTTATCCGGTGAAAATTTTGTCTATATGAAACAGCTGGCGGCATTGAGCCCGGAAACGAAAGTATTTTCCAATCTGGAACCGACGATGCTGTATTACGACGGAACAGATTCCGAAGTAAATCTCACCATTGGAAAAGATGCCGGTTATTATCATAAAAACTGTCCAAATGTGCTCTGGAACGGGGAGCGGCAGCCATACGGTTATGCCGGTGTCCGCAGACTGTTTGAGGCACTGGCGGAGGTATAGAGCAATGAGAGGACTGAGAAAATATCTGACACCTTTTGCACCGGATCAGTCCGGCGCGGTGTCTGTGTTATATGAATTTGGCGGAATTATCGTAATCTGTGATGCCGGCGGCTGTACCGGAAATATCTGTGGATTCGATGAGCCGCGCTGGTTTGAGAGCAAAAGTGCACTGTTCAGCGCAGGGCTTCGCGATATGGATGCGATTCTTGGCAGAGATGACCGTCTGGTGGCAAAACTTGCGGATGCGGTGACAAAGCTGGATGCAAAATTTGTGGCGATCATTGGAACACCGGTTCCGGCTGTCATCGGAACGGATTATCATGCGTTAAAGCGTATGACGGAGAAAAAAGTGGATCTGCCGATTTTGACGGTGGACACCGATGGTATGGAACTGTATGACAAAGGCAGCGCAAAAGCATGGCTGGAGCTGTTTCGTGTGTTTGCCGGGGAAAAAGAAGAAATGGTTCCGGGAAATATCGGAATCCTTGGCATGACGCCGCAGGATATCAGTGATCTGCGTGCGGCAGACCGCATCCGGGAGCGTTTTGCGGCAGAAGGAAAAAATGCCATTTGTTACGGTATGGGAAATGGATTGGATGATGTAAAAACCGTATCTAATGTGGAAAAACATATCGTGGTGGCACCGGCGGCGTTAGAAGCAGCAAAATATCTGGAGAGAACTTTCGGAACACCGTATGAGATCGGTTATCCGTTGGTGGATGAACTGGTTTCTGATATGGATTACAGCGGGAAAAAGGTGCTGGTTGTGCAGCAGCAGGTAATCGGAAATACAATCCGGGAAGAAATTTTGAAAAAAGCGCCGGATGCGCAGGTGACGGTGGCAAGCTGGTTTATGATGAAGCCCGAACTTCGGCAGGATGGAGATCTGCATTTGCGGGATGAGGATGATTATATCGAGCTGGTGGAAAATGGCGATTTTGATGTGATCTATGCGGATCATTGTATGGAGCGGATGACGCCGAAGTTTGAGGGGATATTCGTGGATACGGTGCATTTTGCAGTGTCTGGTCGACTGGCGTAACGGGAGATTGTGCCCCATGCACAATTAATATGGTTGTACACATGCATTCGGACACGAACAATTTTCTGTGGCTGTTGCGCCATAGATTATCGCCCCCTTCCGCGAACTCACCCGCAAACCCGGCGGGTTCAGACACACTCACGGGGGCGAAATTATGCTCACATCCACGACGAAAATTGCTCTATCGTCCGAACTGCATATGTGCAATCCATATTAATTTTGTGCACGGCATTAATGTAATGCCAAGTGTATATGAATATTTCAAGTCAAACAGGAGAAGAAAGTAGAAATGAGTGAAATAACACGGCGAATCCGAGTTTACGGTATCGTTCAGGGGGTTGGTTTTCGACCAACGGTGAGCCGCCATGCGACATCAAACGGGATTCGTGGAAATGTCTGTAATAAAGGACCGTATGTGGAAATTTATGCGCAGGGTTCCGCTGATCAGGTAGATGGATTTCTGAAAGATTTAGAGGAACGTCCACCGAAACGAGCGGCGATTTTAAAAATAAATACAGAGGATATTTCGGCAGAGGATGCACCGCAGTTTGATGCTTTTGACATTATCGAGAGTGAAAAGACAAAAGGCGAGATTTTTGTTTCTCCAGATATTGCCATCTGTGATGAGTGTAAGGAAGAAATGTACAATCCGAAAGATCGGCGGTATTTGCATCCGTTTATCAACTGTACCTGCTGCGGACCGCGGTTGACAATTCTGGATTCGCTGCCGTACGATCGGGAACGTACCAGCATGAAGGAGTTTCCGATGTGCCCGGATTGTGCGAAAGAATATTATGATCCGGAGACGCGGCGTTACGATGCGCAGCCGGTGTGCTGCAATGAGTGTGGTCCGGAGGTGTATCTGATCGGCAGAGCCGAGCGTGGCAGGGAGGCTATTACGTATACGCGACAGGTGATTCACGATGGTGGAATCGTGGCAATCAAGGGAATCGGTGGTTTTCATTTGTGCTGTGATGCAACAAATGAGGAAGCGGTCAGTCGTTTGCGTATGTTAAAACGTCGTCCGGCGAAACCTTTTGCGATTATGGCAAAAGATGAAACTGTGGTAAAGCGGGAATGTATTGTGACACCAGAGCAGGAAGCGATTCTGACCGGGCATCAGAAGCCGATCATGCTGCTGGACAGACGCCCAGATGTGCAAATGACAGGAGAAAAACAACTGGAGTTGGGAAATGCGAATCCTGTTATAGATATAGAAGCGGGTAGTAAAACAGGTTCGTTAGAAAATCAACTACAGTTGGATAAAGAACTAAAACTGGAAAATGCATCTGAGACACGACTTGCTCCGTCTGTGGCACCGGGAAATCCGAAAGTTGGTGTGATGCTTCCTTATGCACCGGTTCAGTTATTGATTTTTCAGTATGATGATGAAATCAAAATGCCGGATTTACTGGTGATGACAAGCGGAAATACTTCCGGTGCGCCGATCTGTCGGGATGATGAGGAAGCGGTCGCAGAGTTATCTCATTTGTGCGATGCCATTTTATCTCACAATCGAAAAATTCGGATTCGTGCCGACGACACAGTCATGGATTTTTATAAAAATGAACCGTATATGATTCGGCGTTCCCGAGGTTACGCACCGTTGCCGTTTATGACATCAGTGGACTGGAAAGGGCAGGTGCTTGCGGTTGGCGGTGAGTTGAAAAATACGTTTTGCATCGGTGTGGACAGTCGTTTTTATCCCTCTCCATATGTGGGAGATCTGGAAGATCTGCGGACGGTAAAAGCTTTGCAGGAGACGATTCACCGGTTTCAGACATTATTGGAAGTGGAGCCGCAGGTAGTCGTTTGTGATCTGCATCCGAAATACAATTCTACGGTTGTGGCAGAAAGTCTTGGCTATCCGATGCTTCAGGTGCAGCATCATTATGCACATATTTTATCCTGCATGACGGAAAATGACTGTCAGGAGCCGGTCATTGGAGTTTCCTTTGACGGAACCGGGTACGGAACGGATGGTACGATCTGGGGCGGAGAGATTTTGCTGGCGGATTATCAGGATTTTACGAGATTTGGCAGCATTACACCGTTTTTACAGATTGGTGGAGACGCTTCTGCAAAAGAGGGATGGCGTATCGCTGTTTCCATGATCTATGGATATACAAAAGACCGGGCGAAAGCATGGGAGATCATTGAAAAATTGGGGCTTTGCAGCGAACAGGAAAGCAAGGTGCAGTTTACAATGGCGGAACGAAAGATCAATGCAGTAATGTCAACCAGCGCAGGACGGGTTTTTGATGCGGTCAGCGCAATTTTGGGAATCCGACGGCAGTCGAGTTTTGAGGGCGAGGCATCTACGGCATTGCAGTTTGCGGCAGAGGCATTTGAGCAGAAAAACAGACTGGCAGAAAACGCAAAACAGAGCAGTGAATCGGATGTAATTGCAAAGTCAGCAGATGAAAATGATGCAGAGAATTTGTTTACAGATACAATAATCATAAATGCATTAAATACATTGCGGAAATATCTTGTAGAACAAAAAACAGGAGAAGAATCTGAGGTTGTATCTGAATCTGAAGTATCGTGTGTGTTGAATACGGAAGCACTGGTGCAGAAAATTGTAGAAGCAAAATTGCAAGGTGCAGACAGTGGAGCATTGGCTTATCTCTTTCATCAGATGTTGGCAGAACAAATTGTGGCAGCTTGTATAGAAGCACGAAAAAGTTCCGGTAGAAATAAGGTTGCTTTGAGTGGTGGTGTATTTCAGAACCGATTATTGCTGCATTTGACAGAAGAACGCTTGATGAAGGAAGGTTTTGAGGTGTTGCGCCATCGTATGATTCCGCCAAATGATGGTGGAATTGCCATCGGACAGGCAGCTTACGGAATGCATTGGTTACAAAAAGATATTTAACATTTATATATGCAATGACAAATAATTGCATTTTTAGGAGGAAAAATAAATGTGTGTAGGATTATCAGCAAAGGTAGTAAAAATCAGTAATGGAACGGCTGTCATTGACGCTGGCGGTGCAAAAAGAGAAGTTTCCTCTCAGCTTCTGGAAGATCTGGAGCCGGGAGATTACGTTATGGTTCATGCCGGTGTGGCAATCGCAAAGATCACCGATGAGGATGATAACGAAACAGACCAGCTCATGGAGGAATTTCTGTAATGGGGGAGACAAACAGCGAAAATAAAAAGAAAACTGCCCGTGAGATCATTGAAAATTACAATGGTCCGAAAGTGCGGATCATGGAAGTGTGTGGCACCCACACTCATGAAATTTTCCGTCTGGGTATCCGAAAATTGCTGCCGGAGCAGGTGGAATTGATCTCAGGACCGGGATGTCCGGTCTGTGTAACACCAGTCAGCTTTATTGATGAGGCGATTTATCTGGCACTGGAAAAAGGCGTGACGATCTGTACGTTTGGCGATCTGGTGCGCGTGCCGGGTACAAAGATGAGCCTTGCGGGAGCCAGAGAACAGGGCGCAAAAATCCACATTGTATATTCACCGGCAGATGCTGAAAAATATGCGAAGGAGCATCCGGAAGAGCAGGTAACATTTTTATCCGTTGGATTTGAGACAACGACACCGGCGGGGTGTCTGTCCGTAAAAGCGGCAAAAGAAGATGGTCTGGACAACTATTCTTTACTGGTTGCAAATAAGACCATGCCGCAGGCTTACGAGGCATTAAAGGGCAGCGCAGATGTATTTTTATATCCGGGACATGTCAATGCCATCACAGGAACACGTTTATGCGAAGCGCTGACCGAGGAAGGCGTCAGCGGTGTTGTGGCAGGATTTACCGCAAGGGAACTGATGACAGCGCTGGCGGTTTCACTGGTAAAATTCCAGGAAAGAAAGCCGTTTTTCGTAAACTGTTATCCGCGTGTGGTGACACAGGATGGAAGCAAAGAAGCGCAGGTTCTGGTAGATGAAATGATGGAAGCATGTGATTCCGAATGGCGTGGATTGGGCGTGATTCCGGCGTCTGGAATGAAGTTACGACCAGAGTGGCAGAATTTTGATGCCCGTATCAAATATCAGATGCCAAAAATTGAAGGAAAACCAAATCCTGCATGTCGCTGCGGAGACGTATTACAGGGAAAATGCAAACCATCCGATTGTAAAGTGTTCGGAAAAGGCTGTACACCGCAGCATCCGGTAGGAGCCTGCATGGTATCTGGCGAGGGATCCTGCTCCGCATATTATCAGTATTCATAAATTTAAATTATATAACAGATTTGTTGCTAAAGAGAGAAACACAGGCAAGACGGTAGGTTAATTTTCGCTGCAGGAGTGAGCATAGCCCGCCTGTGGGAGTGTGTTTGAACCCGCTGGTTTTGCGGGTGAGTTCGCGGGAACAGGCGGAGATAAGCGGCGCAACGGATGCAGAAAATTAGCCGTGTCTGCATGTGTTTCTCTCTTAGCATAAATCGTTCGTAAAGTAAATAGAAAGAAGGAAAAAATAATGGAAAATAAAACAGTCACAATGGCACATGGTGCCGGGGGAAAACAGACATCTGAACTGATCGATCAGGTGTTTAAAGCACATTTTGCAAACTCCGATCTGACCGCAGACGATGCGGCGGTATTGGTTCCGCCAGCAGGAAGAATGGCAGTATCCACAGACGGATTTATCGTGTCCCCGGCATTTTTCCCGGGTGGAAATATCGGAAAACTGTCCATCTGTGGAACCGTCAATGACCTTGCCTGCATGGGTGCAAAACCGCTGTATCTGACCTGCGCCTTTGTCATTGAGGAAGGCTTTCCGATGGAAAAACTGGAAGAGATTGCAGCAGCAATGGAAAAAACAGCAAAAGAAGCTGGCGTACATATCGTATCCGGAGACACAAAAGTAGCCGGAAAAGGTCAAGTGGACGGCGTCTTTATCACAACCACAGGAATGGGCGAGATTCAGGAAGGTGTAACTGTTGGCGGCGAGCTGGCAAAACCGGGAGATGCGATCATTGTAACCGGTGATATCGGACGTCATGGATGCACCATTTTATTAGAGAGAGAAGATTTTGGTATTGATGCGGATGTGACCAGTGACTGTGCACCGTTATGGGGAACTGTAAAAGCTGTAATGGACACTACACACAATCTGCATGTCATCCGCGATGCCACAAGAGGCGGTGTCGGAACCGTTTTATATGAAATTGCAGGACAGAGCAATGTGGGAATCCGTCTGAATGCAGCAGCTGTTCCGGTACAGCCGGAAGTAAAAGGAGTTTGCGGAATGCTTGGACTGGAGCCGTTATACCTTGCATGCGAGGGCAGACTTGTCATCATGGCACCGAAGGAAGAGGCAGATGCCATTGTGGAAACATTACGCAAATGCCCGTATTCCGCAGATGCAGCGATTATCGGAGAAGTTATTGCCGATGAGCCGGGCAGAGTCGTAATGGAGACAGAGATCGGTACACAGGCATTGTTGCCGCAGCCGGGCGGCGAGCTACTTCCAAGAATTTGCTAGAAAGTCATTTTGTGAATGCGCAATGAAGAGCAGAAGAAAACTGCAACGCAAGACGGTAGAGCAATTTCCGTTGCAGAAGCGAGCATAGCCCGCCCGTGGGAGTGTGTTTGAACCCGCCGGTTTTGCGGGTGAGTTCGCGGGAACGGGCGGAGATAAGCGGCGCAGCGTATGCAGGAAATTGTTCGTGTCTGCGTGTCGTTTTCTCTGCTTTCATGCGCTTCAAAAAATAAATTATCAGCCAGAAAAGGAGGAAACCAGACATGGACACCAGAGTGGCGGTTATTTCAATTATTGTAGAGCAGGAAGACGCCATCGAAGAATTAAATGCAATGCTTCACGAAGCGCGTCAGTACATTGTAGGCAGAATGGGCATCCCATATCGCCCGAAGGGCATCAGCATCATCAGTATTGCCATTGATGCGCCGCAAAATACCATCAGCGCACTTTCCGGAAAAATCGGGCGTTTAAAAGGAGTATCCGCGAAAACCGCGTACTCCAATGTCATCACTCCGGCAGAGGAAGGAGCAGAACAGTGATCAAGATAGCAGTATACGGAAAAGGCGGAATCGGAAAATCCACCACAGTTTCCAACGTGGCAACAGCACTGGCAGAACTGGGCTTAACGGTGATGCAGATCGGTTGCGATCCAAAAGCAGATTCCACGATTCAGCTTCGTCACGGGGAAGCAGTTCCTACCGTACTGGATTTATATAATGAGAAAAAACAGGCGTTGCAGCTGGAAGATATGATCCGCATTGGCTACAACGGTGTAATCTGCGTGGAAGCAGGTGGACCGACACCGGGACTTGGCTGCGCCGGTCGCGGCATTATCACGGCACTGGAAAAATTAAAAGAAACCGGGGCGTATGATGTATACAAGCCGGATGTCATTTTATATGATGTGCTTGGAGACGTAGTCTGTGGCGGATTTTCCATGCCGATGCGAAACGGTTACGCAGACAAGGTGTTTATCATTACTTCCGGAGAAAATATGGCGATTCACGCGGCGGCAAATATTGCCATGGCAGTAGATAATTTTAAAAACCGTGGTTATGCACAGCTTGGCGGAATTATTTTAAATCGCCGGGATGTTCCGCGAGAAGAAGAAAAAGTGGCAGAACTGGCAGACGATTTTCATACAAAGGTGATTGGAACGTTATCCCACAGCGAGCAAGTGGCATTGGCAGAAGAACAGGGGATGACATTGATGGAATGTTATCCAGAAAGTGCTATGGCAGAGGAATATCGTACGATTGCTAGAAAGATGTACATCTTATGTGGTGGCGTATTACAGGAGGAAACTTAGATGTTGCAGCGAGTAGGTGAAACAGTAGATCCAAAGGACGCTGTGGTAAAAATCAAAGACGCATCCTTTCCTGCACCATTTGCCTCAGAACTGGAGTACAATTCACCGGTTCATGGCAACTGGAACATCGTACATACGGGAATGCAGGTTCCAGAGGCAATTCAGATTTATGTCTGCGCGGACAACTGCATGCGCGGCGTTGTGCTGACAGCGGCGGAAATGAACGCGGCAGATCGTTTTTCTTTTGTCATTGTGGAAGAACAGCATGTTTTAAACGGCAATTTAGAGGACATCACGATTGAAGGTGTAACGGACGTGTTGAACAAGCGTGGAGATCATCCAAAAGCAGTTTTGCTGTTTACAGTATGTCTGCACCATTTTGTGGGAAGCAATCTGAATTATATTTATGACGAGCTGGAACGCCGTTTCCCGGATATTTGTTTTATCCGCTGTTACATGGATCCGATCATGCAAAAACATGGTCTGACGCCGGATCAGAAGCTGCGAAAAGCCATGTATGATCCGTTGCCGGAATGTGAGCCGGATGCAAAAACAGTATCGGTGTTTGGCAGTGATTTTGCATTGAATGAAAGCAGTGATATCAAGCGTTTATTGAGACGATATGGTTATACCGTGCGGGAACTTCCAACCTGTGAAACGTGGCAGGACCTGTTGGATATGAGTAAGGGAAGATTGTTTCTTGACATTTATCCGGCGGGAAAATATGGCATGGAGACGCAGGCGCAGCGGTTAGCACGGAAGCATCTGTATCTGCCGGGCAGTTTTGATTATGAAGAAATTGAGCAGCAGTTAAAGCAACTGACAGATGCATTGGGACTTCCAGAAGTGAGCAGGGAGGCACTGGATGTGGAACGTTCTGCCTGTGAGGAAGTTCTGGCAAAAGCGAAAGCGCTGATCAAAGATATGCCGATCACGCTGGATTATCTGTATCATCCGCGACCGCTGGGACTGGCAAAACTGCTTCTGACGCATGGATTTAACGTCAAAGCGGTGTATCTGGATGGTATCAGTCCGGAGGAAAAAGCAGCATTTGACTGGCTGCAGGAACATGTACCGGAACTGGAATTGATCGCAACGATTCAGGTGAAAATGCGCGTGCTGCCAAGAGGCGGCGAACAGGAAGTGCTTGCGATCGGACAGAAAGCGGCATATTTCAGTCGCAGCCGTCATTTTGTCAATCTGGTGCAGGGCGAAGGTCTGTATGGATTTGACAGTATCCGCAGAACCGCCGAACTGATGATGGAAGCATACCGCGAGGAAAAAGACACGGAAAAACTTGTAGTACAAAAGGGATGGGGGTGCGAGTGCTGCCTATGAGACAATCTTATCGAATCATACCAATTTATACGGCAGATGTGTCCGGCGTTTGTTCCGCATTGTACGAGCTGGGCGGAATGACAGTCATGCACGATCCTTCCGGATGTAATTCTACTTACAATACACACGATGAGATCCGCTGGTACGATCAGGACAGTCTGATCTTTATCTCAGGTCTTACGGAAATTGATGCGATCATGGGAAATGACCGGAAATTTATTGATGATATCGAACATGCCGCCAGAGAACTGCATCCGAAATTTATTGCACTTGCAGGTTCTCCGATTCCTTTTATGAATGGAACCGATTTTCCGGCGATCGCAAGAGTGATTGAGACAGAAACCGGGATTCCAACGTTTGCTGTGCCAACGAATGGTATGCACGATTATGTGTACGGCGCAGGTATTGCGCTGGAAGAAATCGCAAAACGGTTTATGGAAAAAACACAGAATTTGAATTTGCTGGAAAAGGAAAATAAATTTGGACGTAGTGTAAACTTGTTAGGTGTAACGCCGTTAGATTTTGGACCACAGAAAAACGTAGAACTCCTGAAAGAAAATCTGCACAAATATGGTTGGAATGTTTTTTCCACCTGGGCGATGGGCGATGCATTGGAAACCCTGCAAATGGCAGAAGCAGCGAATGTCAACTTGGTAGCGTCTGTGGTTGGACTGCGGGCAGCAAAAGTGCTCCAGGAAAAATTTGGAACACCGTATGTGATCGGAACACCAAATGAATGGCTGGCAGAGGATATTTCTAAAGCATTGGAACAAGTAGAGGAACAGGAAAGAAGTTCGATCATCGTATATCTGAACAATCGCATGCAGAAAGACGTCGAAATCACCCTGATCGGTGAGCCTGTCACCATGGGCTCTCTGGCAGCTGGCATTGAAAAAACATATGGACGTTCAACCCGTGTACTGTGTCCGTTAAAAGAATGCGAAGATTTAATCGGAGAAAAAGACGCTATTGTCCTTGGCGAAGAAGCCATGGAAGAAGCATTGAAAGATGAAAAAATTATCGTGGCAGATCCGTTATATAAACCAATCTGCCCAAAAGAATGTGAATTTTATGAATTGCCTCATGTAGCTTTTTCGGGTAGAATAGTTGTATCTTAGGAATGAAAAGGATATAGTAATGACTGTAGATGAAAAATACATGAAACAAGCCATAAAACAGGCAAAAAAGGCATATGCCATCGATGAAATACCCATTGGCTGCGTCATTGTAAATGATGCAGACGGCAAAATCATTGCCCGTGGTTACAACCGTCGAAACACAGACAAAAATACCTTATCCCATGCGGAATTAAATGCAATCCGCAAGGCGAGCAAAAAACTGGGAGACTGGCGGCTGGAAGGCTGTACAATGTATGTGACATTGGAACCATGTCAGATGTGTGCCGGGGCACTGGTACAGTCGCGGATCGACCGCGTGGTGATCGGAAGCATGAATCCGAAAGCAGGCTGTGCCGGATCGGTTCTGAACCTGCTTCAGATCGCAGGATTTAATCATCAGGTGGAAATTGTGCAGGGTGTCTGCCAGGAAGAATGTTCTTCTATGCTGAGCAGCTTTTTTAAAGAATTACGGAAAAAGAAAAAACAAAAGAAAAATACTCCTGAAACCATGTAGCGGCTTCAGGAGTATTTTTGAAAAATTGTCAAAAAGATTGAGTGAAAATTTGTATAAAAATCAGGAGATTGAGGTTCTTGAAAAAAGTATAAAAAACTATAAAGAAGTATAAAAAGGTATAAAGAAAAATAAAAAGTATAAAAAGAAAAATGGATAGAGTGAATGAAGGAAAATCTGTTGACAGTTACCAACACCTGATGATATACTTAGAAACTGAGCAGCCGGGGTGGTAGCGGTACCTTGTACCATCAATCCGCTATAGTTGGGGTGATATCCCGTAGAGGGTTGTCAATTGTAGAGCTGCCTCTTATAAGCGACGTAGATTTTTGGGTCTCACGCAACAGGAACTTATGAACCGGGTCAGGTTAGGAATGGAGCAGCCCTAAGTAGGACCTCTTGTGTGCCGTGAGGGTGCCTGGGATGAGTTGGCTGTAAGAGTAACGTCTGGGATTGCAATTCGAAGCGGGATGCTCATAAAAAAGTCGTGTAGAACAGATAATGATTGTCTGTTGTACACGGCTTTTTTGTTTAAGAAAATTTTTTTATTAATGGACAAAATGCAATTCACAGTCGTGTTAGTAGTGAAAGGAGTCAGGGGATAATGAGTGTACTTACAAAAGCGCAGATGGAAGCGGTCTATCAGCGCAATTGCGATATGATTTACCGAATATGTCTGATGCATCTGAAGCATGAACAGGATGCTCTGGACGCGGTATCAGAAACAAGCGGTCTATATAAAACAGAATCATCTGAAAGGAAGCCAGTATGAAGCCGGAACAGAAGGAAAATAAGTATATTTGATTTCAAAATCATCATAGTAATGAGTGATACACACAACGTAAATAAAGAAATCTGGCCGTTTTTTCTTGCTAAGCGATTGTTAGCGTGCAAGACAAAACGACCAGATTTCTTTTTCAACACGTACATTCATTTTTATAAAAACCATCATAATAAGTGTTTATTTGCTTGAAAAGCCATCAAAATAATGGTTTAATAAAAAAGAGGTGATATATCATATGAATAATATAAACTTTGCAATTCAGGAATATGTGACCGGTTCAGATATAAAAAGAGTACGAAAAACATTGCAGTTAACGCAGAAGAAATTTGCGGAATTATTAGGTGTTTCCAAAGCAACCATGGAACGATGGGAAACAAAAGAAGATAAAATTACCGGTCCGGTTGTTCTATTATTAAAAATATTAGAAAATCATCCGGAGTACGTTATGAAAATACAGATTCCGGACAAGGAATATGGTTTGCGTATGTGGTATATGCATGAGCAGGAAATATGTACGCTGATCGATGTAGACGAACTAAAAAAACGGGTAAAAATCAAAAATTATACAGATAATATTATGTTTCAGGCTTTTGGAAATCTGAAGGAACCAACCTATGAAGACTATGAGGCATTTTTAGAGTCCCGTTGTTTTCCAAAAAGCCGTGATAAAATGAAACTGATATTAAAAGATCTTGATCTGCCATTTTATGATCCGCTGATGATCATTCAGAAGACGGAAGGCAGAATGGCAGAAGATCATTTTTGGATTCGAATAGAGAGGTGAGAAATTCATGATCGAATTGTTTGAACAGAATGAACGAAAAGCCGACAGACAGTCTTCCAAGGGAAATCAGCTTAAATGGGAAAATGAAGGTATCTGGTACAAAGCGGATTGTACCGGATATGAAGGACTTGCCGAATATATGGTATCGCACTTGCTGGAAAAATCTTCTTTGGGAAAAAATGAATTTGTACAATACGATTATGAACAGATAAAATATAAAAATGTTTTTTATAATGGTGTAAAAAGCAAAAATTTTTTGTATGATGACTGGCAGATTATAACCTTGGAGCGCTTGTTTCAAAATTTTTTCCAGAAAAGTTTGTATGAAGCGGTATGGCATGTACAATCTTCTGTGAAGGAGCGGTTTGAATTTCTGGTGATGCAGGTGGAGCGTATTACCGGATTGAAAGATTTTGGAATCTATCTGAACAAATTGCTGACAATTGATGCGCTGTTTGTAAACGAAGATCGTCATATGCACAATATAGCTGTGCTGATGAATCAAAAAGGTGACTTTGCGTATTGTCCTATCTTTGATCATGGCGCTGGTTTGCTTTCAGACACAAGCATGGACTATCCGTTGGGAACCGATGTATATGATGCGCTTTCAGAAGTAAGGGCAAAAACAATCAGCGGTAGTTTTGAGGAACAATTGGATGTTTCAGAAGAAGTATGCGGAACAAATCTGTATTTTCATTTTACAAAAAAAGATGTAGAACGATTATTAAAGGAAATACCGGGTTATTCTGAACAGGAGAAAAATCGCGTTCAAGATATTTTATTTGAGCAGATGCGTAAATATAAATATCTGTTTAAAAATTGATCTCAGTCTGAGTTGAGACTCCCACTTCTGCAAGTGGTGAGTAGTAACAAGTATTTCTCAGTGGGAGTTCAATCTCCGACTGAGATAAATGCTCCGCAAGGGCGCACATTGTCTGGAAGACAATGGTTTTGCGCCGACCGGGACGGAGTGTAGAGCGCAGTGATTCTGAAAAGAAGATGTCAGCTTGCGCTGACCAGAATCACGCACCAAGTCTCACGTGCGTTCGACTTGAATATAGTAAAAAGCAAATATCATACAACGTAAATAAAGAAATCTGGCCGTTTTTTCTTGCTAAGCGATTGTTAGCGTGCAAGACAAAACAACCAGATTTCTTTTTCAATACATAAATTTTGAAATCATTTTTGCCTTTTATCGCGGCAGATTCCACTCAAACTGTTTTGCCAGATAACGAACGACCAGAATCAGGCAAAATCCGATCAATGCAGCAATACTTTCCGGTATAAAGTGATACAGCACATAGTACCCTGCAATACCGAAAATACACGCCGTTGCGTAAATATGCTTCTGCAATACATAAGGAATTTCTCCTGCCAGCAGATCACGCAGAATACCGCCACCAACGCCTGTGATCAGACCGACAAATGCGATGAGCAGACACTGATCCGTATGTAGGAAACTGATGGTAGCTTCCATACCAAGAATCGTAAATGCTGCCAGTCCCAATGTATCGGACCAGAACAACAGATTGTGGTACATGTTATCCGTACGACGGGCGATTTTTTCTGCAATGGTATTTCTGTTGTACAATTTCCAGATCAGAAATACAACAATTGCCGTAATGGATGAAATAACCGTACATTTCGGATTCTGAAACATCGCAGGCGGAGTGTTACCGATGACAATGTCACGAATGGCACCGCCGCCTACGGATGTCACGATACCAAGAATCAGAATACCGAACAGATCCATTTCTTTTTTAATCGCCAGCATGCTTCCGGAAATTGCAAATGCAATGGAACCGATGATCTCAAATACAGACATTAAGTTTGTCACGTTAATATCCTCCCCGTTGAGATTGGCGCCTAGAGGCGCAGTACATCTAACATAGCATACTTAGGGATTGATTGTCTACTCTAAAAAATAGTTCACGGAAACTCCTCTAAAATCCAAGTCAAACTTTATCAAAAATAGTTATATTCCATTCATCCGCGCCACTCGTAGCCAAAACTGGCATGGTCAAAAATGCAAAAACTGGAAGTGTTAAATATACCAATGTGGGGTTAAGATAGACACCAAGTTAATCATCGGTGAAAACATTATAATCAAACAAAGCAAAATTTATCAGAAAAACATAAAGAACGAAGAGGTGTTTCTTATGGATAACCACTATAACCATTTTAAGAAAATAGATGCACATTCCCACATTGGAAAATTCGGAAGTCCGTTTAACATTGATTTTGACCTCAGCCGTCTGACAGAACAGATGGAGGAGTACAATATTGAAAAAACGATTCTTTGTCCGGCAGGATGTCATCTGAATAAGGAACTGAAAGAGGCATATCAGGCAGCGCCGGACAAGATCATTCCGCTTTGCTGGGTAAATGCCAATGAAGGACAGGAAGCATATGATATGCTGGAGCATTATCTGCGGGATGAAAATTTTGCAGGGGTAAAAATGCAGCCGCTTTTTGATGCATTTACCGCGGATTCTCCGATGGTGGATCCGATCATGGAGATTGCAGAAGCGTACAAAAAGCCGGTATTTATCCACTGTGGACATCCGCCTTATTCCCTGCCGTGGCAGATCGGTCTGCTGGCAGAGCGCCATCCGCATGTGCCGACCGTTATGATCCATATGGGACACGGACATGGTGTTTATATCGAAGGCAGTCTGAACATGGCGTACAAATATGACAACCTGTTTCTGGAAGTATCCGGAATGCCGATGGGATGTCAGATCAAAAATGCTTATGAGACCGTGGGAAGCGAGCGCGTCATGTTCGGTATCGATTCCCCGTTCCATCATCCGAGTGTAGAGATTCAGCGTGTTTATTCCTGTGGATTAAATGATGCACAGCTGGAAGATGTATTTTATAACAATGCGAAGAAATTCATGGAATTAAAGACAATCTAATTTATGCTGTCAGAGTTAATATTAATTACGAGTAAGCAGTATAATCCGATTGAAAATATGCGACTGATGAATGTGACTTTATTAAGACGAATTTTATCAGAAAAAATGACAAAAATGAAAAATGGAGAGTTTGAGAGGAGTAAAGAAAATGGATGCACAGACAAATGTAACAAGCACCGGACAGAAGATCCGGACCGTTGATATCACGGTGACAGCAGCAATGGCTGCTCTGGTATTTTTGGGAACTTATATTTTTAAAATCCCGACCATCAGTGGTTATGTACACTTGGGAGACTGCATGATCCTGCTGACCGTTGCTTTATTCGGTATGAAAAAAGGTGCCATTGCAGGTGCCATCGGCGGCGGATTATCTGATTTTATTGGCGGATATTTCTACTGGGTTGTTCCAACATTGCTGATCAAATGCATGTGGGCAATTGTAATGGGACTGATTATGCACAAAGTGTTAAAAGATAAAAAAGGATCTTTCCTGATCGGTGCCATTGCAGGTGGTGTGCTTCACATCATTGCGTACACACTGGTAAGAGTTGTGCTGTATGGTGGAAAAACCGCCATTATCGAGATTCCGGCACTGGCATTCCAGACCGGCGCAGGTATCGTGATCGGATTTGTGATCTACATGCTTTTGAAAAAATCAGGTGTAGCAGGTCGTCTGTCCGGTATGGTCAAATAAGAATAAGAAAAAATGTTATAAATGAAAAAGAACCAGGGTGTCAGGGCAGGATAACCTGGTTCTTTTTATAATTGCGTTTTTATCCTTGCACAGATACAATTAAATCGCTATAATTACAACATATGTGAAAGGACAGGAAACGCATGAGAAATGAAATTCAGATTGAATTACAGCCTGTTCAGACTAAACGGGCGAGCGAAGAAATCTATAATCAGATCAGACAGTTGATTCTGGACGGAGAAATCCATCCGGGTGAGCGGCTTCCATCGGAACGAAAAATGATGGAAATGATGCACCGAAGCCGTCCGACCATACGTGAAGCGATGCGTATGCTGGAGCGGGAAGGATATATAAAAATTTATTCCGGCAGCAGCGGAGCCGTTGTGCAGGAATTAAATGTAGATAATGCCGTACAGTCTCTGGAGACCATCATTCAGATGAAGGGCATGACCATTGAAGAAATTCTGGAATTTCGACGTCTGACAGAGTGTGAAGCGGCACGTCTGGCAGCGAAACGCCGTACCGATGAGGATCTGGAGAGAATAAAAACAATTCTTCAGCGATCAGAAAGTACAATTGGAAATGCGGAAGAATTTATGGCGTGCGATATGGAGTTTCATGTAGCTGTGGCGGAGGCTTCCCAGAACAGTATGTATTCCATTATGCTGCAGGTGTGCAGGAATGTGCTTGAAAAATCTCTGACAGAGATTCTGAACAGAGGCAAGAAAAGCACACAGAAGGTGCGGTATGAGCTGATTTTGGATGTACATAGAAAGATTTATATGGCAGTAAAGAACCAGAAGGAAGAGGAAGCTGCTAAATGGATGACAACGCATCTGATCGATGCAGAGAGTGATATTCTGGCAAAATAATATAAGTATTTGATGAGAAGACTAGGTATTAAGTATCGCATCATCTCAGTCTGAGATGAAAAAGAACCAGAGTGTCAGGGCAGGACAATCTGGTTCTTTTTAACGAGGAAGAGAACAGAATGAAAAAATCAATTTATATTATTCTATATGAGGAAGGGTAATTCTAAAAAATAAAAAGGCAATTGTTAAGTTCTAAGTATATTCCTCTGTTCTCCCAGCTTTCGCTGATACTTATATTAATGCAAATATCATGCCAGTTTTTAAACAGCGTAAAACGGGCTTTTTTCGTGATTTCCTAAAAAGAAACAGGTATTTTTGCAAAAAGAAACAGGATATTTTGCAAATGCAGGTTGAACGTACGTGAGCCCGTGTTCTGCACAACAGGAGACGATGGATCTTTTTCGGATACACCGTCTCCTGTTTGTTAAAAAGCATTCTTGAACGTTTGAGAAATATAAATAGGTAACTTATTTCTTCAAAGATAATCCATGTTGTTTTAATTTTCGTGAAACCGTGGAAATATCCACATCCAGAATCTCACTGGCTTCTTTCAGATTCTTAACATCCTTGATGGCAAGGGTTAAAAATTCTTTTTCGTAAGAAGAAACCGCTTCGGATAAGGTCATATTTTTCTTGACTTCCATATAGGAATCTATGCCCTCCAGATCAAAGATACTGTACAGGAAAGAGTTGTCCAGATGATCCATATCGGAGGCGCATACCACCAAATATTCCATGATATTTCGAAGTTCACGGATGTTGCCCGGCCAGCTGTAGCCGATCAAGGCATCTTTATTTTCTTCGGATAATACAAGGTGTTTGTCGTATTTCTCATTGAAGATATTTATGTAGTGCTCACACAAAAGCGCAATATCGTCTTTACGTTCTCTCAATGGTGGAACATTGATCGGAATAACGTGAAGACGGTAATACAGATCGCTTCGGAATGTTCCTTCCGCAATCTTTGCTTTCAGATTGCAGTTGGTAGAAGCGATAAGCCGGATATCCAGAGGGATCGGTTTGGTACCGCCTACGCGGGTGATCTCATTGCTCTGGATGGCACGCAGCAGTTTTGCCTGCAGCTCCATCGGCATATCGCCAATCTCATCCAGCAGAAGCGTACCTTTGTTGGCTGCTTCAAACAGACCTTTTTTACCCTGTGCATTTGCACCTGAAAAAGCACCTTTTTCATAACCGAACAGTTCGGATTCCAGAAGCTGTGCCGGAATGGAAGAACAGTTGATCTTGATAAAAGGCATGTTATTTCGTTTGCTTGCGGTATAGATTGCATCGGCGATGAGCTCTTTACCGGTACCGGATTCTCCGGTAACCAGAACGGTGGCATCTGTGGATGCAACATTGGAGATGAACTTTCGGATCTGAGTCATCTCTTTTCCTTCGCCGATCATTTGCTTTTCGGATAAGGTAAAAGTTTCCTGAATGACCTGTACGGCATTCTTGGCAGATTTCATATCAGAAAGCAGATTTAAAAATGTGTTGTAGTTATCACGCAGATTCGTATAGGTAGATAATTCGCGGTTGGTTGCTATAATATACTGCAATTCCCCATTACTGTAGAAAATCGGCATGCCAACAACAATACTAGGATTCTTCTGTCCCGGAAGATAGGACAGCTTCATCACCGGTTCTTTTTTCTGAATAACATCCGGCACGGTGGTAACCGTGAAATAATCGGTGGTTTCTGCAATGTGAGAAACGGTTTTGCCGATCAGGTTTTCTTTTGGAATACCGGAAGACTTTTGATATGCTTTGTTCACATACAAAATTGTTTCAGATGCATCTGCAATTAAAATATTATCATCCAGATTATCGACAACGATCTGGTAATCAATAGTAGATGTGGTAACCTGATGAACAGACTCTTTGACTGCTTTGAGTTCCTGAAGGACCTGCTTTTTGGAAACGGGATCAGAACCAAGCATTTTGTTCATCAGTTCATCAATACGCTGCTCCGCGGAGAGCATGATTTCTCTGTCTGTCATTTTGTTCCCCTTCTTGTCTCCCTTATGTAAAAATAAATGCTACTACTGTCACATTATAATATAGACAAGAAATATGTTCAACAGGTTACTATTTTTTCATCTGTATAAATTTCGCATACACAAAGCCAAATAATTACAAAAGTTTCTGCAGTTTTAAAAGCTGTACAAACATTTTATCTCTGTATTTGCATACATCATCAACTGTATTTCCCTGCCAGTCCGGACGGTTTGCGATTTCTTCATCTACACCCTGTGCATAGATTTCATCGTATTCGGATGGCTCGTTGCCGTATTTTTCTGCCATTTTGCGGAAACCGCCGTCTACACCGAGACTCATGGTAAGCATCTGACCGGTGACAGCCATACGCATACCGGGACCGTACATGATGGCTTTGTCGATATCTTCTACGGAGCAGATATCTTCCTGAATACACTCTTTTGCGGATGCAAGCGCTGCCCAGGACAGACGGTTTACAACGAATCCGTTGATCTCTTTTTTACAGATAACCGGAACTTTTCCCATTGCTTCGTAGATTTCTTTTGCTTTTGCCATAATGGTCGGATCTGCACCTTCTCCACCACAGATCTCGATCAGCGGAAGCAGATAAGACGGGTTGTACGGATGTCCAACGACGATGGAACCCGGATACATAGCGCCCTCCTGCAGTTTGCTTGGAAAGATTGCGGATGTGGAACTTGCGATCACGGTATCCGGACCGGTTACATTCTGAATCGTCCGGTAAGTATCCTGTTTTAACTGAAGGCGCTCCGGAATACACTCCTGTACGAAATCTGCTCCGCGGACAGCATCTTCCAGATCATTGGTGTAACGGACATCTGCCAGCGCAGCATCTGCTTCCTCCTGTGTGATAGCTTCCGCTTCTACCAGAATATCCATGATGTGTGTTAAGTTGGACTTCATTTTATCCCTGTCAACGACATCGTATAAGGTAACGTCAAAATTGTTCAAAGCGGCATTGGCAGCAAGACCAGCACCAATCATTCCTGTGCCGACAAAGGCAGCTTTATAAGTTTTCATCGTAAAAACCTCCTGATCTTTCATTTATTTATTTTTTTGATACTTAATAATTGTGCAAAATTGATGCCATCGTCATACAGGCATGGTTTTTGCAGTATAAGAGGGGGAATGCGAAAAATTCATAGCATTTTGCATGGGTTTTCAGGTAAAAAACAGAAGATCGGCTGTATTTGGAACAACATACATCTGGTTTTTGGAAAAAAAATTTGCGCATTTGCAAAAAGATAACTGTTCTTTGTGAGAAGCTTCACATGCGTTCGACTTGAAGCAGATGAAATAAAAATGGGAGGTATTATGGAAAGATATTAAAATCACAAAATTACAGAGAATAGGAAAAAAATAAAAATTTGGAGGAAAAGAAAAATGGATAAAGTTATTATTACCGCAGCACTGACAGGAGCCGTAACACCGAAGGAGAAAAATGCAAGTATTCCGCTGACACCGGAAGAAATTGCAGAGGACGCTTACAAATGCTGGAAAGCGGGAGCTGCCATCGTTCATCTTCATATGAGAAATGATGAAGGTATCGGATGTATGGATGAGAAGAAATTTGAGGAGACCATCAAACTGATCCGTGCGAAAAAAGATTGTGATGTAATCATCAACTGTACTTCTTCCGGCGACAATACCGGTACAGCCACTTATGAAGACCGTATGAGACATCACAAAGAGCTGGATGGCATTGAGATGGGAAGTTATGATGCCGGTACGTTCAATTGGATGCCGGGCGGAGTATTTATGAACCCGCCACAGTTCCTGGAGGAGTTAGGTGACGTGTATATGCAGCGCGGCATCAAACCGGAGGTAGAGATTTTTGATGCAGGTATGCTTGGTATCGCAAATTATTTTGCGGGAAAAGGTCATTTATCCACACCGATCCACTATCAGTTCTGCCTTGGAGTATTGGGTGGTATGCCGGCAACGGTAGAGAATCTGGTATATCTGGTAAATCATATTCCGGAAGGTTCTACCTGGTCTGCATTTGGCGTTGGCAAACAGCATCTGCCGATCATGTATGCAGCACTGGCACTGGGCGGCAATATTCGTGTTGGTCTGGAAGATAATGTATACTTCAGCAAAGGCGTTCCGGCAACGAACGTTGGTCTGGTAGAGCGTGCAGTAAAAGCAGTAGAAACATTTGGAAAACAGGTAGCAACACCGGCAGAGGCAAGAGAGATTCTTGGTATCCCGCCGCTTGCAAGATAAGACCGGAATCAGACAAAAAATTTGCGTTTTTGAAAAAAATTAGCAGTCATGCAAATAAAATCGCAGAAAAAACAGGCGTCTTTTCGGGAGAAAGTACAGAAAATACCGTAACTACGGGGATTTGATAAAAATAAAAAACTGGCACACATTTTGCAATTAAATAGGCTAGTTGAAAACAAATAAGGAGGTTTTTACAAAATGAGCGAAACATACAAATTTGATCTTGGAACAATGTTTAGACTGGACGGCAGAAAAGCCTTAGTAGTTGGTGGACATGGCGGAATCGGCGCAGGCATCGCAGAGGCACTTGCAGCTTACGGTGCAGATGTGTCTATCGCAAGCCGTAACATGGAGAAACTGCTGGAAGCAAAAGAGAAAATCAAAGAGAAAACAGGAAAAGATGTAACTGTATACACCGTAGATGCATCTGATGAGGAAAGCATCAAGGCATTATACGATACGATCATCGCAGACAAAGGTTACATTGATGTACTTGTAAATTCTCAGGGATACAACGTAAAACATCACCTGACAGAACTCCCGAAAGAAATTATGGACGGTATGCTTCAGGTAAATGTTGTTGGTATCGCAATGCTTTGCAAATACTTTGGCAAACAGATGAAAGAGCGCGGATACGGCAAGATCATTAACGTATCTTCCACACGTGGTGCACGTGCATGCTTAGGCGGAAACGCAAGCTACTGTACAACAAAAGGTGCGCTGGATATGCTTACCAGAACAGCTGCATGCGACCTTGGACCGGAAGTATGCGTAAACGCTATCGGACCTACAAATACAGTAACACCGATGATGGAAGATCTGATCAAAGAGCATCCGGAAATTCTTCACCTTGGTGATGATAAACCATTACAGAGAATTGGTACCGTAGAAGATTGTATGGGACCGGCAGTATTCCTTGCATCTCATGCATCTGATTTCATGACGGGTCAGATTGTATACGCAGATGGCGGTATGACAGCAATCGGATAAGCCAATTTAAGAAATATAAGTGTTGTTTTTTATTCATAGTTTTACATAGCTCAACGAAAGAGGGGGCAGGGCTTCGGACAAAGATCCCTGCCCCTTTTTTCATTTGATAGGAAATTGCGTAAATTTCCTGTCAAATGAAAAAATTTTTGTACAAACAATGTACATAGATATAAACAAAGAATTTTTAAGGAGAATGACATGGAAATAAAAGCATTAAAAGAACTGCTTCCGTATTGTCTGGAGAACTGCACGAAGAAAACACTTGCAGTCATTAAAGCGGAAGATGACCATACTTTGACAGCAGTAGCCCGTGCCAGAAAAGAAGGTGCCATTGAGGCAGTTCTGATCGGAGATGCACCAGTGATCAAAAATCTTCTGGCACAGATCGGAGAAAAAGAAGAAGACTACCACATTATTGACGAAGCGGGAGAGAGAGAAGCCATTTTAAAAGCCATTGAACTGGTACATGCAGGTGAGGTGGATTTCCTCATGAAAGGACTTTTGGAAACCAAGAACCTGATGTCTGCCATTGTAGCAAAAACTTCAGGAATGAGAACCGGAAGACTGATGTCCAAGTTCGATTTTGTAGAGATCGCACAGTATCACAAACTGATCGCGCTGACAGACTCTGCATTAAATACAAAACCGGATGTGGAAGCCAAAAAACAGATCATTCAGAATGCACTGGATGTTATGTACTCTGTGGGAATCCAAAAACCGAAGATCGCCGTACTGGCAGCTTCTGAGACATTGAATCCAAAACTTCAGGAAAGCGCAGATGCATGGAAATTAAAACAGATGTGGGAGAACGGTGAATTTACCGACTGTTACCTGGAAGGACCGATTTCCATTGATCTGGCACTGGAGAAAGAATCTGTGGAGATCAAGAACTATCAGAGTCCGGTGGGCGGAGATGCAGATATGCTTGTGTGCCCGGATCTGGTATCGGGAAATATGATGGGTAAAATGATGACAATCTGCGGCGGAAGGGCAGCTGGTATCATTGTGGGAGCAAAAGTACCGATTGTATTGATGTCCCGGGCAGCGGAAATTGATGATAAATTCCAGTCGATTATTTTAGGTGCCATCGCATCACAGAAAGGAGCATAACCATGGGAGATATTAATTTGCTTGTTATTAATCCTGGTTCTACATCTACAAAGATTGCCATTTATGAAAACGGAAAAGAACTGTATCGTAAAAATCTGACACATTCTGCAGAGACCATTGCACAGTATCCAAAGATCGTAGATCAGGTACCGTTTCGAAAAGCAGAGGTAGAGAAATTTTTAGATGAGATTGCATACGATATGACAAAACTGACAGCAATCGCCTGCCGCGGCGGTTCCCTGCCACCGATCCATATGGGTGCTTATGAAGTCAATGATGAGATGATCGATGTTCTGACCTATCGCCCAAGTGGTCAGCATGCATCTTCTCTTGCAGCGATGATCGGATATGAGATGGCCAAAAATCTGGGCATCAAAGCATATATTTACGATGGAAATACTGCAGATGAGATGGATGATCTGCCGCGCATCTCCGGATGCCCGCTGGTTGACAAGCTGAGTATGGGACATTTCCTGAATACAAAAGCAGTCGGCAGAATGTATGCGGAAAGCATTGGTAAAAAATATGAGGAATTGACTCTGATCATGGTTCATACCGGCGGCGGAATCAGTATCGGACTGCACAAAAACGGCGTGATCGTAGATGTCTGCACGGATGAGGACGGAACCATGTCCCCGGAGCGTTCCGGTGGACTCCCGAGTATCGGCATGGCAAAACTGTGTTTTTCCGGTAAATATACCTTTGATGAAGTATCTGCCATGGTACGTGGAAAAGGTGGTCTGACGGCATATCTTGGAACAAACGATGTCCGGGAAGTGGAAAAACGAATTGCTGATGGAGACGAGTATGCAGAGCTGGTTTACAATGCAATGATCTACAAACTGGCAAAATGCATCGGTGGTCTGGCAACAGCAGTAGACGGTGAGATTGACGGAATCGTTGTCACCGGCGGAATTGCCCATTCCAAAATGTTTATTGAAAAATTAGAGAAACGTGTAAAATTCATCCATCCACTGGCCGTTATTCCGGGTGAGTATGAGATGGAAGCGCTGGCAGCAGGTATTACCCGTGTATTAAACGGCGAGGAGACTGCCAGAATTTATAAAGAGGATGAAAAACTCAGATAGGGGGAATTGTAATTATGAAAGAAGCAGTAATTGTATCCGCTGCAAGAACACCGGTGGGAAGAATGCGAGGCATGTTCGCATCTTTGGAAGCAATTGATCTGGGAGCTGCAGCAATTAAAGCGGCAGTAGAGCGGGCAGAAATTGATCCGGCTTGTATCGATGATGTTATTTTTGGTAACCTTGGAAATGATAATTATGCAAACTTATCCCGTGTAGCACTGTTAAAAGCGGGACTTCCGATCGCCGTACCGGGATTTACCATTGACAGACAGTGTTCTTCCGGATTAAATGCCATTGCACTGGCCGCTATGATGATCGAATCCGGACACGGCGAAGTATTTGTTGCCGGTGGTGTGGAGAGTGATTCCACACGCCCATATCTGATGAATCGTGCAAAACAGGCATATCAGTTAAATCCACCAGAGTGGGGCATGCGTTATACCGGGCCGGAAGGTTACAATTACAGCATGGGTGAGACAGCAGAAAACCTGTGTGATAAATATGGTATCACAAGAGAAGAATGTGATGCATTTGCAGTAGAAAGCCACAGGAAAGCAGCAGTTGCTGTAGCAGCAGGTCTGTTTGATGAGCAGATGGTTCCAGTTCCGGTGACAGACCGCAAAGGAAATGTAACCATCATTGATAAAGATGAATGTGTCAGACCGGACAGCAGCATGGAATCTCTTGGCAAATTAAAACCGTGTTTTCGCAAAGACGGTCGTGTGACTGCAGGTTCCAGCTCACCGATGAGTGATGGTTCCGGCGCAGTTGTTGTCATGGAAAAAGAACGTGCCATCCGGGAAGGCAAGAAGATCTGGGCAAAATTTGTGGATTTTGAAGTGATTGGATGTGATCCGAGTATTATGGGAATCGGACCGGTAGGTGCGATCCGCAAATTACTGGATAAGACAGGTTTAACACTGGATGATATTGATCTGATCGAGTTAAATGAGGCATTTGCTTCCCAGTCCATCGCATGCGTGCGGGAGCTTGGTCTGGATATGAGTAAAGTAAATGTAAACGGCGGAGCGCTGGCACTTGGTCATCCACTGGCAGGAACCGGCGGAATCCTTACCACAAAACTGGTGTATGAGATGGAGCGTCGTGGATCAAAATATGGTGTAGTAGCATTCTGTATGGCCGGCGGTCAGGGTGGAGCTGCACTGTTTGAGCGGATCTAAGCAGTATAACGTGTAAGTGAAAATTTAACCGAATCAAGTAAGTCCCCTGCTTCAATTGCGAAAAGCAATAAGCAGTGGGTGGGGACTTGCTTGTATCAGGAGGAGTGCAAGCTCCTTCTGATAAACTGCGGAGCAGTTATTCGGTTATGAGCAAGTAGCGAAGCGGATTGCGAATATCCGTTTGACTATAATAAGAAAACGAAGAATCCTGTCAGGAAGCTAGACATTCGCTACCTTCATTTCACAGCGGTTTCATCGCGCTCATTCCCACCTCCTATAAAAGCTGGTCGGTTCCCGTTCGCGCAAAACCTTGTGAAACTCAGTCGCTCACTGAATCGCTTTCCCTGACAGGATTCTTTGTTTTCTTTATTTACGGCATTAAAGTCAGCCAATGCACACGACTTCACTTTGTGTTGCATTACAATGGAGTAACTTTCTCTCTGACTCAAAATCCAAGATTTTTACATCATATAAATTAGCGCATGCAACACAGAGCGTATTATTCCAGTGATTTATATGCATGCGTGGCACGAAGTGCAGGGTGGCGCAAAAATTTACTAAATTCAATGAGTAAATTAAGAACTCCTGTAATTTTTCTCAAGGAGCGATTGGTAGCGACTGAGACAAATTACAGGAGTTCCTATTAAAACCTAACGTAGTAAATTTTTAAGCCACCCTAAACAAGAATTACCAGATGGTATGTCCGCCGTCCAGCAGCATCTCGGTACCGTAGCAGTAGCTGGATGCGTCACTTGCAAGATAGAGCAGTGCACACTGAAGTTCTTCTACGTCCATCATACGTCTTACCGGCTGAGAATTATTGTACAGATCCAATGTTTCTTTTGGCAGTCCGTCATGTAATCCCGGGCTGTAGCAGTATCCGGGAGAAATAGAATTTACGCGGATGCCAAACTCGGCAACCTGGGAAGCAAAGTGGCGTGTAAAGTATAATACAGCAGCTTTGGCACTTCCGTAAGAAGCATCGTCCATTGTTTCAAAGATTGTTCCCATATTTACAACATGAGCTGCCATGGAGCCGGTGTTGATGATACTTCCGCCATGACCTTCTTTTTTCATCATACGTGCTGCAGTAACAGCAACGATGTAGATACTCATAAAGTTAATATCCATAACCTGACGGAAATGTTCAATATGCGGCATATCATGTTCGCTGTCCCATTCTTCAATATCCGGAACAAGGGCGCCGCCGACACCGGCATTGTTATGTACGATATCAACATGACCGAAATCATTGTGAATATTTTCAAACATTTCGGCAACGGCTTTCTCATCGGTGAGGTTGCAGCCATATGCAAGTGCCTTTACCCCATATTTTTTGCTTAAATCTTCAGCAACAGCTTTTGCTCTGTCGATGCAGACCGGCAGATCAACGATTGCGATATCTGCACCTGCCTCTGCAAAAGCAGCAGCACCGTGACTTCCAATATTTCCTGCGCCTCCTGTTACGACTGCGGTTTTACCGTCCAGTCGGAAGCGGTTCATTACTTTTTCTGCTAACTGGCTCATAATGAGTCTCCTTTCTGTATTGCGTTTACCATTTTCTGATTTATTTTTTGCATATACGATTCGGAGCATTCTTGAAAAGTAGCAGTTCTCCGAATCGTTGCAGGGTATGTGTTTTAAAAATTTACGGTTCCGGATACCAGAACTGGAAGTAGCCATCCGGAAGCTGATCCATCACAGCGTCGGTACGCATCTCTTTGAAGTAACCAAGCTCTTTTACGGTATCCATATAGCACCAGTCAACCGGTCCGATACTTCCTTTACAGTTCATGGCAATGCCATTGGAAGCGTAGTCTGCAAGGATATCCTGCCACTCAGCAACATGGTACTCCTGCAGAATATGATGGAAGCCAATGCCATGATCTTCGATAAATTCGCTGTAAACAAGTTCTCCTTTTACCGGTTCGATGACTTCCCACTCAATATTTCCGCATACAAGGATTGCAAGCAGGTAGGAGAAATCCTGTGGTACGAGTTCACCATTTACCGTGAAAGCATAATCGTGAGCAGCAGCGTTACACTGATCGCCAACTTCCCATGGTCCGATTTCAAACAGATCTGTCAGGCGGGCAATAGTTTTTCTTACGTCCGGTGTAGAAATGTTGATTTGTGCGATACGGGCCGGGTGAATATGACTTGGTGTGTCTTTTACACTGTCATCACGGATTGCCTCAAAGATAATACCGAGTTCATTCATCAGATCAAGCCATACTGCATGGCAGGTATCGGAATCATAAGTTTGTGCGATTGTTGCACCCTTTGCGGTGTAATGTGCCAGTGTGTCATCCCAGTCAGCTACAGGGATTCTTTCGCGGGCACAGCAGATGCCGTTGCCGAAGCGCTCCTGATATTTTTTGTAAAGGGTGTCACCCTCTACCGGCTGTACCACGCACAGGGACGTATTGTTATAAAAGATCGTTGCGTAACGCTCTGTGTAAGCAAGCTCTGTATCCCCTGCTTTTAATCCGGGATTTGTCTCATTCGTACGAATTCCTGTCACACCCGGAGTCACATGCTCTACACGGTTAAATTCTGCAATTTCTTTGAAAATATCATCTGTGACGATCACGATCTGGTCAAAATTGCGGTTTTTGCATCGTTCCTGAAGTTCTTTATAATTCATCATGTAAGTCCTCCTTAAGGATAACTGTATTTTCGGAATCTAGCCAGAATGACTCGTTTTCGAAAGATTCCGAGAGTACATATAAAATTAAATTCTTTGATGAGATACTTATTATTTTTAAGAAACACTGTACTAGTACATCGTTTTCGAAATAACTATACCAATCACTTGTTTGCAAATTCGACTGCACAGGTGAAAAAGCCTCGACGTAGCTAGCAGCAGGTCCATCCGCCGTCTACCGGAAGTAATATACCGGTGATGTAGCGGGATTCCTCAGATGCGAGGAATACAATTGCTGCATCCATGTCGCCGACTGTATTCATATCAGTAGGTGTGCCGGTTCGCTGCATCGGTGTTGTACGGAGCACAAACGGCATATTCATTTCCATAAATTCATTTCCATTGCTTTCTGACGGGAATGTGCCCGGAGCAATGGCATTGACCGTAATTCCTTTGGTAGCAAGCTCGGCGGCAACTCCTTTTGTCAGACTGATAACGCCGCCTTTTGCAGATGCATAACCTGCCAGTGATACTTCGAGATGTCCGACCATGCCAAGAACAGATGCTACGTTGACGATTCTTCCATATCCTGCTTTTTCCATATAAGGAACAAATGTCTTTATCATACGGAATACGCTGGTCATATTCAGTTCTACCAGATTTTTATAAGTTTCCATCGGCAGCTCTGCCACCGGGCATGCCGGTCCGCCGGTACCGGCATTGTTTACTAAAATGTCTACCCGGCCAAATTCTCTGATAATTGCGTCTGCGGCATTTGCAACAGATTCATCAGAAGTAACATCGCATGGAACCGGCAGGCATTTTACACCAAGTGTACGAATCTCGGCGGCAGCTTCTTCCAGTTTGTCAGCCCTTCTTGCGATCAGAGCGATATTGCAGTTTTGTCTTGCCAGGGCGATAGCCATTCCTTTTCCAAGTCCGGCAGTACTTCCGGTGATAACCGCTACGCGGTCAGTGAAATCAAACATTCCCATAATAAAAATCCTCCATTTACATTTCATGTACACTCGAAATCTTTTTGCAAACAAGGCATTGAAACAAGATTTCGGAAAAATGCATTTGTCATGTGCGCATGGAACCTTTCCGTTGAAAGCCCCATAGTTATCGTTTTTGATACTTTATAGACAGCAAAAGTGATGCCTGTTTGAAAAAGCGGAAAACAGGTACATTTTTAATAAGTAAAAAGAAAAAAACGCGGTACATTTGCAAATGTCAACAGGTACATTTGCAAATAAAAGGTTGTAAAAATGCTGTTATGGATTTCCAAAAGGCGCAGAATCGGGGGAATCTTGAGAAATGTTATGAAAAAAAATTACAGGCATAGGTTTTGCTACCTGTAAGGTATCCATGTATGATCCTGTTTTCGAGCATTCTTGAACGAAAAAGGGGCTATACAATTAATTTATGAAAGTATAAGAGAGGAGACAGATGTGAGAAAATTAAGATTTCCGGGATGCTTTAAATTGGGAAGTAATATTCTGGAAGAATTTGAAGCACAGGCAAATTGCTTTGGCAGAAAATTTGTATTTGTGGGTGGAAAACGCGCCATTGCATCAGCAAAAGAGAAACTGGAAAAAAGTTTTGAGGGAACACAAAGTACATATGAGTTTGTAGAGTGTGGAAAAATTGCGACACCTGCAGAAATTGACCGGGTAGCAGCAATCCCGTGCGTACAGGAAGCAGATGTTTTATGTGGCGTAGGCGGAGGCAGCGCGATGGATGTGGTTCGTACTGTTGGAAATCGTAATGGTCAGAATCTGGTGATGATTCCGACGACGATTGCATCAGATGCACCATGTTCTTCGGTGTCCGTATTTTATTCTGAAGATGGAACAAGTGTTGTAGGAGATCAGTTATTTCATAAGAGTCCTGAACTGGTAATCGTTGATTCGGATATCATTGCAACTGCTCCGACCAGACATATTGCAGCAGGTATGGGCGATGGCCTGGCAACTTACTATGAAGCAATGACGAATAAGTTAAATCCACATGGAACAGAGATTGCAAAAACAGGAATGCTTCTGGCAGGTCTTGCACGCAAAATCATACTGGAGGATGGTCTGGATGCGTATGAAGCTGTTAAGACGCATGTAGTAACCCCTGCACTTGAAAATGTAATAGAAGCAAATTGTTTCCTGTCAGGTGTCGGCGGAGCAAATACCGGGTGTGCAGCAGCACATGGAATCGGTGATTTTCTCGGACAGATTCCGGGTGGACATGAATTTATGCATGGTGAACGTGTTTATGTAGGTTTGATGGTGCAGTTGATTCTGGAACAGTATCCAAAAGAAGAATTAGTATCTTTCATGAAATTTGGACGAAAAGTCGGATTGCCAGTCTGCCTTGGTGATCTGGGTGTCATGGATGTGAAAGCCACAGCAAAAGAACTGGCAGAGGGATTAGTGGATGATCATTTTATGGTAAATCTTTGTTGTGATCACAGCATAAGCCGTGTCACAGGAGCGTTTGTACAGGCACAGAATGTTGCGGATGCGTTACAGGAGGTAGAGGAATGAAAGAATTATATTTTCCGGGTACATTTATGATCGGGAGTGATATTCTGAAGAAATTCCCAGAATACACTTCCTGTTATGGAAAAAATTATGTGTTTATCGGTGATACTATTTCACTGAGTGTTTCACAGGCGGCATTGACAGAGAGCTTTGTCGGTACAGATTATAAATATGATTTTATCGAATCCGGTAAAGTATGCTGCGAGTCAGAAGTAAATCGTATTTCAGAAATGGAATGTGTAAGGAATGCGGATATTGTATGTGGTGTCGGCGGAGGCGGCTGCATGGATATTGCAAGAACCATAGGAAATAAATTTGACAAAGCGTTGGTTATGATCGTTACAACGGCATCTTCTGATGCCCCCTGCACTTTCATGGCTCTGACTTATACGGATGACGGAAGCGAGATTATCTATGATACACGGTTCCCTAAATGCCCGGATCTGGTTGTCGCAGATTCGAAAATCATTGCAAATGCACCGGCCCGTCTGCTGGCAGCAGGTATGGGTGATGCGATTGCAACCTGGTATGAAGGGAAAACCTGCCGACAGAATCCGAATGGAATTCATATTGCAGAGTTTGCGACCGGAATGACGGAACTTTGTAAGGAAATTATTACCGCAGACGGTCTGGCAGCTTACCGTGCAGTACTGACCAAATCGGTAACTCCACAGTTGGAAAATGTCATAGAAGCAAATTGCTTCTTATCCGGTATTGGCGGATTGAATTCTGGCGGATGCGCAGCGGGACACGGAATCGGTGACTGGCTGGCGGGAATTCCGGGCGGACACAGTTTTACACATGGTGAACGTGTATTTATCGGTCTGCTGATTCAGACAGTACTGGAAGAATACCCAATGGAAGAAACGATTTGCCTGATTAAGTTTGGTCGTGCAGTGGGACTTCCGTGCTGTATTGGTGACATGGGCGTTGAAGATGTGAAAGCAATTGCAAAACAGGCAGGAAAAGAATTGTTGAATGACCATTTCATGGTAAATCTCTGCTGTGATCACTCAGAAGATATGGTCGAAGGCGCAATTAATTATGTACAGTATTTATGTGATCACATAGATGAATATTAAAAACAGATGAGTATCAGAAGAAAATGAATACTGAATGAATACCAGAAAGGATGGAATGAATTATGGCAGGACAGATTTCAAAAATTACACAGATTGGTATGGTTACGGCAGACCTTGACAAAATGGTGAAATATTATGAGGAGATGCTCGGGGTTGGTCCATGGACTGTTGTGGCTGATACAAAAAAAGGCATCGGAGCTCCGGCTACAAACACGAAAGTAAATGGAAAAAGAGTTGATTTTGATGTAAAAGTAGCAATTTGCATGTTAGATGGCTTTGAACTGGAAATCATTCAGCCGATGGATGACAAGAGTATCTATGCAGAACATTTGAAAAAACACGGAGAAGGTGTGATCAACCATATTGCGATTGTAACACCGGACAATGCGAAATTCCGTGAGGTCATGAAAGCAAACGGAATTAAATCCTGTCAGAAAGGTGATGTAGATCCGGCACTTGGTCAGAGCTGGGATTACTATGATGGAAGTCAGTACTTTGGAACCATCTTTGAGTTACATGATAAGAATCCGGTTCCGGATGATGAAGATTAATTCTGTATAACGGAGTGTATCAAAAAAGACTTTCTGCAAGGTATGTCATATGCCTTGCGGAAAGTTTTTTTGTTTGACAGGAAAGCAGTGTGGCTGACAGTTTTTACAGCAGGAGTATTCTTGAATTTTTTGAGAACTGATTTGCAAAAAACTCAAAGAAGTTTGCAGGATTCCAAAAAGAAATAGACCAGAGATGTGAAGCCGTAGTGAAAAACCCCGAAAATAAGCCGTTTTTTTTCAGATTTTGAACGATTTAAAAAACTGGCATGCATTTTGCATCTCCTAAGGCAGATGCAAGTTGGAGCGAGAAAGTTTTCAAATTGTGCAAGAAAAATAAACAAAGAATTAAAAAAGAAAGAAGGACAAATAGCATGGCTAAAATGACAAAGCAGCGTGCCAAAGAGTTTTATGCAACAATGTATAAAATTCGTAGATTTGAAGAAGAAGTTTTTGAGTTTTACAAACTCGGTCAGATGGCTGGTCTGGCTCATCTGTACATTGGTGAGGAAGCAGTCGCAGCAGGTGCGTGCGCTGCAATTGACAAACAGGATTATATCGGTTCCACTCATCGTGGACATGGACATCTGGTTGCCCGCGGTGCAGATATGGGCAAGATGATGGCAGAAATCCTTGGAAAAGCTACCGGTTATTCAAAAGGTAAAGGTGGTTCCATGCATATTATGGCGATGGATCTTGGCATCCTCGGAGCAAACGGTATCGTTGGCGGTGGTATTCCGACAGCAACAGGTGCAGCATACAGTGCAAAATACAGAGGAACAGATCAGGTTACGCTTTGCTTCTTTGGTGATGGAGCAGCGAATGAAGGTACTTTCCATGAATGTATCAACATGGCAGCCGCCTGGGATCTTCCAATTGTATATATTATTGAAAACAACCTTTATGGTATTACGGTTGATACAAGACGTGTCACAAAAGAACATGATCTTGCAAAACGTGCCATTGGTTATGGCATTCCGGGATACACAATTGATGGAAATGATATCGAGCAGGTATATGAGACAGTAGGAAAAGCAGTCAAAGATGCCAGAGAAGGCAAAGGACCGGCTATCGTAGAGTGTAAGACATACAGACATCACGGACATAACGGAAGTGATAACTGTGCATACAGACCTGACGGAGAATTAGAAGAATGGAAGAAAAAAGATCCGCTGAAAGTCTTTAAAGACAGAGGATATCTTACAGACGAAGAACTGAAAGCAATTGAAAAAGAAGTTGACGCAGAGATTGAAAAAGCATGTGAGTTTGCAGCAGAGAGTCCATATCCTGATGCATCAGAACTTATGACTGATATTTTTGTCGACTAGGGAGGAAATCAATAATGAGAAAAATATTTTATCGTGATGCAGTTCGAGAGGCCCTTGATGAAGAAATGGCAAGAGACCCAATGGTAATGATGATTGGTGAGGATATCGGTGTTGGTGATGGTACATGGAAGTGTTCCAAAGGACTCCGTGAAAAATACGGTGATCTGAGAATGAAAGATTCACCGATCAGTGAGGCAGGATTTACCGGTATGTGTATCGGTATGGCACTGACAGGAATGCGCCCGATTTCCGAGATTATGTTTGCGGATTTCATGCTCGTAGCAATGGATCAGATCGTTAACCAGATGAATAAAGTCTGCTACATGTCCGGTGGACAGAAAAACGTTCCGATGGTAATCCGTACAACAATCGGTGCCGGAAGGGCAGCAGCAGCACAGCATTCTCAGAGTTTACTTGCACCGATCGCACATTTCCCGGGAGCAAAGATTGTTATTCCTTCAGATGCCTATACAGCAAAAGGATTATTAAAGAGTGCGATCAGAGATAATAACCCGGTTA
The DNA here is from genome assembly GCF_003481835.1 of Roseburia sp. OM02-15. Lineage (NCBI taxonomy): Bacteria > Bacillati > Bacillota > Clostridia > Lachnospirales > Lachnospiraceae > Roseburia > Roseburia sp. OM02-15. The sequence continues at coordinate 179,094 of NZ_QULX01000001.1, forward strand.
TTGTAGTGGAGCACAGAAAACAGTTTAGTATGGAATATGATATGCCGGATGATGCAGATGAGAACCTGCTGATCCCTATCGGAAAATCTGCTGTAGTTCATGAAGGAACAGATGTGACTGTCGTTGCAAGTGCATACCAAGTTGGTCAGTGTGTCAATGTTGCAAAACATCTTGAAAAAAAAGGCATCAGTGTTGAAGTCATTGATCTGAGAACACTGGTTCCGTTAGATAAAGAAACAATTGTAAAATCTGTAAAGAAAACAGGAAGACTTCTGATTGTTGATGAAGGCTATGAAAGCTTTGGTGTGGCAGCAGAGATCACAGCAGCGATTGAAAAAGACGTATTCTATGATCTGGATATGCCGATTTCCCGTCTGGCAGCTCCGGATGTTCCGATTCCATTCAGTCCGGCATTAGAGAAACTGATCGTACCTACAGAAAAAACAATTCTGAATGCGATCAAAGAGCTTGTTTAACCACTGATGCAGAATACATATGAAGCAGATTATAGGAAATGAGTGCTGACAGGTAACATTGAATGGAAATGTATTCCTGAAAAAAGATGATAGAAAACGGCAGGAGTACATGAAATTGGTATGGAGGAAACAGAAATGGCAAAAGTAATCGTAATGCCAAAACTCGGCTATACACAGGACACAGGTTCCATTGCTGCATGGCTGAAAAATGAAGGCGATACAGTAGAAAGAGGAGAGGCTCTTTTTGATGCGCATACAGATAAAACAGTTGTGACCGTAGAGTCCAATTGCTCCGGAACTGTATTAAAGATCGCTCTGGAGCCGGAGATCACTGTTCCGGTTCTGACACCGGTAGCAGTTGTAGGTGAGCCGGGTGAGGATGCGGAAGCTGCATTGGCAAATTATAAACCGATGGAAGTTGCAGATGCTCAGGATGAAGGACTTCTGGATGATGATGAAGATGAAGCAGAAGAAAAAGAAGCACCGCAGGAAAAGACAGTTGACGTATCAGAATTGAAACTGTCCCGCAGAGCAAAAAAATATGTAGAAGAAAATGACATTGACATCAATTCTGTTGCAGAGATCAAAGGTACCGGTTTTGAAGGCGGTATCACAGAGAGAGATATCAAAGCGTCACCGCTTGCAAAGAAAATTGCGAAGAAAACCGGCGTTGACCTGACAGAGGTCAAAGGTACTGGTATCAATGGCAAGATTATGAAGAAAGATGTTGTCGCTGCAAGTAAAGCAGCTCCGAAGGAGGCAGCAGCTGTGGAGAGCAAAGACGATATGATCGTTGAGAGCGTTGTCCCATATGCAGGCGTAAGAAAAATTATCGGTGACAGATTATCTGAGAGCAAATTTACAGCTCCGCATCTGTACTTTACAGACAGTATTGATATGACAGAGTTCAATGCATTCAGAAAGATGCTCAATGACAAGAGCGAACAGAAGATCGCTGCTTCCGATCTGATGATCAAAGCTGCATCCAAAGCACTGGAGAAATATCCGAAACTGAATGCATCTCTGCAGGGTGATCAGATCATCTACTACAAGAGCACGAACGTAGGAATGGCAGTTGCCGGAGATAACGGACTGATTGTTCCGGTTGTAAAAAATGCACAGGCGAAAACACTGACTGCAATCGCTTCTGAGACAAGAGATCTGGTTGAGAGAGCAAAAGCAGGTCGTCTGAAACAGGAAGAATATACCGGTGGAACATTCTCAATTTCAAATCTGGGTATGTTTGGTATCAGCAACTTTACAGCAATCATCAATCCGCCGGAGGCAGGTATCCTTTCCATCAGTTCGATCAGAAAGACACCGGTTGTCATCACTGACGAAGAAGGAAATGATCAGATCGCGATCAGACCGATGATGAATGTTCAACTTTCTGTTGACCACAGAATCATTGATGGATTACTGGCATCTCAGTATGTAGAATACTTCAAAGAATTACTTGAGAACCCAATTAAGATTCTTATGTAATCAAATGTCTATTTCAAAGGTGGAGGAAAAAATGGCAAAAGTAATTGTAATGCCGAAACTTGGCTATACACAGGATTCTGGTGCAATCGCTGCATGGCTGAAAAATGAAGGGGACACAGTGGAAAGAGGAGAAGCTCTTTTCGATGTTCATACAGATAAAACAGTAGTTACTGTAGAATCAAGTGCTTCCGGAACATTGTTAAAAATTGCACTGGAGCCGGAAGTAACCGTTCCGGTACTGACGCCGGTATGCGTCATCGGTGAGCCGGGGGAAGATGCAGAAGCTGCACTGGCAAATCATAAAACCTTAGAAGTGGCAGATGCTCAGGATGAGGGGCTGCTGGATGATGACGATGACGACGATATCGTTGAAGCAGCAGAGGAAGCTGTCGGGGAGACCACAGCAGAATCTTATGATTATGATATCGTAGTGATAGGTGCCGGACCCGGTGGATATGAGACAGCCATCAAAGCTGCTCAGGTTGGCAAAAAAACATGTATTGTGGAGGCAACATATTTTGGCGGAACCTGCTTAAATGTAGGCTGTATCCCGACAAAAGTAATGATCCATACAGCAGATCTTGTTTCAGAGATCAAAGAGTCACCGGCTTATGCAGTGACCGGTATCGATGCGTCGGCAGTGACCGTTGATATGAAAAAACTGCAGCAGAGAAAGAAAACAGTGGTAAATACCCTGACTGGTGGTGTACAGGCATTGCTTCGTGCAAACGGTGTTACCATTGAAAACGGAAAAGGTTCCTTTATAGATAATCACACGGTTGCTGTAGGGGACAAACAGATCACAGCAGAGAATATTATCATTGCAACCGGTTCCAGCGTATTTATGCCGCCATTCATTGCAGTGGAAGGCGAAAATAACATTCTTACCAGCAATGAAGCATTGGATATGGATGAACTTCCGGGCACGATCGCTGTCATCGGTGGCGGTGTTATCGGTATCGAGTTCGCATATCTGTTAAGCAAACTTGGTTCCAAAGTTGTTGTTCTGGAGCTGATGGATCACATTCTTCCGATGGTTGATCCGGAAATTTCCGGTCTGGCACAGAAACAGATGGAAAAAGATGGTGTGGAATTTAATCTGGGCGCAAAAGTAAAGAGTGTCAAAGATAATCATGTCTATTATGAACTGAATGGTGAAGAACTTGATGTGGCAGCAGATGCAATTCTGATGGCGGTAGGACGTATTCCGAATACGGAAGGATTAAATGCAGAAGGCATCGGCATTGAATTTAATAAACGTGCCATCGCAGTCAATGAAGTAATGCAGACAAACATTCCGAATATTTATGCCATTGGTGATGTCAACGGAAAAGTAATGCTGGCGCATACTGCTTCCCACGAAGGAATGGTTGCAGTAGCACATATCTGTGGCGACCATGCCGATATGAACTATGATCAGATTCCGTCCTGCATCTACATCAATCCGGAGATATCTTCCATTGGTCTGACAGAGGCAAAGGCAAAAGAGCAGTACGACAATGTAAAAGTTGGCCGTTTCCCGATGATGGCAAATGGAAAATCCCTGATCGAAGGCACAACAAACGGAATGATGAAAGTTATTCTGGAAGGTGAGACCGGTGAGATCCTTGGTGTTCACATCTATGCGAGTCATGCAACCGACATGATCGGTGAAGTGTCTGTTGCAATGTCTTCAGAACTGACTGCAGATGAGATGATCCATGCAATTCACCCGCATCCAACCGTAAATGAGGCGCTTGGTGAGACATTTATGTCTGCATGGCTTGGAAAAGCGATTAACTCTTTATAAAACACAGTAAATAATATCATTCAGGGTTCTACAAATGATCCCTGATAGAAAAAAATGTTAGAAATATACGCTTGGAATTTATCGTTTAAAAGATTCCGAGCGTACATAGAAATGAATCGGAGGATAGAAAATGAAAATCGCATTAGTAATGGAGTGGAGTACCTGTACAAAGAATGAGATCGTATATGAGACACTGAAAAAAGTAGCAGAAGCAAACGGACATACTGTTGTAAACTATGGACAGTTTGATATGGATGACAATCGTCAGACATACAACCAGAATGCCATTTTAACAGCTGTTCTCTTACAGTCAGGTGCAGCAGATTTCGTTGTAACAGGCTGTGGAACCGGTGAGGGTGCCATGCTTGCATGCAACGCAATGCCAGGCGTACAGTGTGGTCATGTCGTAGATCCGGCTGACTCTTATCTGTTTACACAGGTAAATGCCGGTAACTGTATGTCTCTGCCATTTGCAAAAGGTTGGGGATGGGGTGCTGAAGTAAACCTTGAGTATGTATTTGAAAAATTATTCGTACAGGAGCCGGGTGGCGGTTATCCGGAGACTGCAGCAGCATCTGAGCAGCGTAATGCAGCATTATTAACAAAATTAAAAGAAGCAGCACATCATGACATCAAAGAGATCCTTGCAAACGAAGATCCGGATGTACATGAGATGGTTCAGGCTGCATTTGCAGGCAAACGTATGGAGTTGTTTAAAGCAGACTGCAAGTGCCCGGAGATCCTGGCAGCAGTAGAAGCAGCAGTGAAATAAGAATGCCGAGGCATTTTTGAAAAGATGACAATTCAAGTCGAACGCACGTGAGACTTGGTGTGTGATAGCACACTTTCGTGTAAATGACATAGGGTTATAATAGTATCAAGAGTGGGAAAGTGTCCTGACTGACAATACGTCGGTCAGGGCATCTTTATTTTCCGAGATTGCATAGCTGCCTGTATACAGGAGAGCACTATTTGCTTTCTTGCAAAAAGGAAATCTTTTTTTGCACAAAAACAAATTGACATGATGTTTTTGTGCAAAAAATCATATTCGATGGAATTGTAATTACATTTGACCAATTGTTTTAAAAAGGAACAAAGTGCAAAAAAGTGTAAGAAACAGGTAAAAGTGCACAAAAAATGCGATGAAAACAGGCAAATACTTGAAAAATGCATAAAAAACGAAAAGTGGCACATGTTTTGCGAATTATATAAGCAAAGAATCGGAAACGAGAAAGAAAAAAGGAGATGGATTTTACAATGAAAGCATTAGTAAAAACTGAAGTTGGAAAAGGAATGGATGGACTTGGCATCATGGATATTCCAAAACCTGTTCCAAAGAAAAACGAATTGCTGATCAAGATCATGGCAACCGGAATCTGTGGAACAGATTTACATATTATGGAAGATGGTTATCCACATTCTGTACCGGTTGCACTGGGACATGAGTTTACCGGAGTAGTAGAAGAAGCTGGCGAAGAAACATCCGGATTTGAAGTTGGGGATCAGGTCATTGTAAATAATATCATCGGATGTGGTCATTGCCATTACTGCAAAAAAGGTGATTATGTATTTTGTAACGAAAAGAGATCTATTGGTATCAACTTAAATGGCGGTATGGCAGAGTATACAGTCGCACCGTTTGATCATTGTATGAAAGTACCAGAGTCTATGAGAGGAAAAGATCTTCCGGCATTAAGCGAACCGATTGCCTGCTGCGTACGTGGGGTGTTAGAGCAGACAGATATCAAACCGGGAGATAAAGTACTGATTACAGGACCTGGTTTTATGGGACTGATGTGTAATCAGCTTGCAAAGCTGTGTGGTGCTTATACGATCATCTCCGGGACACCGGCAGACAAAGCCAGATTAGAGCTAGCGCTGAAACAGGGAGCTGACCGCGTGGTAGATAACGGAGATGATTTAAAGAAAGTAGTAGAAGAAGTAACAGATGGCGGTGTAGACATTGTTCTGGAGTGTTCCGGAAGTCCCTATGCGATTCCTGGTGCATTGGATGCTATTCGCAAACAGGGCGCATGGACACAGGTTGGTATGTACGGAAAAGATGTAACCGTAGCAATGGATACCATCAATCGAAAAGAACTTGATTTCAAGGGAACATTTGCAACTGCAAATTCTACATGGGAAAAATTAGTTAAATTATATGAATTAGATAAATTACAACTGGACGATTATGTAAGTGCAAGAATCCCGCTGGAAAACTGGAAAGAGGGATTTGAAATGTTCCAGAGAAAAGAAGGAATTAAATTGTTCCTGGTACCATAGAAAATGTGGTAAGAAAGGGGGAAAACTTGAATGAGCTCTCAAAAAAAGAGTAAAAACAAGATCATTATAATTGCTGTTGTGGTAGTAGCTATATTGATCGTATTACATATTATTACCGGTTTTGTTCTGTTGTCGCCGAGCAACCTGCTGATCCTTGCCGGTAATATGGCAGTTCCAACAATCATCGCACTTGGATTTACATTCATTTTTGCTTGTAATATTACAGACCTTTCGCCAGGGGCAATTGTTCTGCTTACTGCGAACTGTGCAGGTATTATCGGTAATGCATGTGGAAGTCCGGTAGCAGCGATTCCGGCAATGCTGGTAGGCTGTATCGCAGTTGGTGTTGCATGTGGATTTATCAACTTCACGATTTATCGTGTTTCCAAAATTCCACCATGGATTGCTGGTCTTGGTATGACAATGGCATATGAGGCGATCGTAGGAATTTATTCTCAGGCGCGTGCCAATAAAGGACTTCAGGTAGAATTCCTGAGAGATGAGAACCGTATTCTTGGTTCACAGCCATGGATCTTCATTGTACTCATTATCTGTGTGGTTATTTCCTATATCATTTATAACCATACAACCATCGGAATCAATATCAGAGCGGCAGGATGTAATGAAAACGTTGCAAAAACAATGGGTATCAATGTTTCAAAGACACTGATCATCGGCGGCATTATTGCCGGATTATTCTTCGGCATCGCTGGTGTGGTAAAAGAGAGTGTTTCCATTTTTACTCCGGCACAGGGTGGTCTGACATCTCTTTCCACTGTGTTCCAGCCACTTGCAGCAGTACTTCTTGCAAAGGCACTTTCCAAAAATATCAACCGTATTATTGCGGTACCGATCAGTACATTTATTATCGTTGTTATCTTCAACGTACTGACACTTTTGGGTGTTCCTTCCGGAACATTCCAGGAATTCCTTTTAGGAAGCGTAGTTATTATCTTTGCGGTATTCGCACAGCGTGGTGTAAAGGGGGTAGTTAAGTAATGTATGGTGAAACTATCTTAAAAATTGAAGGATTAAACAAAAGCTTTGGTATTACCCATGCAAATGCGGATATCAACCTTGAACTTCACAGAGGCGAGGTTCGTGCACTGGCAGGAGAGAATGGTTCCGGAAAATCAACCTTACTCTCACAGATTGCAGGAATTTACGGAAGTGATTCCGGTACGATGTATCTGAATGGACAGGTATATGCACCAAAGAGTCCAATGGATGCAAATGATAATAAGATTGCAATCGTTGTTCAGGAGCTTGGTCTTATTGCAGACCTGCCGGCAGGAATTAATGTTTATCTTGGAAGAACGAAAAAGTTTTCAAATCATGGTTTCATTAATCACAAAAAGATTTTTGCAGCAGCAAATGCAGAGCTGGAAAAATGGGGATTACCAAAAATCAATTTTAACCGCAGTACAGACGGACTGAACATTGAGAACAGAAAGATGATTGAGCTTACCCGTGCGCTTTCTTCAGATCCGGATATCCTGATCCTGGATGAAGTAACACAGTCTCTTTCCCATGACAACCGTGAAGTAATCTATGAGCTTATTAAAAAGTTCAAAGAACTTGGAAGAGCGATCTTGCTGATTTCCCACGATCTGGAAGAAACACTTCGTATCTCCGATTCCATTACAGTACTTCGAGATGGAAGAGCAGTTGGAACCGTAGAGACCAGCGATGTAACAGATGATGATGTCAAACGAATGATGGTCGGTCGTGAGATGAGCGGAGATTATTACCGCGTGGATGAAGAAGAAATCTACGAGGATGAAGTAGTATTTTCCTTTGATCACGTGTCAACAGGTACCGGATTAAAAGACGTAAGTTTTGAAGTTCATAAAGGAGAAATCCTTGCGTTCTGTGGACTTTCCGATTCCGGTATCCACGATGTAGGACAGGCTGCTTACGGTCTGGTAAAACCAACATCGGGTAAGGTTTTATTAAACGCCGAAAATCTTGAGATAGAAGATGCAATGTTCTCATTAAAGCACCGAATCGCATATGTTCCGAAAGACAGAGATGAGGAAGCGTTGATGATGGCGACAACCATTCAGAACAACTTCTGTGTACCGTCTCTGGAAGAAATATCCAAGAAATTCGGATATGTCAGTGCAAAAGAAATGCGAGAGATGGCAGATAAAGCCAAGAAAGAATATCAGGTAAAATGTACAAGCGTAAATCAGAATATGAATGGTCTTTCCGGTGGAAATAAACAGAAAGTAAATCTTGGAAGATGGCTTTTGAAAGACCTGCAACTTCTGATCGTTGACTGCCCGACCCGTGGTGTTGATATCGGTGTAAAAGCGTACATTTATCACGTAATGCAGGAAGCAAAGAAAAAAGGTCTTACTATGTTGCTTATCACAGATGAGCTTACAGAGGCTATGGGTATGGCAGATAATATCATTGTTATGAAAGATGGTATGGTCAAGAAAGAAATTGGAAGAAGTTCCCACTTCAGTGAAGAAAAAATGATTGAGGAGATGATCTAATGCGAAAAAAAATTCATGTTTTGGATGTTATGCCCATAATTATCATGCTTGGTCTGTTTGTCTTTTTTGCAATTGGATCTCATGGGAATACCATAACATTATTTAATATCAAAAATATTGTAATTCAGACAGTGCCTGTAGCACTGGGAGCGCTGGGAGTTATCTTTGTTGTATCCATCGGAAGTACAGATATTTCGGTAGGTGCCAATGCAGCTCTCTCCGCAACAATCGCAGCACTTATTTCACAGTCCACATCAGAATTTTTGATGATTCCGCTGACACTTGTTATCAGTACCCTGATCGGTGCTTTCCTTGGCTGGATTATTACAAAATTTAAAACGGACTCTTTTATGACAACACTTGCAAGTCTGATCGGATTAAGAGGATTGATGAACTTTATTCTGTCCCTGAAGACAGTTACAGCACCAAGATATCTGCTTACTATTTCAAGCTTCAAGGTTTCATTGATTATTCTTGTCATTTTTGTAGTAATCGTATTTTTCGTATTTGAGAAGACAAAATTCGGATATTACTGCAAGAGTATGGGTGAAAATGAGAGAACCGTAAAGGCGATCGGTATTAATACAAATAAGATCCGTTTTATCTGTTTCTGTATTTCAGGATTTATGGCAGGTGTTTTTGGATTCATCCTTCTTGGTAAAGTATCAGGTGCGTCAAGTACACTTTGTAACATGATGGAGATGAAGATCCAGATGGCAATTTTCCTTGGTGGTATCCTTGTTACTGGAGGATTTTCAAGTAAACTTTTCAAAGCGATTATCGGATCATTTACGATTGTTATTATTGAGAACGGACTTGTTTCCTGTGGTGTAGCAACATCTCCTTCCGAGATCATTGAAGGTGTCCTGCTTATCGTAATCCTTTGCGTTACGATCTATTCAAACAAGATGGCTCTTAAGAAGAGCGATATGGAGCTTTTGCTTGCGAAAGATGCAAAAGACGCTTAACAGAAACTTATATCAGATGGGAGCCAATCCCCCATCTGATATAGCCTCCGGCAGGATTACAGAGGTGCGCAGTTGAAGTATGTCATGCAATTGCATGACGCGCACCTCGCAACAAGAATGCCGGAGCATTCTTGAAATGAATAAAGCCAGAGTGGTTTTAGGATAAAAGCTTTTTAAGGAGGAAAAAAATGAAAAAAAGATTATTGGGAATGGTTTTGGCAGTAGCTATGGCAAGTTCACTTGCATTAACCGGTTGTGGAAGCGGCGGTGATTCCGGACAGTCAAATGGTACTCAGGGAACAGGGGGATCCTCTGAGCAGGAGAATACATCTTCTTCAGGTGGTCAGTCCGGTGACCTTTCAAATCTTGGTTACACATTTGCAACAAATGACTTTGGCCAGGGTGAATACTCACTGGATATCAACGCGTGGATCATTGATTCTGTCGCACAGCATGTAGGCTCTACAGTAGACGTTGTAGATAACCAGTTTACAGTTGATAACATTGTTACGCAGCTTCGTTCACAGCTTTCCAAAGGACCGGACGGTGTTTGTATGATCGGTATTGCAGAGACTGTATTCCCGGCTATTTCACAGGCTTGCCAGGAAGCAAATGTACCATATGCATTCTTTGCAACTCCGCCGGTTGATGCAGATGTAGAAACAATGGAAGAAGATCCGTTGTATGCAGGTACTGTATTATTCGATCCGGAAGCTGAGGCAGCTTATCTTGCAGAGAAAGCTTATGAAGCAGGTGGAAGAAAAGCCGTTATCCTTGCAGGTGCTCAGGGTGACTACAACCACGATCATCGAATCACTGGTTTCACAAAGAAATTTGAGGAATTAGGTGGCAAAGTTCTTGATGTAGCACGTTGCGATAACCCGGGACAGGGCGATGAGAAAGGTTCTAACCTTCTTTCTGCAAACAAAGATGCAGACGTTGCTATTGGAGCAGGTGCTGGATATATCACATCTCTGGAAGGTGTCAGAGAAAAAATGGGCCTTGATTACAAGATTTACGGCTGTGATACAACTCCAAATCTGATTCAGGATGTTATCGATGGCAAAGTAGAGATCATCTCTGCCGGTGCTAATACAGGTGCCGGATTTGCTGAAATCCTTCTGATCAACAAACTGCTCGGACATCCGATTCTTGATGCAGATGGCAAAGCTCCGTATACAAAAGACCTTACATTATTCTACTGTGATTCTTCCAACTGTGAGAAATTCCAGAAATTCTGGGATGAGTGCCAGAAGAGCCCTCTGACACAGGAAGAAGTTATGAACCTGATCGGTGAAGATGTAACATATGATGATTTTATTACTGCACTGAAGAACTATGCTGATGACAGCTATGCAAAAATTGACAAATATTAATCAGTTAAAATAATTTATAGTGATTTCAAGTCGAACGCACGTGAGACTTGGTGCGTGATTCTGGTCAGCGAAAGCTGACATATTCTTCTCAGAATCACTGCACATCCCCGCGGAGCATTTATCTCAGTCGGAGATTGTACTCCCACTGAGAAAGACTTGTTATTACTCATCACTTGCAGAAGTGGGAGTCTTCTCGACTGAGATAAATGTGATATGATCTCCAGGTGTTAGACTTTACAGGTCTGACATCTGGAGGTTTTTTCAGATTAAAATTATAACAAATTAAAGGGAAGGAGAAATTTATTATGAAAAAGAGACTTTTGGCATTATCAATGATTGCCGCAATGACTGCCGCAATGCTTGCTGGATGTGGCACAGCAGGAGACAGCAACAATGGAGGCACAGCTGATACAAAATCTGCATCAGCAGAAGCGAATACCTCAAAAGATGATTCCGGGGAATATCCGGAGTACAAATTCGGAACCAATATATGGGGATCTGGTTCTTATGTATTGGAGTCAAATGCAAAGACAGCAAATGTCAATTATTCAGGACTTGGTATCACGGTCGATGGTATCAGCAATGAATTTACTGCAGACAAGATTACAACAGATGTTCAGACACAGATATCTGATGGATGCCAGGCAATTCTGGAAATGTGTGTAACACCGCCCTCCTTTATGTCTGTATCACAGATTTGTGAAGAAAATGGAATTCCGTTTGTTCTTTATGATAAAACACCGGGTGATGAAGCTACAAAAGCAGCAGTAGAGAGCAAATCTACCTATGCAGGAACAATTGTATGTTCAGATTATCAGTTCGGTTATGAAATTGGTCAGAAGTGTATTGAAGATGGATGCAAAAAAGTTATTTTAGTAAGATCATCCATCGGTGATGCGTCCCATGATGAACGAGAAAAAGGCTTTACCGCAGCGTTTGTAGATGAAGGTAAGGGAGAAATCCTTGGCTCTGCAGTATGTGCAAACCCTGGTGAAGCTGTAGATAAATCCAACGATGCAATTACAGCATACGGACAGTCTGCTGATTGTATCTATGCATTAGGTTCCGATTTTGCAACAGGTACGATCAATGCGATCGCAGCAAGATCTGATTCTTATTCCAAAGAGCTTAAGATCTATACCACAGATTTTACTCCGGATATGGCACAGCTTATTCTGGATGGAAAACTGGCAGCACTTAACGGTGGACAGCTTGAGGAGTGTTCTGTGGCAGCAGCACTTGCATGCAACTGGCTGGATGGACATCCAATCCTTGATGAAAACGGAAAAGCGCCGTTCTTTAACCAGATGATGCCGTGTACGATCGATGAAACAAATGCGCAGGCATATGTTGACAAGATGGAATCCGGTGAGCCGATCGTTCCTCAGGAGTACTACAAAAACTTACTGTACAGATATAATCCGGATGTAACATATGATGATTTTGTAGAATTCCTTGAGAATTATTCACAGATCTACATGGATGGTATTTCAAGATAATTATATATGAAATTAAGATAATGGTTTTGAATTAAGCTAGAGGTTACCGGATCGGATAGAATCTTATCCAATCCGGTGATTTTTTAGAGGGGGATCGTATTGATGAGAGCTAAAGATAGTAAAAAAAGTACTATTAGTCTCCTGATAATTATTGCAGTTGTTATTGCCGTAATGTTTATTATCAATGTTATTTGTAAATATAACTTTCTTACGGTAAATAACTGGATGCTTATTATCGCGGGGGCGGTTATTCCTACTTTTACAGCATGGGGATTATGTTTTCTGTTTGCTGCCAATGTAACGGATTTTTCCATCGGTGCTATGGTTATTCTGGGAGCAAATCTTGCAGGTACATGGGGAAACAGTGTTGGTATCCCGGGAGTCCTGGTTGGCGGTCTTTTGATTGGTATCTGTCTTACAATGGCTAACTTTCTGGTATTTAATCTTTCGAAAATTCCGTCATGGATTGCTGGTATGGGAATGACTCTTATTTATGAGTCTATCGGTGTCGTATATTCGAATAAACGTTTGGCTGAAGGAAAACAGGTCGTTCAGCTTGAAAATGAACTTAGAATTTTTGGTATGTCACCATGGATCTATATCATTCTTATTATTGGCGGAATCGTGGCTTACATTTTATATAATAAGGCTTCTGTTGGAATCAATATCCGTGCGGTCGGAAACAATCCGCATGTGGCAAAACAGATGGGAATCCCGATTATGAAAACACTGTTATGCTGTGGTCTGATCGCAGGAATCTTTTTCGGATGCTCTGCATTTCTTACAGAAAGTTATTCCGGACGTGCAACGGCGGCCGCAGGATTATCATCTATTTCAAATATTTTCCAGGCGCTGGCAGCAGTCCTGCTTGCACAGGTTATGCAGAAAAAGATCAATATCACGATTGCTATTCCGATTTCTACCATACTGATCATGGCAATCTTTAATGTTCAGACGCAGCTTGGTGTCCGCTCAGGAACCTATCAGCAGGTTGTGCTTGGTGCAATCGTTCTTATCTTTGGAATCATTGCCCAGAGAGGTGCGAAGGGGGTTGTTAAATAATGGCAGAAATTATTCTTGATATTAAAAAACTTAACAAAAGCTTTGGACCGACACATGCAAATGTAGATATTGATTTTCAGCTTGAGGCTGGTGAAGTAAGAGGTCTTGCCGGGGAAAATGGATCTGGAAAATCGACACTTCTTTCACAGATTGCCGGAATGTATCCTTATGACAGTGGAGAGATGACACTTCACGGAAAACCTTATAAACCGACAAGCCCTGTCAGTGCCAATGAGAGCAAAGTAGCGATCATTGTACAGGAATTAGGTATGGTCAGCAACCTTCCTGCCGGCATTAATATTTTTCTTGGAAAGACGAAAAAATGCTCACATTTTGGTCTTGTAAACAATAAGATGATCAAGGCACAGGTGGAAGAAATTACAAAAAAATGGGAACTTCCGTCAATTGACCTGAATGTATCGGCCGGATACATGAATATTGAGCATAGAAAAATGGTTGAGTTAGTCCGTGCACTTTCTGCAGATCCGGATATCCTTATTCTTGATGAGGTGACGCAGTCACTTTCGCAAGATAACAGAAAATGCCTGTATAAACTGATCCGGAAATTTAAAGAGCAGGGACGTTCTATTATCCTGATCAGCCATGATATTGAGGAAATGATCGAGATTACAGATACGATTTCCATTCTCCGGGATGGTGCACTTCTTGACACCGTGAAAAGTAAGGATATCACATCTGATGAGTTGAAGCAGAGAATGGTTGGCCGAAAGCTGGATGGAGATTATTATCGTGATGACCATGGACCAAGCTATGAAGATGATGTTCTTCTTGAAGTGGGTGAGATGTGTACAGAAAATGGTCTGGAAGACATTTCTTTTAAATTGCACAAAGGACAGATCCTGGGATTTTGTGGTTTATCAGATTCTGGAATTCATGAGATTGGAAAGGCTGTATATGGAATAGACAAGCTTACAAAAGGACGGGTACATCTTAATACCTGCAACATAGATATTAAAAACCAGGAAGATTCCTTATACAATCGGGTTGGGTATGCGCCAAAAGACAGAGATACGGATGCATTGATGATGGATGCTCCGATCTGGGAGAATTTTACACTGCCTTCACTGAAAGAAGCTGAGGGAAAGAGCAAAAGGCTCAACATGTCCTGGCTGAATCATCTGGCATTGGATGCAACAAAGGAGTATCAGGTAAAATGCAGGGATGTATATCAGAACATGAGAGAACTTTCCGGAGGTAACAAGCAGAAAGTAAATCTGGGACGCTGGCTGTTAAAGGATCTGGATATCCTGATCGTTGATTGCCCGACACGTGGTGTAGATGTTGGTGTTAAGGCGTATCTGTATGATTGTCTGAAAAAAGCAAAAGCGAAAAACCTTGGAATTATAATGATTACTGATGAATTAGGTGAAGCGATCGGTATGTGTGACGATATTATCGTAATGAAAGATAATAAAATCGTCAAAAGCATAGAGCGTGGACCAGAGTTTAAGGAAGAAATTATTATTGAGGTGATGATCTGATGAAAAAAAGATTTGAAATAAAAAATTGGATTTCCGTAATAGTGCTGGCTGCTCTTTTCGTTGTGCTTGGAACGATGTCAGGTGGGAAATTAATCACACCTCTTAACATTAAAAATCTTCTGGAGCAGTCACTGCCAATCATTATCGGAGGTGCCGGAGTTATTTATATTATTGCAATGGGAAGTACAGATCTTTCCATTGGTGGTACAGCAGCGGTATCAGCAACCGCAGCGTGTATGGTGGCAAGCCGCTTTGGGTTTGTCTGGTTTTTCCCGGTATCGATTGCGATCGGACTTGGAATTGGGCTGTTAAATGGTATTGTGGTCAGCAAGTGCAGGGTATCATCCTTTATGACAACACTGGCGATGCTGATTGGATTGAAGGGTTTGCTGGCTGCTTTGGTTGGCGATAACATTATTATTGCACCAATGCAGATTATAGCATTGAATAAGATTCAGTTTAAAGTTGTCTTTACAATCGTGGTTGTTGTTGTATTTGGGTTCATCTTTGAATCGACACGATTTGGACGTTATTGCAAAGTAATGGGTGAGAATGAGCAGATGGTGCTTTCCATGGGCGTCAATGTCAATAAAATACGTATTATCGCATATGTGATATCCGGATTTATTGGTTCATTGGTAGGTATTATGATGTTGATCCAGCAGGGAGGATCCAGTACAACCATGGGATCATTCCTGGAAATGAAAGTTATGATGGCAATTTATCTTGGAGGCGTTCTGGTATCCGGTGGATTAAGTTCCAAGGTTTACAAGATGATCATAGGGGCCTTTACGATCTCAGTAATGGTTACCGGATTATACCTTGCGGGTATCAGTCCGGATTACTTAAATGCGATCGAAGGTGTTCTTTTGATGATCGTGCTTTTCCTTACAATGAGATTTAACAGAGGAAAAGGTCGTACAGAATAGTAAAAAAGCGGCTCATGAAATTTGTTTTGTGGGCTGTTTTTTATAAGACAACCAAGAGGTGGTTTTTATGACAATTCAGCAGATACAGTATTTTCTAATGGCTGCTGAAAAAATGAGTTTTACAGAGACTGCAAAAGTAATGTATGTTTCACAGCCGGCAGTCAGCAGGCAGATTTCACTGCTGGAGAAAGAAATTGGTCTGGAGCTTTTTCGGCGGAACAAATCTACCTTACAGCTTACTGGAGCGGGGGAACGTCTGGCAGCGTTTTTCTCAAAAACCTTTCAGGAGTACAGAGAGATTAGAAACGAATTAAAAACAGATGCGCATAAGTTAAGCGGTGTGGTGACACTGGGAAGCACAGCCGTAGGATAAGATGAATGTAACTTAACAAAACAGAAAGGATGTAGGTATTTTATGAAAAACTGGTATATTACGGTGCATCTACTGGATTGGGGCGTGAATACGCAGAAGCAGCATTAAACAGAGGTGATCAGGTGGTCGCCGTGTCGATTGATCCGGAGAATATGCAGGATTACAGGGAACGATATGGGGATCGGGTTTTTGTACAGGAATTAGATGTTACCGACCGCGAAGCAGTTGAGCGAAGCACAGAAGCAGAAAAATGGAAAGCAGATATATAACAGCAGGGGATAAAAGATAAATCCGATCATGGAGAAGGAGATTATTATGGGAAAATTTGAAAGTAAGTTTGATATTTATCTTAACACGGAAGATCCGGCAATTGTCAGAAATATGATTGACAAATATCCGTTTGCAGGCGTGTGCTGTAATCCACAGATGGTGTCCCGTCTTGGAAGACCTGATTTTGCAAATATTGTCAAAGAGCTTCGGGAAGCAACTGGGGAGAGAAAATTATTTATTCAGACACCGTCCAATGATTATGACGGCATTATGCGGGATGCGGAAGCAATTTTAAAAATTTCCGGAGATCCGACAGTGATAAAAATCCCGTGTACTTCAGGTGGAATTCAGGCAATGCAGCAGCTGGCAGGAGATATTGATATCTGCGGTACTCAGGTAATGTCAACACTTCAGGGTGTTTGTGCTTTACAGGCAGGAGCAAAATATGTAGCTACATTTTTCTGCTTTATGCAGATGGGCGGAGCAGATGAATATGGACTCTACGTGGGAGTAGATGCCAAAGCTGTATATTCTGCACTTACCAAATTTATTGAGGTGTCTGGATCGGAAGGTCGCATTATGGCATGTGCACCGAGAACACCAGATGAGTTAAGCTATCTGATCAGCACCGGTGCAACGTCCATTGCCCTTGATCCGATTGATTTTGATAATTGCTTTAATGCACGTCATTTCATTAATTTGAATCATGATGTAAGAAATTCATGGGAGAGTGTGTACGGAAATAAAAATGCATATGATTTAATTTAAGCAAATTAAGGAGTAATTTGCTTTACCAGCGTAAGCCAATCAGGTTTTATAAAAATATAGTGTGAAAGACAGCTCACGAATCATATTGGTTTCGTGGGCTGTTTTATCAGGATGAGATTTTGCGTTTTTGCAAAACAAGCCTTATTTTTGGAGTACAGCACTTTACACATTTACCAAAACTGTGCTGGAAAATAGGCGTTTTTTGTGAAAAAATAGAGAAAACAGGAGAAAAAATGTATTTCAATCTGGCATGAAATTTGCTGATGAAATAAGATAATATGTTTTATCTCAGTCGAGAAGACTCCCACTTCTGCAAGTGGTGAGTAATAACAAGTCTTTCTCAGTGGGAGTACAATCTCCGACTGAGATAAACGCTCCGCGGGGATGTGCAGTGATTCTGAGAAGAATATGTCAGCTTTCGCTGACCAGAATCACGCACCAAGTCTCACGTGCGTTCGACTTGAATTTCAGGTGTAAAAAAGGGGGACAAACAACAGTGAATTCAAAATATTCAAATCTATCCAAACCGATCCGCATCGGTAATGTTGTAGCAAAACATCGTATTTTTTCCGCACCGACCGGTCTGATGGGATATACACCGGAAGGTCATCTGACAACCGATAACAGAGCTTTTTTTGAATATAGAGCAAGTGGCGGATGTGCGGTTGTATCTATGGGAGAATGCATTATTCATGGAGCCAGCGGTTCTTCTCATAATCTTCAGCCTGCATTGGATGACATTACATTATTACCGTCACTGACCATGCTGGTGAAAGATATCAAACGTCGTGGTGCACTGGCAAATATTGAGCTGTCACATGGTGGCAAGTACGGTGGAATCACAAGTATTGGTGGAGACATCAAAGAAGGTAAAGTGGCTTATGGACCGAGTGAAGAAATTCTGCCGGATGGACAGCATGTTTACGAAATGCCGAAAGAGATGATTCATGAATTGACAAAATATTATGGCAAGGCAGCTGAAATGGCGAAACGTGCCGGATTCGATATGGTAAATGTTCATGCGGCACATGGATGGCTGTTCAGCCAGTTCCTTTCCCCGTTACAGAATCACCGCACCGATGAATATGGAGGTTCATTAGAAAACCGTGCAAGATTTTTCTTAGAGACACTGGATGAAGTGCGCCGGGTTGTTGGAAAAGGATTCCCGATCGAAGTGCGTATGAACGGCGATGATTTCGTGGAAGGAGGCATGCATCTGGATGATTATGTAGAGTTTGCAAAACTGATCGAAGACAAAGTAGACCTGATCAATGTTTCCTGTGGAAGTCATGAGGTAGAGAGATTATTTGTGCGTACTCATCCAAGTATGTTTTTTGAGCACGGATGTAATGTATATCTGGCAGAAGCGGTGAAAAAGGCAGTAAAAGTACCGGTTTCCTGTGTCGGCGGTCTGAATGATCCTGCACAGATGGAGGAGATCATTGCTTCCGGAAAAGCGGATATCGTAGAACTGGGACGTGCGCTGTTGGCAGATCCGGAATTACCGAAGAAAACATTCAGTGGCAGAGAAGATGAGATCCGTCCGTGTCTGAGATGTTTTGAGTGTCTGGGACATTCCGTAGAAGCTATGGGAACAAAATGTTCCGTTAATCCGATCGTTGGAAATGAACTTTCTGAGTTCCGTTATGTTCCACCGACACCATCCAGAAAAGTGCTGGTGATCGGCGGTGGACCGGGCGGTATGCAGGCAGCGATCAAAGCGAGTGAGCGCGGTCATAATGTTATTTTGTGTGAGAAAACAGATGACCTTGGCGGGGCACTGAAATTTGCGCAGACCGTGGATTTTAAAGAAGACCTGTATAAACTGAGTCGTGTGCTGAAAACACAGCTGTTAAAAACAAATGCAGAGGTTCGTTACAATACAAAAGTGACGCAGGAGCTGATCGAGGAGATCAAGCCGGATGTCGTGATTGTGGCAACCGGAGCAGTACCGATCATTCCACCAATTCCGGGAATCAACGGAAATAATGTATATCTTGCATCAGAAGTAGAGGAAAAAGGTACGGATCAGTTAGGAGATGAGATCGTAATCCTTGGTGGTGGACTGGTAGGTTGTGAGACTGCGATCCATCTTGGAAAACTGGGCAAGAAAGTAACCGTTGTGGAGATGCGCTCCGAGGCAGCTGCAGACTGCAACTGTTTCCATAAGATTGCAATTGGAATGGAGCTGGAGAAATATGTTACGGTACTGACAGATACGAAAGCAGAAAATATCACAGACAAAGGTCTGGAAGGACTGGACAAAGATGGAAATAAAATCTTTGTATCGGCAGATGCTGTTATCTGTGCGGCAGGTATGCGTTCCGATACAACCGTTGCCGATATGGTACAGAAAATGGAGATCGAGATGTATGTGATTGGTGATGCAGTCAGACCGAATAAAGTAACACAGGCTATTTTTGATGGTTACTACATTGCAAAATATTTATAAAATGTAAAAGCGTGAGGACGGTTCTTTTCAGAATCGTCCTTATATTTTGGTCTGTTATAAAACAAAAAAAGAATAGGGAAAGTTACAAATTTTGTCTGTTATGAGATTAAAAATGGGAGCTGGAATTTCATGATTTTTTGCGTTTATACAAATTATTTCTGCAAATTTGAGAATTTCAATGCAAAAAGAGAACGCAAACTACATTCTAAAATTTCAAAAAATACCGTAAACACGCATGAAAACGGGAATAAATGAAAAAACGGACAATCTGGCATGGTTATTGCGATTAATAATGGTATCAAATCATAGAAGTGTACGTCTCGACACAGACTGAGACAAACGTATTGGGAAATAAGGAGGAATCAAACATTATGAAAAAAGATATCATGGCAGAATATGTCAAATTACCGGAACTGGAAGAATATAAAGAGTGGTTCAAAGATCATTTTGACCTGTACCGTGAAGACGGTATTTTACAGGTAACAATGAAAACCAAAGACCACGTTATGTGCTGGTCCGGTTCCAGTCACCGAGCAATGAGTCAGTTAAGCCGTGTCATTTCTCTGGATCGTAAAAATGAGATCCTGATCTGGACACATACCGGTGACAGCTGGATGATGGATAAAGATCCAAACGGATGGCAGACTTATGCAGATGAGCGTTTCGATCATCAGTATATTGATGATTATGACCTGATCAAAAACATGATCTTTGATATTAATATTCCGACTATCGGTGCGATTCCGGGACCGGGTTTCCACTGGGATTCTGCATTATTATGTGATGTTACAATCTGTGCAGAAGATGCAAAATTTGATGATGACCATTTATTCTTTGGTCTGATCCCGGGTGATGGAATGTTTATGCTGATGCAGCATTTCCTTGGAACAAAACGTGCAAACTATTATGCTTATACCTGCCGTCAGTGGACAGCTCAGCAGGCACTTGACTGGGGCTGGGTCAATGAACTTTGCCCGAAGGGAAAAGTAGTAGAGCGTGCATGGGAGATCGCACGTATGATCAAATCCCTTCCAAGAGAGACACGTACAATCATGTCTCACCTCTGCAAACGCCCGTTAGAGAAATTACTGGTAGACGATTTGAAGATCCATACCTTAAGTGAGCAGTACAGTACCATTTACAGAATCGCTCAGAAAGATTACGGTGAGGCTCAGGTAGATGAGAAAGATATGTCCGCAGTTCATCATTATCGTTATACACGCGGCGAAAATGAGTGGTTACAGCAGCCGATCAGAAGTTGGGATGATATCCGTAACGATGTTCCGAAGTGGGCAAAAGAACATGGATTTGTAGAAGCAGACGAGCGTTTCGAAGAAAAGTAACGCTGATTGGTTGTCCAAAACCAGAGTGTGTTTAAAAAGCTGCCGCATGATTCGAAATGCGGCAGTTTTGTGTTCCTCATAGAAAAGATAGAAATGATCTTGTCTACTTGAGGTGATTTATCTCAGTCTGAGTTGAGACTCCCACTTCTGCAAGTGGTGAGTAGTAACAAGTATTTCTCAGTGGGAGTTCAATCTCCGACTGAGATAAATGCTCCGCGAGGGCGCACATTGTCTGGGAGACAATGGTTTTGCGCCGACCGGAACGGAGTGTAGAGTGCAGTGATTCTGAAAAGAAGATGTCAGCTTGCGCTGACCAGAATCACGCACCAAGTCTCACGTGCGTTCGACTTGAAATAACCAAAATCCTTCTGGCTATATACTGTTTGAAACGAAGAAATTTTATAATTGTGACATTCCATTTTACATGAGAAGCCGTTTTCGGGCCTCATAGATTAGTTCTTCCCGGAACTTTGGGTGTGCGATGGAAATCAGAGCCTGAATACGTTGTCGTATTGTTTTACCACGTAATTTTGCGATTCCATATTCAGTCACAATGTAGTCTACATCGTTTTTTCCGGTGGTTACGATGGAACCGTCCGTCAGTGTTGGACGAATCCGGCTGACCGTACCATTTTGGGCAGTGGAATGAAAGGCAATAAAACTTTTGCCACCTTTTGATGTTGTGGCACCTTTTACAAAATCAACCTGTCCACCGCTGCCGGAAATATGTATGGTTCCGATGGATTCTGCGCAGACCTGACCGTAAAAATCGACTTCCAGAGCCGCATTGACGCTGATCATATTCGGATGTTGTGCGATAATGTACGGATCATTGACTTGTGTGACTGGTAATAACAAAATATCCGAATTATCACTGACAAAATCATACATATGCGCGGATCCCATCATGAAAGTAGCAATCGTTTTTCCTGTGTTTAACGGTTTGCGGGAGTTGTCAACGACGCCGGCTTCTATGAGGTCGATCATACTGTCGGTGAGCAGTTCAGAATGGATGCCGAGATGCTTTTTATTCATCAGGGCGCTTCCGACAGCATCCGGAATTGCGCCGATACCAAACTGAATCGTGGCGCCGTCTGGGATTTCTTCTGCAATCAGATTTCCGATGGTCGTGCTTGTGTCGTCCATTTTTCCACGCTTCATAATTGGAATGGAATCGTTGCTTTCATAAAGTGCTGTGACTTCCGAAATGTGGATTTTTGGTGTACCACAGGGACGCGGAAGGTTATGGTTGACTTCCAGAAAGATATGAGAAGATTTTTTCTTCAGAATTTCTCCCAGAGAGCCATTACAGGTAGAGAAATATCCGTTTTCGTCCATGGGACTTACCCGGGTACACCAAAAATCAATATGTTCGTACTGGTCGATCAGGTCTGGTACTTCATGATAATTGCAGGGAGCGATGTCACCATATCCCTGTGCGATTCCCTTGCGTGCAGAGACACCGGAAAACCATGATATTCCATGAATGGAAGATGCGCAGGATTCCTGGTAACATTCGTATGGATAGACATCTAACAGGGTGTTCAGTGTCAAATCCTGCAGTTTTCCCTCTTTTGCACGTTGTTCTATCAGTTGAATCAGACGATAAGGCTGACTTAACGGTGCATCCAGAAAACCTCTCCATCCAGGAGAAATCTGTGTTGCAATTATTTCCGGATCGGTAAGTTTTTGCTCGTATAATTGTTGAAAGGTCATTGTGTCAGGACTCCATTTCAAAGATGCCGGCTGCTCCCATTCCACCACCAATGCACATGGTTACCATGCCATATTTTTCATTTCGACGTTTTAATTCCGAGAGAACTTTACAGGTAAGGAATGCACCGGTTGCTCCCAATGGGTGCCCGAGGGCCATGGCACCGCCATTTGGATTTACTTTTTCCATCGGAATTTCCAGTGTTTTGATACATGCGAGTGCCTGAGAAGCAAATGCTTCGTTTAATTCCACAACACTGATGTCATCCAGTGTCAGGTTTGCTTTTTTCAGTGCTTTTGGAACGGCAACGATCGGACCGATTCCCATGACATTTGCAGGAACTCCACCAACGGCAAAAGATACGAACCGTGCGATTGGTGTATAACCTAATTTCTCAGCGGTTTCTCTTGCCATCATTACGACAAAACCGGTTCCGTCTGTCATCTGAGAAGAAGTAGCTGCAGTGACGCGACCGTTCTCACGGAAGCATGGTTTTAAAGTAGCCAGACTTTCCATACTGGTTCCCGGGCGGATGCCCTCATCTTTTGTGACAGTAATTTCTTTGCCCTGGAAAGTAGTGGTGACAGGAATGATTTCTTCATCAAATTTGCCGGCCGCCTGTGCTTGAGCCGCCAGTTTATGGCTTCGGACAGCCATTTCTTCCATATCTTCCCGGGAAATATTATATTTTTCAGCGACAAGTTCAGCGGTTTCGCCCATGATGATATAGGCATCAGGATTTTCTTCCATCAATTTTTCGTCAATTTCGATATCGGGATCGACCATATTCATGCCTGTCATCTGTTCACAGCCACCTGCTACAATGATATCCATATCGCCGGCTTTGATGGCATTGGCAGCGGTGGCGATACTCTGCAGACCGGAAGAACAGAAACGATTGATGGTCTGTGCGCAGACGGAATCGGGAAGCCCTGCACGCTGTACGATCAGTTTTGCGGCATTGTATCCCATTCTCTTTTCCGGAAAGGCACAGCCGACGATGACGTCATCGATCAGTGCAGGATCAAAATGATCCAGTTTGGCCAGAACACCTTTTAAGACCTGTGCACCATATTCAATTGGATGAGTTTCTGCAAAGGAACCCTTGAATGCTTTTGCCATGGCAGAACGGCCTGCGGCAACAATAACGGCATCTCTTGGATTTTTTTTCTCTGTATTCATAAATTATTTTCCCCTTTTGAGAACGATTCCGAACGACCGACAGTGTGATCGGCGTTCGGAATTGTTCAGAAGTTATGATTGTTTATGGTTAGATATTATTTGATTGCTGCAAGGCCTTTTTCGGTAATTTCATATTTACGACGCATTAAGCCTTTTTCTTTGATATATCCTTCACGGGTCAGGTGAGAGGAGATAGCAGCCATCTGCATAGAACGAATCTTCTTTGCGGCGATCCATTCGTTCTGTTTGTGAGCATCACCGGTTTTTACCAGTTTCAGGAATTCTACATAATCCGGGGTCAGACCAACGGAAGCGAGTTTTGCATCATTTCCGGAGAGACCGATCACTGCGCGGCCTTTATCTGTAGCAGAGAAGGTGTACAGTTTGGACATGTTCAGACCTGCTCTCTGGATGTAACCGCCACGATCCAGATGTTCGATCGCTGCATCTGTAACTTTGGAATCCAGACCCATGTAATCTGTGATGTCAGCCATGTATTTGTGACCTACACAGATCAGACGAAGAGCTTCTTTATCAGTAGCATCTAATGTGATATTTTCACGGTTGTGATCGTTTGGAACCCGTTCCCAGTCAGACTCACCGAAGTATTTCGGTTTGCCGAACAGGCTGGCAATGATAGCTGCCACAAAGGATACGATCAGACCAAGAGTAGCAAGGTAAATGTAGCTGCCGACAACGAATACACCGGTTAATTCCAGTAATTCAAATACTGCCATGACAACCATTCCACATAATGCGCCCCAGAAAGCACCGGTGGAGTTGAATTTTTTCCAAACCATACCAAGTAATAATAATACGGATGGTGGAACGAGCCAGCAGTTTGCAAATGCAAACAGGTAAGTAGGACCACCCGGGAACTGGCAGAGGATAAATGTTACAGCACCAACAATGATGAGGATCCATTTAGAAGCACGAAGTCTCTTTTTCGGATCTCCGCTCTTGTCGATGAGACGCTGATAAATATCACGTGTCATAACGGCAGAAGCACCAAGTGCTGAGGTAGCAGATGTAGAAACAGAAGCTGCTACAGCACCGATAACGGCCAGTGAACCGAATAACGGAATCAATGTGGAAGCGATAAATCCGTAAGCACCTGTCGGCATTACAGTACCGCCATTAAATGTAAATACTTCCGGATGGAAAGCACCTGCGTACAGACCAACGATACCAAGCGGTACACAGAAGATGATCAGCAGTAAAAATGCAGACCATACGAAGGATTTACGTGCAACTTTTTCAGAACGGCAGTTTGCAATCTTCATCCAGTAGTAGTTATTTCCCCAAACCAGAGCGGATGCAAACAGAATTACAAAGTTGATAACGGACGGATAAGTCAGTCCTGCGTTCGGGATGGTTCCCATGAAACCTTCACCCATCGGGTTGCCATTTGGCCATGCACTTGCGAGACCGCTGAGCGGACCATACTGTTTGATAACAAGTACCATAACAAGCGGAACGATGATAATACCCATGATAACCTGTACCAGGTCAGTCATGGAAATAGCCCACATACCTGAAATGTATGTAAAAGCAATGATAACTGCGAAAATAACAGCAGTAACAACAGCTTTATTCCAGCCTGTGTATGCACAGATATTTGTGATGGCGGATACAATGTTGTTTGCCATGATACCGAGCATACCTACAACAGATGTAATAGCGATAACGGAACGTGTTTTGCCGTCATAACGCATTTCCAGGAACTCCGGAAGTGTCTGAGCACCACAGCGGCGAACAAAGTTAGAATAAAGTAAGCCGTAAAATGCAAGTCCGCAGAAGCTGTAGATTGCACTCCAGAGGAAAGATCCTTTAAAACCAAACTGAATGGCAAAGCCGGGAGCCAGAGCCATGGTAGTTCCGGCAAATCCGATTGCGATAACACCGAAGATGTTCATTCCGGTAGAAATCTGACGACCGGCCAGAACGTAATCATCGGTTTCCTTGACCCAGTTCTTTGCGACAAAACTGGATATGAACAGGAATGCTAAAAAGATAATAAATATTACTAAGAAAACGATATTTTGAGTAGCCATATGCTTCTCCTTTCATGTCAGTAATTTCTTCCTTTAGAAGATAAATATAATTGTCGGATTTTTATCATACTAAAGTATTTATGGGAAACCGTTATTCTTCAAAAATAGCAACGACGCGGCTCCAACCGGCACTTGCACCTTTAATCTTAATCGGGAATGCACATACAGTATATCCGGTGAGAGGGAGTGCTTCCAGGTTGGTCAGTTTTTCGATATGGCAGTATGCTTTTTCGGCACCGGCACGATGACCTTCCCAGAGTACGGAAGCATCTCCGGTTTCCTGGAACATTTTTGCTTCATATGGAAGCGGGACATCCCAACTCCATCCGTCTGTACCACAGACATGCACTCCTTTATCGATCATCCATAAGGTAGCTGCTTTGCTGACACCACAGCCGGCTACCAGGTATTCTTTGGTACCCCAACGTTTGTCTGCACCTGTGTTCAGCAAAAGGATATCTCCCGGCTGAAGTTCATAACCGACTTTTTTAAAATATTCTTCAAAATCTTCCGGCATCAGTCTGTATCCGTCCGGTTTGTCTCTCATGTCTACTTTTACACCGTTTCCGACACACCACTCTAAAGGAACTTCATCAATGGTCCATGCTTTTTCCCCATTGTTCATGGTTGGATAATAATGCCATGGGGCATCCAGATGAGTACCGGAATGGGTACATAACTGGGCAAAATCGATCGCCCATCCGTTTCCTTCCGGCAGATCATCGATTGTTGCACCCGGAAAATAATTGCCCATCTCCGGTGCAGTATCTTTATGGTTTCTTCTCTGGATATGCGGAATTTGAATTTCCGGATCACTTGGCAGATCTTCTTCAAGAACCATGCTGATGTCTACAATTTTTTTGATTTTCATACCTAAACCTCCTAACATTTTTCTGCACATTCTGATATTTAAAGGACAAAACACAGAATGGACATTGACAGTTTCCTGTCCCCCATTTTTGTTACCTCTTAACAAACAGCAAGAAACATGCCAGAGCAGAAATCCGCTGTTTTGGCGGATTTCAGAAAATATACAGTGTCAGGATATCCGTACATAAATGATTGTTTTTTTAAAAAAGATTGCAGATAATACGTTTTTTATGCATGTATGGTTTTAATGACATGTAAGGAAAAACTGACAGGGATTATGCAAAATGAATAAAATAGTTACTGAAATACAATGGAAAGTTGAATAAAAGTGCTAAACATGATAAAATATTTCGAAAGAAAGAGGTGGGGATATGGCACAATTATCAATGAAGGATGCCAGAGAGTTTATGAATGCATTAAATTCATTTGCTATTCTGGATGCAAATGGACGTTATACATATGTCAGCGAAAACTGGTGCCGGATGACAAACTGCACAGAGGAAAATGCGTTGGGGCGCAGAGTAGAAGACATTGTACCGGATACACTGGCACATCAGGTATATGAGACCGGTCAGCCAGTGTTTGGTCATCCGGTTGTCCTGAATGATGTAACAATGTTTACAAATTATATTCCACGGTTTTCTGCGGATAAAAAGGTGGTAGGGTGTTTTTTATACACGATTGTTCATGGTGCGAGAGAAGCAATGCAATTGGAAAAGCAGCTTCAGGCCTTGTCTGAAAAAGTGGAGTACTATCAGAAGCGCCTGAGCAGAGAGCATGGAGCGAAGTATTCTCTGGAAAATATTATAGGAGAAAGTCCGGAGATTTTGCATTTGAAAAATCAGATCCGTCAGGCGGCAGCATCATCGTCAACCGTTCTTATTGAGGGGGAAACAGGAACGGGTAAAGAGTTGATTGCACATTCCATTCATACGTTGAGTCCAAGAGCTACTTCCGATTTTGTCCGCGTTAACTGTTCGGCAATTCCGGAAGATCTGATGGAATCTGAATTCTTTGGTTATACGTCGGGAGCATTTACCGGGGCATTAAAAGATGGCAAAAAAGGACGTTTTCTGGTTGCCAATCATGGATCCATTTTTTTGGATGAAGTAAATCTGCTTCCGGTTACAATGCAGCCGAAATTTCTTCGCGTTCTTCAGGAACATGAAGTGACACCGGTGGGAAGTGCAGATAGTGTACCAATTGATATTCGTGTGATTGCGGCAACAAATAAATCGCTGCTTGATCTGGTAGAAAAAGGTGCGTTTCGAATGGATTTATATTTCCGATTGAATGTCATTCGCATACAGGCTCCGGCGTTGAGAACACATAAACAGGATATTCCGTTATTGGTTGAGAATATGATTGAAAAACTGAATCGGGAGATGGGGACATTTGTACAGGGAATTGAGCCGGAAGCACTGAATTTCCTCATGAAATATGACTGGCCGGGAAATATTCGTGAACTGCAAAATTATGTGGAGGTGGCAATGAACAATGCAACTTCACCAATTTTGACACAGGCAGATTTTGTCCATTCAGAGTCTTTCAAAACCCTGGTCAGTCGTTACTCATCAGCACCGAAGACTACTTATAATCTGCGGCTGTTGAGAATGGAGTTTGAAAAGAATATTATTCAGGAAGTATTACAGACAACGCATGGAAATAAACAGCAGGCTGCGAAAATGATGGGAATTTCAAGAACGGTTCTTTACGAAAAACTGAAAGAGCATGGACTGATCTAAATAATCTTTCTGGACATGAAAATCCCCCATATAGCCTCCGGCAGGCGGATGTTGTAGGAAGCGCAAACTTTACATTGACATTTCCAAACGCAACTTTTATAATAATGAGCGTGTAAAAAATAATTGCAGACAAAAACAGCAATGACTGAAACAAGTAAGTATGAGCGGAACATACAGAGAGCTGCCGGATGGTGAGAGGCGCATGGAAAACTGATACCGAATACATTCACAAGCTGCGCATTGAACGTTATCAGAACCGGACGGAAAAATAGATTTTTAAAGATATTTTGAGTCATAAAATATGGAAGAAAAGTTTTGATGATCAGTAGGCTGTGCCGGGAGCAACCGTTATATTGCAGAAGTATTGTCAGATACTTGGTGAGGCGGATCGTGTGAGCGGTCTGTGAATTAAGGTGGTAACACGAGATTTTATCCCGTCCTTATGCATGTACAGTGCGTGAGGGCGGGTTTTGTAATTATAAGACATAAAAAGCCTGAGACTGATTTTTGAATAATTACAAAGTGTATAAGAAAACTATTTTAAACATGGATAAAAAGGAGAGTACATTATGACAGTTTATGACGAGTTAGTAGCCCGTGGTCTGATCGCCCAGGTTACAGATGAAGAAGAGATCAAAGAATTAATCAATAACGGAAAAGCAACATTTTACATCGGATTTGACCCGACAGCAGACAGCCTTCATGTAGGACATTTCATGGCTCTGTGTCTGATGAAGAGACTGCAGATGGCAGGCAACAAACCGATCGCCCTTATCGGCGGCGGTACAGCTATGATCGGTGATCCGTCCGGACGTACTGACATGCGTCAGATGATGACAAAAGAGACCATCAACCACAACTGTGAGTGTTTCAAAAAACAGATGTCCCGTTTTATTGATTTTTCCGATGGAAAAGCATTAATGGTAAACAATGCAGACTGGCTGCTTGGCTTAAATTATGTAGAAGTTCTGCGCGATATCGGACCGCATTTCTCCGTAAACCGTATGCTTTCTGCTGAGTGCTACAAACAGCGTATGGAGCGTGGATTAAGCTTCTTAGAGTTCAACTACATGATCATGCAGAGCTACGATTTCTATGAGTTATTCCAGAGATACGGCTGCAACATGCAGTTTGGTGGTGACGATCAGTGGTCCAACATGCTTGGTGGTACAGAGCTGATCCGTCGTAAACTTGGTAAAAACGCATGCGCAATGACCATTACACTGCTTCTGAATTCTGAAGGCAAAAAAATGGGTAAAACCCAGTCCGGCGCTGTATGGCTTGACCCGGAGAAAACATCTCCATTCGAGTTCTACCAGTACTGGAGAAACGTTGGCGATGCCGATGTATTAAAATGCCTGCGTATGCTGACCTTCCTTCCGTTAGAGCAGATCGATGAGATGGATAAATGGGAAGGAAGCCAGTTAAATACTGCAAAAGAGATCCTTGCATTTGAGCTGACAAAACTGGTTCACGGCGAGGAAGAAGCTACAAAAGCACAGGAGAGCGCACGCGCACTGTTCTCCGGCGGAAATGCAGCAAATATGCCGACTGCAACGATCACAGAAGAAAATCTGCGTGACGGCGAGATTGACATCATGGGTCTGCTGGTTGCTTCCGGATTATGCGCATCCCGTTCCGAGGCACGTCGTGCAGTACAGCAGGGCGGAGTTGCCGTAAACGGCGAGAAAGTTGCTTCTATCGAAGCTTCCTACAAACCGGAAGACATCAACAAAGAAGACTTTGTATTACGCCGTGGTAAAAAGAACTACCGCAAAATTATTTTTGAGTAAGATTTGAAAAATAAGATCAGATTATAGTAACAGACAGGCAGAGCCAGCATAATATTTCTATGTTCGCTCTGCTTTCTGTAAGTTACAGTGTGCTCCTTGCATGCATTCAGAAAGTGATAATGCTTGCCTTGCATGAAAAGTAATCTGAATGGAGAGGAATGTACTGTACTGATAGTAAATTTACAAGGAGAAACTTCATGAAAAAAATAATAGCACTATTCTTAAGTCTCTCTCTGGTTTTCGCTGTGGGCTGTGGAAGCACATCCACAACATCCATCCGTTTTGGCTCCGCTGCCGTGGGCGGTATGTATTCTGCGTTTGCAAATGCGTACACACAGGTAGTTGCTCAGGATGATGACAGTCTGCAGTTTTCCGTGCGTGCAACCGCGGGATCAGCAGCAAATATCCGTCTGCTTTCTGACGGTTACATTCAGATGGCGATCGCACAGGCGGATCTGACTGACGATGCGTACCACGGAACCGGAGATTTTAACAAAAAACCACTGCACGGTTACAGTGCGGTAGCAGCTTTGTATACCGAAGCCTGCCAGATCGTTGTCCGTGCGGATTCTGACATCCACAGTGTGGATGATCTGCTTGGCAAAAAAATAAGTATCGGTGAGGAAGAGTCCGGAACTGAGCGAAATGCAAAACAGATCCTTGAGGCTTATGGTCTTTCTGATGAACTGGTAGACTGTGAAAATCTGGATTACACCCAGGCAGCAGAGGCACTTGTTTCTGAAAAAATCGATGCCATGTTCTGTACTGCCGGTGTACAGACAACCGTTATCGAGGAGCTGACCCGTCAGCGCGGCATCCGTCTGCTGTCACTTGATGAGACACATATTCAGAAACTGATGGCAGCGTATGATTTCTATACACCGTATACAATTCCGGTGTATACATACAGCGGACAGTCTGAGGAGGCAACAACCGTTGGTGTGCAATCACTTCTGCTTGTCAGTGATGAGCTGAGTGATAAAACAGTGGAAACTCTGACCGAACAGTTATTCAGCCGCAAGCAGGATATTCAGTATTCCCTGCCGCTGGATCTTCAGTTGGATGAAACCAGTGCGACGGAAAATGTGACAATTCCATTCCATGACGGAGCTGCGGCTTATTACGAAAAACATGGAATCACTGTGAATGAGTAAAAAAGGTACTTGTTGATAAGTTTGAAAGGATTTTTATGGAACTACATTTAGATATGTATCAGACCCTTGCCATTGCGGTACTGGTTCTGTTACTTGGTAGATTTTTGAAGAAAAAAATTAATTTTCTGGAAAAATTCTGTATTCCGGCGCCGGTCGTTGGTGGTTTGCTTTTTGCAATCCTGACCTGCGTACTATATGGAACCGGAATTGCAGAAGTTTCCTTTGATGATACGTTGCGAGAAGTCTGCATGGTATTTTTCTTTACTTCTGTAGGATTTCAGGCAAACCTTAAAGTTTTAAAAAGCGGTGGTAAATCGCTGATCGTGTTCTTAGGACTGGTTGTAGGACTGATCCTGTGTCAGAACTTCCTGGCAGTAGGAATGTCAAAAGTCCTGAACCTGGATCCGTTGATTGGTCTGTGTACCGGTTCTATCCCGATGGTTGGAGGACATGGTACCGCGGGTGCTTTCGGACCGGTTCTGGAAGATTTTAATGTCTCCGGTGCAACGACATTGTGTACAGCAGCGGCAACTTTCGGTCTGATCACCGGAAGTCTGATCGGTGGTCCGATCGGTAAATCTCTGGTGGAGAAAAAGAACCTAATCACCACCGCAGTAGCAGAGGATGACAGCCTTCTGGTAGAGGATGAGAAAAAACATACCCGTCATACTTCCATGTATGCGGCAGCTGTATTTCAGCTGATCCTTGCTATTGGTCTGGGAACAATTTTCTCATGGCTTTTGACAAAAACAGGTATGACATTCCCGATTTATATTGGAGCTATGATTGCGGCAGCGTTGTTTAGAAATATTGGAGAATATTCCGGTAAGTTTACAATTTACATGGGTGAGATTAACGATATCGGTGGTATCTGTCTGTCCCTGTTCCTTGGTATTGCCATGATTACACTGAAACTGTGGCAGCTGGCAGCACTGGCATTGCCGTTGGTAATCCTGCTGTCCGTTCAGGTACTTTTGATGTTTATCTTTGCCAGATTCATTGTATTCAACGTTATGGGACGTGATTACGATGCGGCAGTACTTGCAGCCGGAACCTGCGGATTTGGTATGGGTGCGACACCGAATGCCATGGCAAACATGCAGGCAATCTGCGACCGTTATGCACCATCCGTAAAGGCTTATCTGATCATTCCGCTGATCGGAAGTCTTTTCGCAGACTTTTTGAACAGTCTGATCATTACATTTTTTATCAATTTGCTGTAACTTTAACTTATAATAAACACAAACATATTACTTTGGAGGAAACTCTATGTTTTGGAAAAAGAAAAAACAACAGGACGGTAAGAAAACAACACACGAATCCTATGATGTAAAATATGAAAATCTGGCAGTTCCGGAGGTACATACTGAACCGGAAGTGGAAGATGAAGAGGGCGAAGAAGAACAGGATTCCATCACTTATGAATCTGTGGCGATCCCGGAGATTCATATTAGAAAAAAGAAAAAATAAAGAATTGTGCTGAAAATGATATCTTTAAGATGGTATAAGAAAAATGCTTATACTTATTGCAATTAAAGTGGTGCAGTGCTATAATATCGTCAATCAACAAGGGCTTGATGTTGAAAAACGTCAGATAATTGCTGGGTTGGAATTTTGCAGAAGTTCATCTGTAAAATACGATAAGAGAATAAGAAAAAGGGGAGCTTGCCGACAGCAGGCTGAGAGCGGACTAAGTGGTCTGGACCCGTAACCTGATTTGGATAATGCCAACGTAGGGATATAGCGGATGCAGTATTTTTTGTATTGTTTATAAAGCGGATATACCGATTTTGGTGTATCCGCTTTATTGTTGTAAAAGGATGTGCCCTTGAAAAGCGTGAGTGTGAATCGCAAAGTAGTACATTTTGAAATTTTAGTTGTTATAGAGAAGTATGTTTTAAAAAGATGATTATAAAATCATACAACAATGTATTTCTTGAGAATAGATTGTTTTTTAAGGAGAAAAGAGAAATGTTAGGAACATGTCTGGAAAACGTAAGAACACAGGTACCTCTGGTACACAACATTACAAATTATGTCACCGTCAACGATGTGGCAAACGTATTATTAGCCTGTGGTGGAAGCCCGATTATGGCAGATGAAGCAGAAGAAGTAGAAGATATCACTACAATTTGTGGTGGTTTGAATATCAACATCGGTACCTTAAATAAACGCACGATCGCGGGAATGTTACTTGCAGGAAAACGTGCAAATGAGCTGGGACACCCGGTTTTACTTGATCCGGTTGGCGCAGGCGCGTCCGCACTTCGTACCAACACTGCCATTGAACTGATGGATACCTTACATCCAACCGTGATCCGTGGAAATATTTCCGAGATCAAGACACTGGCATCCGGCAGCGGTACTACAAAAGGTGTAGATGCAGATGTGGCAGACGCTGTGACAGAGGACACTTTGGATCAGGCAGTTGCCTTTGTGAAAAATTTTGCAAAGCAGAGTGGTTCTATCGTGGCAATTACCGGCGCGATTGATCTGGTGAGCGATGGAGAGAAATGTTATGTCATCCGCAACGGCAGACCGGAGATGGGAAAAATTACCGGAACCGGTTGTCAGTTATCCGGTGTGATGACAGCATATATTACCGCAAATCCGGATAATAAACTGGAAGCAGCAGCGGCGGCAGTCTGTGTGATGGGACTTGCCGGTGAGATCGGTTGGCGCAACATGCAGGAAGGCGATGGCAATTCCACTTATCGCAACCGTATTATTGATGCCATTTACAATATGAACGCGGAAACATTAGCGCAGGGGGCAAAATATGAAATTCAATAGAAATACATTGACAAAGGATCAGTTACTTTTATATGCAGTCACAGACCGCCACTGGTTAAACGGCAGAACCTTGCATTCTGTTGTAAAGGAGAGTCTGGATGGCGGAGTGACCTTTGTACAGTTAAGAGAAAAACAGCTGGATGAAGCGCATTTTATGGAAGAAGCAAAAGATTTGCAGGCGCTTTGCCGTGAATATAACGTACCATTTATCATTAATGACAATGTGGATATCGCACTGGCGATGGATGCAGACGGCGTGCATGTGGGACAGAGCGACATGGAAGCCGGAGATGTCCGTGCAAAATTAGGACCGGACAAAATTATCGGTGTGTCAGCACAGACCGTAGAGCAGGCGATTTTAGCAGAAAAACACGGCGCAGATTATCTGGGCGTCGGCGCGGTATTCCCGACCGGTTCTAAGGATGATGCGACAGAAGTGCCGCATGAGACGTTAAAAGCAATCTGTGAAGCGGTATCCATTCCGGTCATTGCCATTGGTGGAATCACACAGGAGAATGTATACACACTTGCTGGAAGCGGTATTTGCGGTATCGCTGTGATCAGTGCGATTTATGCACAGCCGGATATCAAGAAGGCAGCAGAAAATCTGAAAGCTGCAACCGAGAAGATGGTGAAAGCATGAGTCAGAAAAATGTGATGCAGGAGAATGTGTTTCAGAAAGATACTATGCAGACAGATGTGATGCGGGAGAATGCGTTTCAGAAAGATACAGTGCAGACAGATGTAGTTCAAGAGAATATGTGCAAGAAAGATGAAGCACAAAAAAATGGTATTCGTGGAGCAATTTTCGATTTGGATGGAGTGTTATTAGATTCTATGTCAGTTTGGAACGATCTTGGAGTGCGGTATCTGAAAAAACGTGGCATTGAGCCGGAAGATGGACTGGGTCAGATCCTGTTCTCTATGAGCATGGAGCAGGGTGCAGATTATTTAAAGGAGCAGTACCATTTGCCAGATACACCGCAGGAAATTTTAAACGGCATCGAGCAGATGATTCAGGATTTCTATTTTTACGAAGTGCAGCCAAAAGAAGGCGCAAAAGAGCTATTACAGTTTTTACAGAAGCAAAATGTAAAAATGATCACGGCAACTTCCAGTCCACGGGAGCATGTGACGAAAGCATTGCAGCGAATCGGTTTGTTTGATTATCTGGAGCAGATATATACCACCGGAGAAGTGGGAGAAAGCAAACATTCTCCGCTGATCTATCAACTGGCAGCAGAAAGCCTTGGCACAAAACCGGAAGAAACACTGGTTTTTGAAGATTCTCTGTATGCACTGAAAACTGCTAAAAAGGCAGGCTTTCGGGCAATCGGCGTATACGATGCTGACGGAGAAACGGATCAGGAGGGTGTGCGCCAGACAGGGGAATTATATTTAAAGCGGTTATCTGAGTTTGAGCAATATTGGACAAATTAGTAAATATCTGCGATAGGTCGGGGGCACCACTTCCTGTCGCATTAGAAAACGTATGCTGAACAAATAAGAGACAAATGAGAGGAGATTAAGTTTATGAGAACAGCAGTAACGATCGCCGGAAGCGATTCCAGCGGAGGCGCCGGTATCCAGGCGGATATCAAGACAATGATGGCAAATGGCGTATATGCCATGAGCGCGATCACTGCCCTGACCGCCCAGAACACGACCGGTGTCACAGGAATCTTAAACGCAACGCCGGAGTTTTTAGGGCAGGAACTTGATTGCATTTTTACAGATATTTTTCCGGATGCAGTCAAAATTGGAATGGTTTCTGAAAAAGAACTGATCTGCGTGATCGCAGAGAAATTAAAGCATTATCAGGCGAAAAATATCGTGGTGGATCCGGTGATGGTGGCGACCAGTGGAGCGCGCCTCATCAGTGAGGATGCTATTGATACCTTAAAACAGAAATTATTTCCGCTTGCCACTGTTTTGACACCGAACATTCCGGAGGCAGAAGTGCTGACGGGGATGAAAATCAAAAGTGCCGAAGACATGATCAAAGCAGCAGAGCAGATTTCAAAGGAATATGACTGTGCCGTGCTTTGTAAGGGAGGCCATCAGTTAAATGATGCCAACGACCTGCTTTTTGCCAACGGCAGCTATCACTGGTTCAAAGGCAAACGTATCGATAATCCGAATACCCACGGAACGGGATGCACACTTTCTTCCGCGATCGCATCCAATCTGGCAAAAGGTTATGATCTGCAAACGGCGGTAGAGCGTGCAAAGGAATATATTTCCGGCGCACTGGCAGCAATGTTGGATCTGGGGGCAGGAAGCGGACCGATGGATCACGGATTTGCCATTGAAAATGAATTTACGAAAGAACAGGGGGAGTAAGTGATGGAAAAGAGAACTTCCCTTTTGGAAAACGGACTGATCTGGTTTGGCGCGGGCGTATCCATTGCTGAAATTCTGACAGGAACCTATTTTTCTTCTTTAGGATTTCAAAAAGGTCTGGCAGCGATTTTGATCGGACATGTCATTGGTTGTGTCATGCTGTTTCTGGCAGGTGTGATCGGTGGAAAAAGCCGTCTCAGTGCCATGGAGACTGTAAAAAGCAGCTTCGGAAATAAAGGTGGTCAGTTTTTTGCCATTTTAAATGTCCTTCAGCTGGTAGGATGGACCGCTATCATGATCTATGATGGAGCTTTGGCAGTAGACGGCATGGTTTCGACCGGAAGATGGCTCTGGTGTCTGATCATTGGCGCACTGATCGTTGTGTGGATTTTGATCGGCATTACAAATCTTGGAAAAATCAATACCGCAGCGATGGTACTGCTTTTTATTCTGACATTGGTTTTGTGCAAAGTAATTTTTTTTGACGGAAATGTCATTCAAAGTACCGCAGACGACAGTCTTTCCTTTGGAGCAGCGGTGGAACTTGCTGTGGCAATGCCGCTTTCCTGGCTTCCACTGATCAGCGATTATACAAGAGAAGCGGAAAAACCGGTAAAAGCAACGGCAGTCAGTGCCATTGTATACGGCATTGTAAGCTGCTGGATGTATGTCATCGGAATGGGAGCAGCGCTGTTTACCGGAGAATCTGACATTGCACAGATTTTACTGAAAGCGGGACTCAGTATTGCCGGTCTGCTGATCATTGTTTTTTCTACCGTAACTACCACGTTTCTGGATGCGTATTCTGCCGGGATTTCCAGCGAATCCATTTTCAGTAAAATCAAAGGAAAATACGCCGCTATTGTGGTGACGATCATTGGAACTGTGGGAGCGATTTTGTTCCCGATGGACGATATTACAGATTTTCTGTATCTGATCGGATCGGTATTTGCACCGATGATCGCAATTCAGATCGCAGATTTCTTCTTGTTGCACAGGGACAGACGTAAAAATGCTTTTGACTGGCGCAATCTTATCATCTGGGTGATCGGTTTCGTTCTTTACCGACTGCTCATGCGGGTGGATCTGCCAGTTGGAAATACATTGCCGGACATGGTGATCACGATCGTGATCTGCGTGATCGTCGGCAAAGTTGTGGGTGAGAAATCCACAGAAAAATAGAGTCAAACATAGGTGAGACTTAAGATACGATTCAGGTCAGTATGAGATTCTTTTACGAAAGAAAACTTATTAACGGACAAAAGATTCGTAAAAACAGGAAAAAGAAAAAAGGAGGTTGAGAGTAAATGAAACAGAGTGACACAGTGAAAAAACTTGCGATGGCGGGGGTTCTGACAGCAGTTGCTGTTGTCGGCAGTCTGCTCAGTTTTCCGATTTTTGGAAGCAAATGTGCACCGGTACAGCATATGGTAAATATTCTGGCAGCGGTTGTACTTGGTCCGGGATGGGGCGTTGGTATTGCATTTTGTGCAAGTCTGATCCGTAATCTTCTGGGACTGGGAAGCCTGATGGCATTTCCGGGAAGTATGATCGGCGCGTTATGCTGCGGTCTGGCTTACATGGCATTCCGAAAACTGTGGCTGACCTGTATCGCAGAGGCATCCGGAACAGGAATCCTTGGCGGACTTGCTGCTTATCCGGTTGCAAAACTGTTTATGGGACTGAATCCGGGCGGTTTGTTTGTATACATTGTGCCATTTCTTGTTTCCACAGTCGTAGGAAGTATTCTGGCTTATTTTCTGGTAGGCGCGCTGCAAAAAGGCGGCGTGATCAGTCAGATACGGCCGGAACGTACATCGGTTTTGAAAAAATCATGATGTATTAGTAGGTAATGCATGGCGGCAAATTGGGGGCACCACCTTTTGTCGCATAAGAAAAATGTTGTGGGCATAAACAGTCATTCATGAAAGAAGGAGAAAAAATGAGAAATTACACAACACAGATGGACGCAGCAAGAAAAGGAAT
The DNA here is from genome assembly GCF_003481835.1 of Roseburia sp. OM02-15. Taxonomy (NCBI): domain Bacteria; kingdom Bacillati; phylum Bacillota; class Clostridia; order Lachnospirales; family Lachnospiraceae; genus Roseburia; species Roseburia sp. OM02-15. Next base: position 217,807 of record NZ_QULX01000001.1, read on the forward strand.
CGTAACACCGGAAATCGAGGCGGTTGCGAAGAAAGAACATATGACGTCCGAGGCGCTGATGAAGCTGGTAGCAGAGGGTAAAGTAGCCATCTGCGCAAACAGGAATCATACCTGCTTGAATCCGGAGGGAGTCGGCAGCATGCTGCGTACCAAGATCAACGTAAATCTGGGGGTATCCAGAGACTGTAAAGATTATGATATCGAGATGCAGAAAGTAATGAGCGCGGTAAATCTGGGCGCTGAGGCGATCATGGATCTGTCCAGCCACGGAAATACACAGCCATTCCGCAGAAAGCTGACGAGCGAATGTCCGGCGATGATCGGTACGGTTCCGGTTTATGACAGCGTCATCCACTATCAGAGAGATCTGGCAACATTAACAGCCAGAGATTTCATTGATGTAATTCGGATGCATGCCGAAGACGGAGTGGATTTTGTCACACTCCACTGTGGAATCACAAGAAAGACCATTGAACAGATTAAGAAACACAAACGTAAAATGAATATCGTAAGCCGTGGCGGAAGTCTGGTATTTGCATGGATGAGCATGACCGGAGAGGAAAATCCTTTCTACGAGTACTACGACGAGATTCTCGATATCTGTGAAGAATATGATGTGACCATTTCATTAGGTGATGCCTGCAGACCGGGTTGTCTGGCAGATGCCACAGATGTATGTCAGATTGAAGAGCTGGTAAGACTTGGAGAGCTGACCAAGAGAGCATGGGATCACAACGTACAGGTTATGGTAGAAGGTCCGGGTCACGTGCCGCTTGATCAGGTAGCTGCAAATATGAAAGTACAGCAGAGTATCTGCATGGGCGCCCCGTTCTATGTATTAGGACCGATCGTAACTGATATCGCACCTGGATATGACCATATCACAAGTGCCATCGGTGGTGCTGTGGCAGCAATGAACGGAGCAGCTTTCCTGTGTTATGTCACACCGGCAGAGCATCTGGCACTTCCAAACGTAGAAGATGTAAAACAGGGAATTATCGCATCTAAAATTGCAGCTCATGCAGCAGATATTGCAAAAGGTGTTCCGGGAGCCCGTGATATCGATGACAAGATGGCAGAGGCCCGTCAGAAACTTGACTGGGATGCCCAGTATGCATGTGCACTGGATCCGGAGACTGCAAAAGCAATCCGCGACAGCAGAAGCCCGGAAGAAGATCACAGTGACACATGTAGTATGTGTGGTAAATTCTGTGCAGTGCGCAGTATGAATAAGGCACTTGCAGGGGAGTATATTGATATTTTATAAGAAAAACATTGACAAATCGTCCTCATTAAGAGATTCTTTTAAGGAACTTCGTGAGGGAGTAGTTTGCACAGTAAGAATTGTGTGATTTGTCAACAACCTGTTTATCGTTTTTAGGATAATCTGGCAAATCTTAATGAATGAGACTCATGTATGTCAATAGGGATTAATTTTTAATTCTATGGCATACATGGGTCTCTTTTTTTGAATCTATCAGAATGTACTAGTTATCACAGTTAATAAAAAGTTTATAGAAAATTCCTTGTGCAATGGCAGAATTACGGTATAATAAAGAAAAACTTGAAAACCATACACAGAAAGGGGTTTTGAAAATGGATTTTTTTGACAAATTAGGAAACACAATTTCCGCAGCAGGAAAAACAGGTTTAAGCAAAGCGAAGGAGATTAAAGATACAGCGAGAATCACATTAGATATTCAGGAACGTGAAGGAGCGATCCGCAAACTTTATCAGGATCTTGGACAGGCTTATTATCAGGCTCACAAAGATGATGAGAATCCGGAATACGAGCAGATTGCTGAGATTAGAGCCGCTTTTGAAGAAATCGGTGAATTAAAATCAGCAAAAGATGATATCCGTGGAATCAGAAGATGTCCGGAGTGTGGTGGAGCTGTTGCTGATAGTGCAAACTTCTGCTCGAATTGTGGTGCAAAATGCGAAAAACCGGAGCCGGAAGTATATGAAGGTGAAGTAGTTGATTCTGAGGAAGAGGCAGCTGAGGAGACAACAGAAACTGAAGCTGAGACAGATGCAGAAGATGCACCGGTAGCTGAGGAAGCATTTGAAGATGAGGATAAAACCGAAGAATAAATCTTGCTCCGTGTGGATGAAAATTTGATATTGTGAAGGGAAAAAGTCTATTTTGTCTCATCGGCTAACAATCGCTCGCTGAGAAAAAATAGACTTTTTTCCATTTACGCATTGATATGTTGAAATTTTCATCCACACTACGCTGCGTGACGCATTTACATGCGGTTACACATTAGATGTAGGTAATAGACGGATTTTATAGCGAAACAGATTAGTGGCTGCATAACCGTTGTTGTGTACGTAAATTAAGGGCCTGGTTTTATTTTTTCTCAGCGAGCGATTGTTAGCTGCGGAGACAAAATAAAACCAGACCCTTTTAACAACTTAAATTTCCGCAGAAACCTGCTTCGGAAACGCCTTTTTCGTATAAATGATCATCAGTATCGCACCAATGAGCCAGGAAATCGGATATACCATATACACGCCATCAATGGTTGGAATATGCGGCACAGCCAACTGAATCCATACGACACGATACACACACAGTGAAATCAGGATAATAACCATCGGCGGCACAGATTTTCCGATTCCACGGATCGCTCCTGCCAGGCCATGCATGATAGCCAGCATAAAGTAAAACGGGCAGAAGTACCACATAGCACGGACACCATATTCAATTACCGTCGGATCCTTGGAAAATACACCAATGATCGGATGTGAGAACAGTAACAAAATGCCGCCAATGCAAAGGCAGTAAATCACTCCCATGGCAACAGTTACGTTCATGCCTTTTCGTACACGATCCATATTTCCGGCACCATAATTCTGACCGGCAAATGTGGTAGCCGCCATACTGAAACTCATAACCGGCAGAATATTAAATCCGTCGATCTTGATATAAGCTGCAAATCCTGCCATAGCCAGTGCACCATAGCTGTTGACACTGGACTGAACCAGTACATTTGCAAAAGAAATAACAGTATTTTGGATTGCCGTTGGTACACCAACCTGAATGATACGAACAGCCACTTCTTTGTGAATCCGGATTTTTCTTAATGCTACTTTGTAGCTTTCATCTACCCGCATCAAATACAACATACACAGCACCGCGGAAAGCACCTGACTAATATCGGTCGCAATGGCAGCACCGGCGATTCCCATTTTTAACACCGGGATAAATAAAAGATCCAGTACGATATTTGTAAAAGAAGCAATGGCAAGGTACAACAGGGAACGCTTGGAATTACCAACTGCGTTTAAAATACCGCTTGCCATATTATAAAGAACGCTGAACAGCAGTCCTGCAAAATACAGTCTTAAATAAATAACGGACTGTGGCATAACCTCATCCGGTGTTCCCATCCAGCGCAGGATCTGCGGAGAGAGTGTGATACCAAGCACGGTCAGCACGACACCAAGGATCAGTGCGATTGCCAGAGCAGTATGTACAGATTCATGAATGCCCTTCTTATTTTGTGCTCCGATAAACTGTGAGACAATGACACCGGCACCGGCTGCGGCCCCCATACTGAAGGAAATCAGCAGACTGATCAGAGAAGAACTGGAACCAACGGCCGCCAGCGCTTCACTTCCGAGTGAATTTCCAACGACGATGGAATCCACGGTGTTATATAACTGCTGAAGCATATTTCCAAGAATCAGCGGAATGGAAAAAAGTAAAATGTGTTTCCAGATCGTACCTTCTGTCATCAGGGTAGAACCGGATGATTTTCTTTTATGTAGAGCAATTCCCATATCAATTCCTCCTATAGTTACTCACCAAGCCTCACATGTGTTCGACTTGAATAAAGATATATTTTTTATCTGTGAATTGGTTAACAGCGATAACTTATATTATAACGCTACTTATTTACAGGAATCAATATGAAAATAGAAGATGTAAATTCAAGTCGAACGCACGTGAGACTTGGTGCGTGATTCTGGTCAGTGCAAGCTGACATCTTCTTTTCAGAATCACTGCGCTCTACACTCCGTTCCGGTCGGCGCAAAAATCCGGCATTATGACTGCCTGCTTCATTGACTTTTCAAGGTGCCTGTGATACGCTTAACTACTAGGAAAAAAGAACTGTTGAGTCTTTATTTAAGTAGATTATTATGCAGACAGTTCATCCGATAAATACCAAAAAAGGAGTGATTTGATTATGTGTAAAACCTGCAAAGGAAAATATTATATGACAACAGCGATTGCCTACACATCAGGTAAACCGCATATTGGAAATACTTATGAGATTGTACTGGCAGACAGTATCGCCCGTTACAAACGTCAGGAAGGTTATGACGTATACTTCCAGACCGGAACAGACGAGCATGGTCAGAAAATCGAGTTAAAGGCAGAGGCAGCCGGTATTACACCGAAGGAGTATGTTGACAAAACTGCCGGAGAAGTAAAACGTATCTGGGATCTGATGAATGCTTCTTATGACAACTTCATCCGTACAACTGATGAGGATCATGAGAAACAGGTACAGAAAATCTTCAAAAAACTGTACGATCAGGGAGATATTTACAAAGGATATTACGAAGGAATGTACTGCACACCGTGTGAGTCTTTCTTCACAGAGTCTCAGCTGGTAGACGGCAAATGCCCGGACTGCGGCCGTGAGGTTCAGCCGGCTCAGGAGGAAGCATATTTCTTCAAAATGAGCAAATACGCTGACCGCCTCATCGACTACATCAACACTCATCCGGAGTTCATTCAGCCGGTTTCCAGAAAAAATGAGATGATGAACAACTTCCTGCTTCCGGGACTGCAGGATCTGTGTGTATCCAGAACATCCTTCAGCTGGGGTATTCCGGTAGATTTTGATCCGAAGCACATTGTTTATGTATGGCTTGATGCGCTGACAAACTATATCACAAAAATCGGTTACGATGCAGATGGTAATTCTTCTGACCTGTTCAAGAAAAACTGGCCGGCAGACCTTCATCTGATCGGTAAAGATATCATCCGTTTCCATACCATTTACTGGCCGATCTTCCTGATGGCACTGGATCTTCCATTGCCGAAACAGGTATTTGGACATCCGTGGTTACTTCAGGGTGATGGAAAAATGAGTAAATCCAAAGGAAACGTACTGTATGCAGATGAGCTGGTAGATTTCTTCGGCGTAGATGCGGTTCGTTACTTCGTACTTCATGAGATGCCGTTTGAAAATGATGGAACCATTTCCTGGGAGCTGATGGTTGAGCGTGTAAACTCCGACCTTGCGAATACCCTTGGAAACCTTGTAAACCGTACCATCTCCATGAGCAACAAATATTTTGGCGGCGTGGTAAACAAAACAGGCGTTGAGGAAGACGTAGATGCTGACCTCAAAGCAGTTGTAACAGGAACCCGCGACAAAGTAGCTGCAAAAATGGATCAGCTGCGTGTGGCAGATGCAATTTCAGAAGTATTTACCTTATTCAAAAGATGTAATAAATATATCGACGAGACCATGCCTTGGGCACTTGCAAAAGATGAGACAAAACAGGATCGTCTTGCAGAAGTACTTTATAACCTGGTTGAGAGTATCAACATCGGTGCAGAACTGTTAAAGAGCTTCCTGCCTGAGACATCTGCAAAAATCCTTGCTCAGATCAACGGCACAGAGCGTGATTTTGACGATCTGACAACTTTCGGTCTGCGTGAGAATGGTCTGAAAGTAACAGATAAACCGGAAATCCTGTTCGCGCGTCTTGACCTTGCAGAGGTTATGAAAAAAGTAGAAGAACTTCATCCGCAGGTAAAAGAAGAAGCACCGGCTGAGGAAGCAAAAGCAGACGAGGAAGTCATCGACATTGAGCCGAAGGAAGAGATCACTTTTGAAGACTTTGGAAAAATGCAGTTCCAGGTTGGCGAGATCATTGCCTGCGAAAAAGTGAAAAAATCCAAAAAACTGCTTTGCTCTCAGGTAAAAATCGGAAGTCAGGTAAAACAGATCGTTTCCGGAATCCAGAAACATTACACACCGGAAGAGATGGTCGGCAAAAAAGTCATGGTACTTGTAAACCTGAAACCGGCAAAACTGGCAGGCGTTCTTTCTGAAGGTATGCTGTTATGCGCAGAGGACGCAGAGGGTAATCTGTCCCTGATGACACCGGAGAAAACAATGCCATCCGGAGCGGAGATCTGCTAATGATTTTTGACACACATGCACATTATGATGATGAACAGTTTGATACAGACAGAGAGGTGCTGCTTCTCGGCATGGCGGAGCAGAATGTCGGCACGATCATAAATGTCGGCGCATCTTTAGACGGCTGTTGGCGCAGTGTGGAGCTGGCGCATCAGTATCCATTTGTCTATGCGGCGGTTGGCGTTCACCCGGATGAGGTAGGAGACTTAAATGATCAGACTTTTGCCCGTCTGCGGGAAACAGCCCGCACCGAAGAAAAAGTGGTAGCCATTGGCGAAATAGGTTTGGATTATCACTGGGATGTACAGCCCCACGAAGTGCAGCAGCACTGGTTTGTGCGTCAGATGGATCTGGCAAAAGAGCTGGATCTGCCGATCGCGGTACACAGCCGCGATGCGGCAAAAGATACCTTTGATCTGATTGCTGCCCGTGGTAAAAATCAGCGCGGCGTGATTCACTGCTATTCCTATTCTCCGGAAATGGCGCAGGAATATGTAAAGCTTGGATATCATATCGGACTTGGCGGGGTGGTGACTTTTAAAAATGCGAAAAAGGCGAAAGAAACTGCACGACAGATTCCTCTGGAGCGCATTTTGCTGGAAACAGACTGTCCGTACATGGCACCGACACCGTTTCGCGGAAAACGCAACAATTCCGCGTATATCGATTATGTGGCACAGGAAATCGCAGATCTGAAAGGAATTTCCAAAGAAGAAGTGATTGCTGTTACCGAAGAAAATGCAAGAAAGCTGTTTTTATCCAAATAAGAAAGTGAGTTGTGCATTAATTCTCATTTGCATTTGAGTTGGTTAGAAATAGACAATATTTGCAGAGTATAAAACTTGAATATGGAAAATCATTGTTTTTCATATAATATAGGAGAACATAGGAATATGAGTGAAAACAGACCAAAACCGTATCTTGGAAATCCGCAGGAGACCATTGCGGTATTAAACCGTTATAAATTTGCATTTCAGAAAAAATTTGGTCAGAACTTCCTGATCGATACTCATGTGCTGGAGCGCATTATCGACGAGGCCGGTATCACACCAGACGATTTTGTTCTGGAGATTGGACCGGGTATCGGAACCATGACACAGTATCTTGCCTGCGCAGCCCGTGAGGTTGTTGCGGTGGAGATCGACAAAGTGCTGATCCCGATTCTGGAAGGTGACACACTGAAAGCATTTGATAACGTAACTGTCATCAATGAAGATATTTTAAAAGTAGATATCAACAAACTGGTAGAGGAGAAAAACGGCGGCTGTCCGATCAAGGTGGTAGCCAATCTGCCATATTATATTACGACACCGATCATCATGGGTCTGTTCGAGAGCCATGTGCCAATCGAGAGCATTACGATCATGGTGCAGAAGGAAGTTGCAGACCGTATGAAAACAGGACCGGGTTCCAAGGAATACGGTGCTCTGTCTCTGGCAGTACAGTATTATGCAAATCCGGAAATCGTGGCAAACGTGCCACCGAACTGCTTCATGCCGCGTCCGAATGTTGGTTCCGCAGTCATTCGTCTGACCAGACATGAGACACCAGTCGTTGATGTCAAAGACGAAAAACTGATGTTTCGTATTATCCGCGCATCCTTCAATCAGCGCAGAAAAACACTGGTAAATGGACTGAAAAATTCCGGTGAGATTAATTTCACCAAGGAGCAGATTGAGGCGGCGATCACAGCGATTGATAAACCGTTGACAATCCGTGGTGAAGCATTGACACTTGCAGAATTTGCAGCTTTATCGAATGCTTTTTCTGAGATGTAGTAATTATCGGATAAGAATTGAAATTCTGCAGATGATAGGAATATTAAAGTTCATCTCAGTCTGAGTTGAGACTCCCACTTCTGCAAGTGGTGAGTAGTAACAAGTATTTCTCAGTGGGAGTTCAATCTCCGACTGAGATAAATGCTCCGCGAGGATGTGCAGTGATTCTGAAAAGAAGATGTCAGCTTGCGCTGACCAGAATCACGCACCAAGTCTCACGTGCGTTCGACTTGAAAATAAATTATCTGTGGAATAAAAAATAATCTGAGTCATAAAGTTTAGAATGAAAGAAAAATTCAAACTTTATGGCTCAATTTTTATATTAATTATTTTTGTTCCGTATTTGCTGACCGTTTGGGTGAGAGGCGGTTTTGGAGGAAAACAGACACATCCTGTACAGGAGCAGATCGAAGAACAATTGCCCTTTGTGGTGGCACGGGAAATTTCGATAGATAGTGAATCGGAATGCCTGAAGGCACAGACGATTATTGCCCGAACCAACCTGTGGAAAAGCTATCAGAAAGCATTGGCAGAAGCACAAACAGATGAAGATGCAGCAGGCAAAACTCAGACAGGTGAAAATGTATCGGAAGAAAATCTGTCAGCAAAAAAAGAGACAGGAAAAAGTACAACAAGTGAAAATGACTCAGACAAAAGTAAAAAGATTCAGGACACAAATATAGAATGGACTGTATCTGATTCTGAGTTAGAAAGTTACACAGAACAGGAATTGAAGAAAATTTGGGGAACTTCTTACGAATCCAACATGGAAAAACTCAGACAGGCAGTGGAGGAAACATCCGGCGAAATCCTGACCTGTGAAGATCAGACGATTCAGGCAGCTTATCATTATGCCGCAAATTGTAAAACCAGAAACGCATCCGAAGTTCCCGGTCAGGAGGATTATATCTGGCTACAGAGTGTCGACAGCGAAGATGATATGCTTGCGGACGGATTTTTGAATGTCAGTTACATGGAAAAACAGGATTTTGTAAATGCATTGGCATTGATTTTTCAAGATGAGGTGTTGGATGCGGCTCAAATGCCCGGCGCATTGGAATTATCCAAACGCGACAGTGCCGGATATGTGACGGAGGTAACCTATGGAATAACGGTAGCAAACGGGGAAGCGGTGCGTCAGGCGTTGCATTTGAATTCTGCCTGCTTCTATCTGTCTGAACTGGACGGGAAAATCCGTATTGTCACAAAAGGCATCGGACATGGATTGGGACTTAGCCAGTATGGGGCAAATGAGCGGGCAAAACAGGGGAAAAACTGCCGCGAAATTTTGACTTACTATTATACTGGTGTCAGCATCAAATCATGGTAAAAGTTAGTTGAGGGTATATAGAAATCGGCATATAATATGATTCATTAATTTACTATAATTGCGATAAAGGAATAAACTCTTTTTCTTATAGCAGGTATCATAGTTCATTTTCCGTATTTTTTGCAGTCCGTTTTTACTGCATTGAATAAATCCATTTTTTTCGGAAAGAATAACAGTAAAACCATAAGTAAGAACTGGAATCTGGAGGAGAAAAATGGAAAAGCAGAAAAAGACAGAGCATGTTGAAAAAAAGGAAAAACGGCGACGAATCATCCATACACAGAAATCATATCTGACCGCAGGAGTGATCATGCTGGTGGCAGTCATTGCCATGGCGGGGGCTTATCAGAGAGAAAAGAAAAATGCGGAAAACGCACAAAATGAAGCGGTGGCACTGGCAGAAAACGACTGGGTGGAGCCTGAGACAGATACCACCTCTACCGGGGATGAGACCCAGGAAACCATGGCGGCACAGACACCGGAATCACAGGTTTCCGACAATCTCAGCGCACAGACTGATACAACAGGGATCTCACAGACAGATCCGGTACAGGGAAGCACCGATACGACGGCGTTAAACAGTCAGGTGCAGACCAGTGAAGAACCGGTGATGCATTTTTCTGCATCGGACACCATCAGCTGGCCCCTGGAAGGCGATGTGATCTTGAACTACAGCATGGACAGTTCGGTTTATTTTGCCACATTGGATCAGTATAAGTATAATCCGGCACTGATCATTGCGGGAGCAGTCAATGACCGCGTGACAGCGGCAGCAGACGGGCAGGTGATCGGTGTGGATACGACTGCAGAAACAGGACAGACTGTGACCATCGGGCTTGGTGACAGCTATCAGGCAATCTATGGTCAGTTAAAAGAAGTCGAAGTATCCGCGGGAGATTACGTGAAACAGGGCGATACTATCGGTTATCTGGCAGAGCCGACCAAATACTATTCCGTAGAAGGCGCAAACTTGTATTTTTCCATGACAAAAGAAGGAAAACCGGTAAATCCGATGGACTATATTCGATAAAAGTTTTGTTCACGCATTGCAGCGAATCTGTGTATAATAACAGTGTACCGGTTAATATTCGCAATCGAAAAAATAAATACAGTTTTACCGGAGAAGAAAAATCCTGGTATCCGGTGTCAGACGTCTCACCTGATATCTGGATAAAACGCTATACGTTGGTCGGTAAAAAGGAAGGTACGTGAATAAAATACAGCAGGTTCGATTGCTTTTTATAAGGATGTTTGGGGTGTGCAGTAAGATATGCGAAAAATATGGACTGTGCGCCCTGAGCAGAGAAACTGCAATTGGAATATACGAATCCGATGAAAATGGTGCTCGGATGATTCAAGTCGAACGCACGTGAGACTTGGTGCGTGATTCTGGTCAGCGCAAGCTGACATCTTCTTTTCAGAATCACTGCACATCCTCGCGTAGCATTTATCTCAGTCGGAGATTGAACTTCCACTGAGAAATACTTGTTACTACTCACCACTTGCAGAAGTGGGAGTCTCAACTCAGACTGAGATGAAACAGGATGAGTCTGTTATTGTACGATATAGATGAAATATGCTGAATAAGAAATAATTTAAGAAAATAAGGGTAATATTGGAGAGAACATGAGAGAAACAACGAGAAATTATACATATATCTTAAAGTGCGGGGATGGAAGTCTCTACACTGGATGGACGAATGATATTGCAGCACGCCTGGAACAGCATCGCAGCGGAAAGGGTGCCAAATATACACGGGGACGCGGACCATTGCAGCTGGTGTATCTGGAAGTGTATGACACAAAATCAGAAGCGATGAGTCGTGAGGCAAGGATCAAACGCTTTACAAAAAGTGAAAAGTTGAAACTTCTTGCCGCAGAAGAATGGCGTTCGGAACTGACTGTGGAGGAACAGGAGTTGCTTATTTACAGAGATTAAAAAATGAGCTGCCTAATATTCCAGGTAGCTCATTTTGATCGACGTTGATAAATACGCTATGGATGTTATCTTGAGATAATCATCTTACAGATCGGATTTCCCATGGAGGAAAATTTCTGTTCATATTCAGTCATAACATTTCCCTGGTTCAGTGTTTCGTCATGATGCAGATCCCAGGTAAATGCATCTAAATGCCATCCTGCAGGCTCTACCTGCTCTAGGGAGAACTGGAACAGATCTTTGTTGTCGGTCTTGAATTCCACATGTCCTTCCGGTTTCAAAATTTTATCATATCTGCCGAGGAAGGTCTGGGAAGTCAGACGGCGTTTTGCGTGGCGGTCCTTTGGCCATGGATCGGAGAAATTCAGGTAAATACCATCCACTTCATGTTTTGCAAACATATTACAGATGTTTTCTGCATCCATACGGATAAAACGCAGATTTTCCGGCTGTGTCTCCATAGCATCTGTTTTTTCCAGAGCGCGGACAAGCACGCTGGAGTATTTCTCAATACCGATGTAGTTAATATTCGGATTCTGCTGAGCCAGAGTGGTGATAAACTGTCCTTTTCCCATGCCTACTTCAATGCGGATCGGGTTGTCATTTCCAAATATTGTATGCCAGTTTCCGGCCTGTGGGTCTTCTTCCAGAAAACACAGCGGATGATCAGCGATGGTTTCCCGGGAGCCCGGTACATTTCTTAATCTCATAAAAATAATTCCTTTCATCGTTAAAAATACTTTTGTTTTGTAAAATTTCCATTATAAAAACAATGGAATTGTGATAATTATAGTAAAAAATCAGACACAAACGGTGTCCACTATTGTATTTATGTACTTACGATATTTGGTAGTTTTCTTATAGAAAACGTCTTAGGTTTGTACTTAGTAATTTTTTATAGAAAATTTTGTGTCTGCTTGGTATTTTACTATAAGTTTCATGGAGCGACAAGAGAAATACCGCTGTTTTGCAGAGAAATACGGGTGAATTTTATTAAGATATCCTGAATTTTTCGCTGTAATGCCTGTTTCTTAACACTTGAGAGGTGTTTCTACTGGACGGAATATGTGAATTTTGTTATGATAATTGTTGTGTGAATTTTTATTTATCTCAGTCTGAGTTGAGACTCCCACTTCTGCAAGTGGTGAGTAGTAACAAGTATTTCTCAGTGGGAGTTCAATCTCCGACTGAGATAAATGCTCAGCGAAGATGTGCAGTGATTCTAAAAAGAAGATGTCAGCTTGCGCTGACCAGAATCACGCACCAAGTCTCACGTGCGTTCGACTTGAACTTAATAGAGAATCCTCTCATATCTATAAATGATGAAGGGACAGACCGTTTTCAATAAGAATTCCGTTGCTGATTGAGATAAATACTCTATAAAGATGTGCAGAGTTTTTTGGGGAAGAATATAATCAACACATTTATGGGAAAAATAGAGTAAAGGTACGAAGGTATGCAAACGACGTTCAAGGCATTCTTGAAATGAGACCTGGTGTGTAATTCCGGTCAGCGTAAGCTGCGATGAAGTTTGGCATATTTGGAGGAAAAAATGAAAAAAATATTAAAGAGAATGACAGGCATTTTCCTGTGTGTGGCAATGGCGGTTGGCATATTTGGCACAACGCCGGCTTTTGCAGAGGGGGAAGATGTCAGCGAACAGAACACGCAGGCGCAGGCAGCACAGTGGCCGACGGGACCGGAAGTGCAGGCATCAAGTGCAGTAGTAATGGATGCGTCCACTGGCACCGTTTTATTTGAAAAAGATGCGGATACACCGCGTTATCCGGCAAGTATTACGAAAATCATGACGACTTTACTGGCACTGGAAAATTGCAGTCTGGATGAGGTTGTACATTTTTCGGCAACAGCGGTATACGAAAATGAAGGTGGCACTTCCCATATTGCCAGAGATCTGGATGAGGAAATGACGCTGGAACAGTGTCTGTACGCGATCATGCTGGAATCGGCAAATGAATGTTCCTACGCTGTGGCAGAGCATGTGGGTGGTGGTGACTATCAGAAATTTATCGATATGATGAATGCAAAAGCAGCAGAACTTGGCTGCACCAATACGCATTTTAACAACTGTAACGGTCTGCCGGATCCGAATCATGTGGTCAGCGCCCGCGATATGGCACTGATTTCCAGAGAAGCAATCAAAAACAGTATGTTCCGTAAAATCGTGGGAACCGTGCGTTATGAAATCCCGCCGACAAACAAACATGCGGATCCAACTCCGCTGAACAATCATCATCAGATGATCAGTGCATACAAAGGTCGTCAAAATCTGTATGAATACTGTGTAGGTGGTAAAACCGGATGGACTTCTGATGCCGGAAATACACTGGTAACTTTTGCAGAAAAAGATGGCATGACACTGATCTGCGTGGTTATGGGATGCAGCGCAGGCGGTCAGTACAGCGATACCAGAACATTATTTGATTATTGTTTTGACAACTTTAAACTTTTTAACGTATCACAGAATGAAAACCGTTACGAAAATACGCAAAGTACAGGAAATTCTTTGTTTACAGAATGGAATGCCTTTGCAAAAGTAGACAGTACGGCACAGATCATACTTCCGGCGAATGCAAATTTTGCAGATACACAGACAGAGGTTAATTATGATCAGACAAGTGACAGCATTCTTGGAACGCTGGTTTACTCTTATGGTGGAAGACAGGTTGGAACTGCCAATGTGGTCACGACTGGAGCGAAGATCACTGCTTATCCGTTTGGGGAAAAATCTGGTACGGTAAGTAAAAACGATAACCAGACAGAGCTGTCAGAAAAAAGTGCAGAAACCGGGAACGATGCGCAGAATAACAATACTTCTGCGACAAAATCCAATACACAGATCAGCAAAAAGAAACTGCTGTTGATCGGCGGAGGTGTTGTGGGAGCAATTATTGTCGTGCTCATCATCTGGTTACTGTATAATAATATCCGTCGTATCCATCGTAGAAAAGAAGGACGCGACCGCCGGTTTAAGACTATAAAAAATAACCGCAAGTGGAACAAGCGTGGTGGACGCTAAAATCATATTTCGGGTAATTGTGTGGTTTAAAATGTAGGTTATGAAAAGGGACTCTGCAATTTTGTCTCGTCCGCTAACAATCGCTGGCCGAGAAAAATAGCCAGAGTCCCTTTCTTTTACGTTGTGTTTTAAAACCACACTGCTTACCCTTGCGTTGTGCCACCCTAAATAGCCGGGAATTTCAGTTCTTTATATTTTCCATATTTCTGCTGAACCACATCCATATGCTCAAAGAAATCAATTCTCGTCTTAATGATCTCATTTAAGTGCTCTGCACGGGCAGAGTTTACATTTCGATCACGGATCAGACCATTCTCAGCAAGTACAAATTTGTACTCGCCATTCTCGTCTTTTACCAGATCTCCACCTGCACCACAAACTGCACACTCGAATGGGAACTCAATACCATCCCAATGTTTGTCGCCTTTGTAGATCAGTGCGGAATGACATCTCGGGCACATTCCCTGATCCGGATCACCAAGCCATCCGCGCTCTTCTACCGGAGTGTTGATTGCTTTAATAATGTTTTCGCCCATCTTGTGAGCACGCTCAATCTGCTCGTCGCGCAGTAATACGTTACCCGGACGACCATTTCTTGTGGACAGCATCTGGTCAACAACCTGTACAGACTGTGTGAACATGGTCGCGCCCATGCCTTCCAGAGCAAGTGTCTGCCAGTCATGGCAGGAACCACCGACAGCGATCAGTCCGCCTACCATATGCGGATCTTCTTTGACTGCACCGATCTCAAGCAGGAAAGAAAGCTCGTATGCCAGAAATCTCTGTGCAAATTTCAGATACAGAGAACTTGGTGTCAGATCATAGGTCGGAACACCAACAATGATTCCGTTGCAGGTGTACATTTCCTGAACGATCTTGTCCATATCATCTTTGCTTTTTAAGATACAGCCATTGTATTTATCAAGTTTTCCCATTGCTACATCACCCATCTGCATGGTACATGCTTCACATCCGGTACAATGCTCGATGTTGTAATCAAATAAATTGATCAGTTTGCACTCAGCACCAGCCTCCTGACAGGCAAGCAGCGCTTCTTTTACTAAAATTTCGCTGTTTCCGTTGTGGCGTCCAGCCACGATACCTAAAATCTTCATTGTAAAACCTCCTAAATTTTTAATAACCTCAATAAGTAACCTGAATTTGTAGCTGAAATCCAAAAAGTAAGTTGCTATTTTATAAATGGATTTCTTGGTTAAATTCAGTGTAACAGGAAGCAACTGGTCTGACTAGTGATGTATCTTTCTCAATACATGCAAAAGTATTATAGAAATATGTCTTTTGGTAATGGATTTGTTGCAAATAGGTTATGGAAATGATACTATTTGCATGGACAATGACCTATATTTGAGAATAGATAGGTTTGTAAATAGATAAAAAATAACGGGAAGGACAGGAAACGGATATGACATTTAATCAGATCAAATATTTTGTCACAGTGGCAGAGTGCCTGAGTTTTACAGAAGCAGCAAAATGTCTGTTTATCACGCAGCCGGCATTGAGCCGCCAGATCAGTGCCATGGAACAGGAACTTGGAACGAAACTTTTTGTGCGGGATAAAAAGCGGTTGAAATTGACACCGGGTGGAAGTGTGCTGTATAACCGCCTGCTACATTTGCTGACAGACTATGAGGAGGCGGTGGAGGAAGCTAGACATGCCAATTCCGGATATGAGGGAAATCTGCATATCGGATTTCTGGATATCTATGATATTTCCGGTTTGTTTGACGATGTGATCCGGGAATTTCGGGAGGCATATGAAAATATCGAAATGAGTTTGGAGCGATTTTCTCTGAAGGAACTGCCGGAGCGGTTGTATGCCCGGGATCTGGATCTCATTTTGACCTATGGTTTTTCCCTGTATGATAAACCGGATCTTATGACCGTAAATATTCAGAAGTTTGATTCCTGCATCATGCTGAACCGAAACCATCCGCTGGCGGCGCAGGAGACGATTTCGCTGGCGGATCTGAAGGAGGAGCGCTTTATCCAGTTAGGACCGAAAGCAAGTGAGGAAGGCTATCGGTATATCACCAATCTATGCGTGCGATGTGGACTGCACCCGAATATCTTTCCGGTGGAGAAGATGGAGGACGTCATGCTGTGGGTTCAGACTGGAAATGGTGTTGCGATTACTACAAACCGCAGTATCGAAAAGCAGAATCCTCATGTAGTGATCCGCGATATTGATGTGCCGGAGGCGAAAAATCATAACATCACTATGGCATGGTGTAAGAATAATTACAATCCGGCGATCGCAATTTTTATGGAAATGCTTGAGAAAAAATTAACAAAAATTTTATAAAAATCTTATAAGATACACGATTTTAAGGGATTTGAGACAAAAATCTCAAAAATAGTACGGAAATAAAAACATTATAATGAAGAGAACGGCAATTTTTTAATAACAAAAATGGATTAACAAAAACGGCGATTTTAGAAAAAAATGTTGAAATCTGGAAAATGCCGGAAAAAAATGCAGAGTTAAATTTGTATAACGCATAACACTAATGCACAAAACGGATAAGTGAAAACTCTTTGTGCAAATTGCATATAAAAGAGAAGGACGGACTGCTCTGGTTTGGTGAAAATAGATTGACTTTAAGAAATTCTTAAGCTAAAATACGGGTATCGCATTCGAAACTACCCCATGGACGTGACGGACAAATGTCTGTAGGGAGTAAGGTTTTGAAGGTAACATATGGTTTAATGGTATTATAGGAGGAAGTTGAAATGAACAACAAAAAGACCAGTAGCTGGAACCTCGGTGTAAAAGGCTACATCGTAGTTATTCTGGCGTTCTTCTCATGTTATGTGTATTCCGCACTGACATCAGATTCCCTGAACGTAACACGTGACATTTTCGTTAATGTTTTGAAACTCAATCAGGGTGCTATTTATGCAATGTCAACTATTGCAGTACCGTTTGGTATCGTTGGAAGTATTATTCTTGGTCGTCTGATCAATAAGCATTCAATCCGTCTTTACTGGGGATTAAGTATGATCATCACTGCTGTATTTACAGTAGCAATCGGTCAGATGCACAACACAGTAGGTGTTGTTGTATGTTATGTAGTAATCTACACATTCTCCCTTGCATCTGCTATGCTGCTTGCAGGTGAGATCATCGGACACTGGTTCCCGACAAAACGTGGTGTAGCCATGGGTCTGTGTACAGCTGGTTATCCGTTATCTGCAGCTACAACATCTGCAGTAGCAGGTAAGTTTGCTGAAAGTGCTGGATATTCCATGTACTATGTAGCAATCGCAGTTATTGCAATTATCGTTGGTATCGTAGTAATCCTTTTCGTTCGTGATTTCCCGGAAGAAAAAGGTGGATACCCGGATAACAACCCTGCATTCGATGGTGAGAAAGCAAAAGCTGAGCATCAGGCGGCTCTTGAGTATCTGAAAACATCCAAATGGACAGCTGGTAAATGTCTGAAAACAGGACGTATGTGGGTTCTCTGGATCGCAGTTGGTATCACAGGATTCATGTCCATGGGTATCATGTCAAACTTCGTAACAAAATTTATGGTTATGGGATATGAGCTTCCGAACGTACTTCAGATGCTTGGTATCGCAGGTGTGCTTGCTATCCCGGGATCTATTGTAGTAGGTTGGTTAGACGTTAAGATTGGTACAAAGAAAACCGGTATCCTGATCAACGCTATGGCACTTGTAGCAGTTCTTTGCTGCTTAACACATGTAACTGTATTACATTATATCTCCCTTCCGATCCTTGCTGTAATGTTAGGTGGATCTTCCAACTTAATGGTATCCTGTACAGCAGCTATCTGGGGACGTTATGATTTCAAAAATGCATTTTCAGTTATCCAGCCGCTGAACTCTGTTATGACAGGTGTTGGTATCACTGTAGTATCTGCCTGCAACAGCATTGACAAGACATGTCAGCTTGCTTACATCATCATGGCAATTATGGCAGTAGTTGGTCTGATCGCTATGTGTGCATTAAAAGTAGAGCCGATCGACAAAGACGTTCGCTAATCAGCAGAACATAAATTAGAAAAAATATTGTTTTAGTCATATTCCCTGAATTATTACAATAGGACTGCCGGACGAAGATGTTTCGCCCGGCAGTTTTTTGCTTGATAGGAAATGATACTGAAAATTCTATTGATAAAAAATAAAAGCAGAAAATAGGCATTTTATGTATACAAAGGACAATAATTAAACATGGAAAAATTTGCATAAAAAACCAAAAAGTTGTTACGTTTTACTTGTGATTCCATGTGCAATCCTCTATAATAGTTCTATATGGTAAAATGCAGGTTGCAGTATAAGGTCAAATAACACGGCAGCAAAAGGAATGACAGAACGGTAGATTAGGGCAGCAGGATAAAATACTGAAAAGAGAATTATTTGATTACAACATATCGTGAAACCACGCGTCCCTATGCGTGGCTTTTTGCATTTTATAAAGATTTATATGGATTTATAAGGTTCGATACAGGAGGACAAAATGAGTATCAAAGAGTGTTATGACAAAATGGGTGCAGATTTTGATGAGGTAATGCAGCGTCTTGGAAGTGAGAGTTTTATTAAGCGTTTTGCCGTAAAGTTTCTGGATGATTCCAGTTATCAGATGATTCTGGACGGAATTGAGGCAAAAGATGCAGAACTGGCTTTCCGTGGAGCGCATACATTGAAAGGTGTCTGCTCTAATCTTGGATTTACAAAACTGTTTGAGGAGAGTTCAAAACTGACAGAGATTTTACGAGGAAGAGAACTGGTCGGTTATGAGGAAGCACTGGCAGAAGTGGAAAAACAGTATCAGATTACGGTAGATGCGATCAAGGCACTTGACGCGTAAGGAAACATACTGCAAAAGATGAGATCAATGGTATATCAGATGGGAGATGACTCCACCTCTATAGGTGGTGAGAAACAAGTTAGTATCAGTGGTGGGAGCCAATCCCCCATCTGATATAGCCTCCGGCAGGATTACAGAGGTGCGCAGTTGAAGTATGTCATGCAATTGCATGACGCGCACCTCGCAACAAGAATGCCGGAGCATTCTTGAATTTGGATAAAATGCTATATCTTATCAATAAAATCAGGAATGATTAAAGGAGTGCTATGATAAAGGGTATGAGTATGACTTGGGAGCAGGCACAGGCAGAAATTGACCTGTTCAGAAAAATATTTGAAGAAGTACGTCTGCTGAGTGCAGAGGAAGTTGGCAGCAACGAGGCAATTGAGTCAGAGGAAGAAAAACTGACGCAGATGTGTCAATGCAAATCCTGTTCCGAACAGGCGCGCAGTGAACACGGATGTATCGCAGCAAAGGTGCTTGTGGAAAAGAATCAGAAAACCAAACTGGAATATATCGGAAGTGATCTGTATGAGATCGTTGCCCGGTATGTGGAAATTGACGGCAAACCATATGTAATGGAGATGGCGCATCAGGTGGAGGAAGAATTGATCATTGAACGGGAAGGAATCGACCTGTCCGGAAATGTCAAGGATTCTCTGTTTGACAAGCTGTATATTGATGCGCTTTCGGGTGCTTACAATCGACGGTATTTTGAAGATTGTGTGCGAAATAAGATTGTCAATGCCGGCATTGCCATGTTGGATCTGGATGATTTTAAAGTGAGCAACGACACATACGGACATGATCTGGGTGATCGTTTACTTCATCTGGTTTCTTACACTATTATGGGTCTGATTCGTAAGACGGATGCGCTGATTCGTTACGGCGGAGATGAATTTTTACTGGTCATGCCAAATGTCTCAGAAGAAGATTTTGAGAAAAAATTGGAAGAAATTCAGTATCAGATTCATATGATACAGATTCCGGACAGCAGAGGTGTCTTTCTGTCCGTCAGTATCGGTGCTGTGATTGCAAGAAAACAGACCGTGGAAAAAGCAATGTCCCGGGCAGATAAGGTGATGTACATTGCAAAGAAACAGAAAAATTCCATTGTGACTGAGTGGGATAGAGATCGTCATCCCACGGACTGGAAGAAGCATTACAGTGACGGTACAAAGCAGAAAATTCTGATTGTGGACGATTCGGAAATGAACCGTGCGATTCTCTATGAAATGTTGCATGACGATTTTGAAATTCTGGAAGCAGAAAGCGGGGAGCTGTGTATCGATATGATGAAACAGTATGGCAGAGATATTTCTCTGTTGCTGCTGGATATTGTCATGCCGGGAATGGACGGCTTTGCGGTGTTAGAGCAGATGAACCACCAAAAATGGATCGAAGATACACCGGTTATTATGATCTCCAGTGAAAATTCTGCAGCATATATCAGAAAAGCCTATGACATGGGCGTTTCTGACTTTATCAATCGACCGTTTGATGCCAATGTAGTTATCCGACGTGTATACAATACCATTAAATTATATGCAAAACAGCGCCGTCTGACCACGATCCTGACAGAACAGATCAAGGCGAAGGAGCAGAGCCGCAAGATCATGGTGGCAATTTTGAGCCATATCGTAGAGTTTCGTAATGGAGAGAGTGGTCTACATGTACAGCATATCAATGTGCTGGTAAAAATGTTGTTGGAGCGTTTGCGGCAAGTGACCGATAAGTATCATATTTCCTGGTTAGAGCAGGATATCATTGTGATGGCATCGTCGCTGCATGATATTGGAAAAATCGGTATCGACGATAAAATTTTGAATAAAAGAGGCAAACTGACTGCGGAAGAATTTGAGATCATGAAGACACATACGCTGATTGGTGCGTCCATTCTGGAAGATCTGGAATGGTATCAGGAGGAACCGTTGGTGAAAATGGCATATTCGATCTGTCGCTGGCATCATGAACGCTATGACGGCAAAGGATATCCGGATGGTCTGAAGGGAGAGGAGATTCCGATTGCTGCTCAGGTGGTTTCCCTGGCAGATGTGTACGATGCGCTTGTGAGCAAACGTGTATACAAGGAAGGTTATTCCCATGAAAAGACAATAGAGATGATCCTGAATGGAGAGTGTGGTAATTTTAATCCGATACTGATTGAGTGTCTGAAGGATATACAGTCAGATATACCTGACGAAGTCTATCGGGGGGGGTAAAATCCTGCTAGGTGCATGATTATCGGAAAGAAATATTGAGAAAGTCAAATTTGGAGAAAAAGAACTGTCTGCGTATGAAAAACATGCGCTGGCAAGCTTTTATCATAAAATGGTTACATTGTGTTATGAAAGCAGTAACCGGTGGTGGAAATTAATGATGCGTTATTATTATTGTTTTGAATTGTCAGGGGGACATGAGTTGTGGTAACTGGAATCGCAGGTGTACTGACCGTGATCGGCGAACATTTCTGGCTGGTTGTGATCGCATGTATTGAAGTGGCAGTGGCATTTATTTTGCTTGGAACTGCTTACAAACGAAAAAAATACAGAAATGACCGGTCAGGCGGAGCGCAGATCGAAGGTGTGGAGCGAGACTTTTTAGAAGCCTGCAATGACTGGAGAAATGAGGCGTGCATTATGGTTCGCCGGGAGGATCTCCTGCCGGTTTATGCTACAGACAGTTTTTATGACATGCTTGGTCTGAATCTGCGGATGCTGCAGGAGGATATTCGAAATATCGGACTTAATATGGCAGATCCGGAGGATGAGAAAAGGCTCTGGAAAAAGTATGAACAGTGGGATGGCAAAGAACCGTTGGAAGAATCGGTCAAATGGAATACCGGAAAATGGCTGCTGCTTGGATTTCGACGGACAGAGGATGGTGTCTATGATCTGATGTCTGTGTATGAAATCACACAGTTACATGAGAAGATTCTGCAATACGAAGATCGTCTGGATGCAGCAGAAGAAGCAAGTCAGTCCAAGACAAGTTTCCTGTACCGGATGTCCCATGAGATCCGTACCCCGATGAATGGTATCATGGGTATGCTCCGGCTGGCAAAAGAGAAAATGGAACCACAGGCTCCGCCTATGCAGTATCTGGACAAGACCGAAGAACTGGCAGGACATTTGCTGGCACTGATCAATGACATTCTGGATATGTCACGTATTGAGGCAGGCAAGGTAGAGCTGGAGCACAAACCGTTCAGTTTGAATCGTATGCGTGAGCGCCTGTACGATATGTTTGCCAAGAACCTGGAAGCAAGAAATATCCGTTATGCGGTTAATTTTGAAGATATTACAGTGGATTATGTGGTTGGTGATGAACTGCGTCTGGATCAGGTGATCATCAACTTCCTTTCCAATGCCGTAAAATTCACCTCCGAAGGTGAGATCATCGTCACCTTCCGTCAGATGATGATCCAGGAACAGACACTGGATCTGATGATCAGCGTGCGTGATACCGGTATTGGTATGGATCCAAGTTATGTACAGCGTATTTTCCGCCCGTTTGATCAGGAACATTCTGACACGGTGAAGAAGTACGGTGGAACCGGTCTGGGTATGGCGATCACTGACCAGATCGTAAAACTGATGGGTGGTGAGATCGTCATTCATACGGCATCGGGAAAAGGAACCGATTTTTCTGTGTTTCTGCACTTACCGATCGCAGATGAAGCAAGTATTCAGGAAGCTGCAAAAATCGAGGAGCGTCAGGAGGAAGAAGTATCCGGAGAATCTGTATTCTATGGAAGACGGATTCTGCTGGCAGAGGATAATGAGATCAATGCCATGGTTGCAGAGGAAATCCTTGGCGGTTTCGGCGCGCAGGTGGATGTGGCAGAAAATGGTCAACTTGCGGTACAGATGTTTGAAGAAAAACCAGAAAATTACTATGATTTCATATTAATGGATATACAGATGCCGGTCATGGACGGAAGGGAAGCAACAGAAACAATCCGTCAGCTGAATCGTCCGGATGCGCAGACCGTATTGATCTTTGGTCTGTCTGCAGATGCGTTTGTGGAGGATGAGCGTAAATCAATTGCATGTGGCATGAATGGTCACTATGCAAAACCGATTGATTTTGAAGCATTACAGCGAAATATCGGCAGTTTTTTGAATGTTCAGAAAAAATAAATGAGTGATAAAAAATAGACAAGCGACAGAGAAAAAGGAAGTTACATCAGCTGGGAGATGACTCCCACCTCTATAGGTGGTGAGAAACAAGCTAGTATCAGTGGTGGGAGCCAATCCCCCATCTGATATAGCCTCCGGCAGGATTACAGAGGTGCGCAGTTGAAGTATGTCATGCAATTGCATGACGCGCACCTCGCAACAAGAATGCCGGAGCATTCTTGAAAGATTATGCGCAAGAGAAAAGTGGGTATAATAGATGAAAAATAGAAATAAAAAAGCGGGTGTGGCGATCGCTGCTGCTTCTGTGATCACGGCAGGTGCGGTAACGGTGGCAGTTGCCTACCAGAGCGGGGTGAATTTTCAACCAAAAGATTCCAACCGTAAGCTTCAGAATAATCAGGTCGTTTTTTCCGATAACAAGGATCAGGTAGAGCATACCGAGGATGATAACGGCGATAACAGTGAACTCTGGGAAAAAAATCAGAATGATCAGCAGGACAACAATCAGGAAAATGCAAACCAGTCGGACTATCTCTTCCAGAAAGATCTGCAGAATGGTCGTGCGACAGCTGTAACCGTTGGCGTGAACAGTGGCGATGCCAGTGGAAATAACGATCAGTTCACCGGTACACAGAATGGAACTGGCAGTCAGAATGGCGGGGTCTATAATCTGACAGATGATACTTCCAATGCAGATATCATTATCAACGGCAACGGAACCGGGCAGATCACGGATCCGAATGGAAATGGTGCCAGTAATGGCAGTGGAAATAACCAGAACAGCACGAATGGAAATGGGAGCAGCAATAATTCCGGCTCTGATACAAATAAAACACCGTCCACAGATGACAAAAATAATGGGAATAACAATTCTGACAACAATAACAGTGGTTCCAGTACCAAAAGACCGTCTGCAACCGCAAAAGATCCCGAAGTAAAGAAAGAATGGAACAACCGGGTAGATGGTGTTATTGATCATCCTTATCCGGATGATGGCATTTCAGATGTTACCGAAGATGAAGATGGTGACTATGCAGGTGTAGTAATCTGTCAGCGTTGGGATGCGGATGCCGTTTATATGTATAAAGGACAGACGATTGACCAGACGCTGATATATAATTCGCTGGATACGTTCGTATATTCCAATGACCGGGAAAATCGCTATGTCTGGGGAGAAAGTGCTCTGAATCAGTTTATCCGGATTGATGCGGTATCTTTTGATGGCGGTACAACCTGGAAAGATCAATTTCCACTGACGATTCCGACCACGGTGACGGATGATACCATGATTATCAAGGTGTCTTATCGACTGACCAAAAATAAACCATGGGTAGAGCGCCAGGTGCCGTATGGTTTAAAAGCAAATCGTGTCTTTGTACTTTCCAAAGAAATTCAGGAAGAAAATTCTGTGATCGATACAGATACGATTCTGAATTATGATCAAAATCCGGAGGTAGGCTCCATTGTGAATCTGTATCGGTTTCAGTGGGACTATCTGGGAACCGAACCGTTAACAACATTGTTCCCTGGATGGATGGAAGATGGAAAACTGGTTTCGTGGTTATATACTTCCACAGAGGGACGACATATCCTTGAACCGGCAGAGAACGTACCACTCAGCAGTGAATATACGGTTCAGCTTAATGTGTTCTGGATGACAGATGACGGGAAAATTGATCCATCTGGAAACAGTCTGACTTATTTGCAGACACTGACAGGTATTTCAAATAAAGCTGTTAAACGAATGAAGGATGGTACGATTCTTGACCGAATGCAATATGATGAATTGACTGTGCCGGAATATATTCAGGCAGTGTCGATTGACGAATCCACAGATCTGGATGTTGACTATTTGAAAATCCCGGATACGGTAATATATCTTGCTGACAGCAGTAAAGGATTACATGTCAACCGTGGCTATCTGGTAGATGAGGATAATCCGGTTTATCAGTCCACAGACGCGGGTGTGTTGCTGAACAAAGAAGCTACGGAAATCCTTGGAATTCCTTACAAATTAAAGAAACTGACAATTCCTGCGGCGATTACCAATATAAACCTGAATGCAGATAATCAGATATCCGAGATTCATATTGAGGCAGAGACGCTGGATGGTGTACCGTCACTCAGTTATGAAAATATTAATCACTGTAAACTGGTAGTACCGGAGTCTTATATGGAGGAGTTTCTGGAGGAGAATAATGCAAATATCCGCTATGGAACCGGAAACAGTGTGGCATCTGCGGATGATCCGTCCGTTACATACACGATGAAAAGTGGTGTTGTTATAAGCAGTAAAGGTGAAATACGCAGAATCGTTTCAAAAAATAATACATCCGTTACATTGCCAAATACTGCAAAACAGATTGAAAAAGATGCTTTTTCCAAAGGAACAGGTATTGAGACACTGATTTTGCCTAAAAATGGAACAACACTTCATCTGGAAGAAGGATGCTTAAATGACAGTGATGTAACTGTTATCTGGTGTTATTCCAAGAAGCAGTATGATACAGTAAAAGAAGAACTGGCTGATTCCGGAACGGATAAGGATGTTTCCGTAGAACTGCTACAGAAATCAGCAGAGGGTTACTATTACAGAATATCAGATGCGGGCATTACGCTGATGAGTGTGCCGGAGAATCTTACCTCTTTTGATGGCACAATGACAGCAGAGGATGGAACTTCGCTTGAAATCAATGCCATTGCAGAGCAGGCTTTTTCTGACTGTCAGGATCTGGAATGGGTAACACTTCCGGAAAGTATCAAGAAGATTGGTTACAATGCTTTTGAAGATTGTGTTGAGTTGCAGGGAATTTTAATTAATTCTACCGATACGATCACAATTGGAAATGAGGCGTTTTGCGGATGTGACAGTCTGCGATTTGTGGCATCCAATGCGATGGAAGGCATCATGGAAGATGATTACGCGCCGCTGATTTCTGACAGTTATTCGATTAATACCGGACTGTATTATTTTTATACGCCGACGGATTCTACCGGTTACTTTGACGGGCATCTTTCTTTTACGGCAGCATCAGGGGTAGCCTCTTATGGTCTGGTGGATATTGGTGGAGATGCCAGAATGTTATATGGTTTGGATAGTAATGGATCTCCATGGATTGGCCTGCGGTCAGGCGGAGAAGTGTCAGATCAGGTGACATTGCCGGAGAGCACCACGGAGCTGTTTCACTATGCGCTGGCGGATACGAAAAGTCCATCCGGAAGTTATTCTGTAAACTGGGATGATATGTTGGGACTGCACTGGCTGGATCCGGGTGCATTCCGCAATTCAGATCTGGGTGGAAGTATCACTTTGTCAGGAACCTTTTTCTATCTGGATAACGATGCATTTACCAGTTGTAATTCCATTACAGATTTCACGGTAGATGCCAGTGTTTATCTGGGAGAGGGTGTATTTCAAGATTGTAAAAATATGACAAACGTGTCGCTTGGTGAGTTCCTTGACAATTCCGCAGTTTATTTCGGATTATTTACCGGATGTGACAGTCTGCGGGATATATACTTTAACAGCGAATCAGCCCCGAAGCTGATGCTTTATGGAACGAGGGAATATCAGTTTAATTATGGCTGGACAGAGGAAGAAGAACTGGAAAAATTACGGATTCATGTGCCGGAGAGTTCAAAGGAAATGTATATACGTGACTGGCGCTATGCTTTTGCCGGTTATATTGATTATCCGAATAAGTCTGCATACGATCGAATGTGGGAAGATATTCGATGGCAGCATATAAACTGGGATACCTGGGAGTTCCCGTCAGATGAAGAAGTAGATGCTTATGTGGCAGAAGCATTGCTGAAAGCAGAGAACCGTGCACGAAAAGCATTAGGAATGGAGGAGGTATCCAGATTATCAGAATGGTATGAGTATACGGTTGACAGCTATGGATTTGTCACATTGACCGGAGTGCCGTCATATTGTACGGAAGCAACGCTGGATGCAGAAACAATCGGACTGGCATCCGGAGGATATCTGGATAATATTGGAACGGGTGCTTTTTCCAAGGCGAAAAATCTGCAGAAAGTAGTAATTCCAAATGGTCTGTCTGCTATTTACAGCAATGCCTTTGCCGGTGTGGAGAGCGACAGCGTTACGCTGGTATTTGAAGGCTGGGCGCCGAATTTGTTCCGAAGCGATGATGATATCCTTAATGGAGTGCCGTTCTCCTTTGGAATCGATGACAGCCGCATTCATATTCAGGTACCGGAAGGCTGGGAAGACTTTTATATTAGTATGTGGGAGTACATTTTTGCCGGCTATGATACTGCGGAAGATATGTGGGCAGGAGTTGAGGCAGATCTGGCAGAACAGAATGGTACAGAACCGACGAATGAGGAGATTTTGACAGAAGTGAACAAGCGTCTGGTAGTATCCCATAACCGTATCCGTGCCATGATGGGACTGGACCCGGAGCAGGTAGAAGACAATACTTCGGATGGCTCCGGAGAGACAACGGATACTGATCCAGATGGTACGACGGAAGGAACCACAGAGGAAAATACCAATACGGATGTTTCTGGCAATACAGTTTATGAAAATTCCAATATATGGATGGTAAATACAGGAATCGGAAATCTGGATACCGCCGCTTCTGAAAATACAGATGCGGACCGTACAGATTCCGACCATGAAGATGCAGACAGTGCAGAGTCAGAAGATACATCTGCAGACAAGGATAAGAAAAAGAGTGAGGATGCAGATGTAGCGACAAAAGATACAGATGCGGCGATCCCGGAACAGGAGGATACACAGGAATGATCGTGGAACAGTCAAAACAGATCGTAGAAGAGATCAGTAAGGCTTTTATCGGTAAAACAGAGATCATTGAAAAAGTACTTATGACAATCTATGCAGGAGGACATGTACTGCTGGAGGATGCTCCGGGTGTCGGAAAGACAACACTGGCACTGGCATTTTCCAAAGTGCTTGGACTCAGCAATAAACGTATTCAGTTTACAACAGATACACTGCCGTCAGATATTACCGGTTTTACGATGTTTAACCGTCAGACGAATGAATTTGAATACCGGGAAGGAGCTGCAAACTGTCAGCTTCTTCTGGCAGATGAGATCAACCGTACTTCACCGAAGACGCAGTCAGCGCTTCTGGAGGTTATGGAAGAAAATACCATCAGTATCGATGGTGAGACACATGTGCTGCCACTGCCGTTTATCTGTATCGCAACACAGAACCCGTTGGGATTCTCCGGAACACAGCCGTTGCCGGAGTCACAGTTAGACCGTTTTATGGTATGTCTGTCCATCGGTTATCCGACGCTTGAGAGCCAGATGCAGATCATTACCGCGCAGCGTTATCACAATCCGCTGCTGGATATCAAACCGGTGACAAATGCACAGAACGTACTGGAAGTGCAGAACTATCTGTCTTCTGTAGAGATAAAAGACAGCGTACTGCGTTATGCGATCCGTCTGTGTGAGGAGACCAGACGTCATCCGCTGATCGAACTTGGTATCTCTCCGCGTGGTGTTTCTGCACTTGTTAAAATGGCGCGGGCAAATGCGCTGATCCGGGAGCGTAATTATGTGATTCCGGAAGATGTACAGAGTGTATTCTGTGATGTATGTGCACACCGTCTGGTGTTGCGTCCACAGGCGCAGGTAGAAGGCGTTCAGGCAAAAGATATTCTGGGAGAAATTCTGCTGAAACTCAGACCTGGAACAGAGGAGTAAAGGATATGAACAAAAACAGGATCGGCTATCTTGTCCTGATGGCGTGTCTGGCAGTGCTTGTTTTCTTATTTAGTAATCGGTTCCTGTTATTTCTGCTGATCATGATGGTGGTGCTTGCCGTGCTGATGGCTGTATTGAGCCGTGTAGATGCCAGAAATATGATGGTGGATATGGAAATTGTTTCCGGAACACAGGAAGGAAAAGACCTGAAAGTAAAGGTAAAGATGTATTCCAGATTCCCTCTGTATGCAGCACGTAGTATTCTGATGGGCGTGGATATTGAAAATACCATGTTTTGCAGTACAGAACGCAAATATTATTTCATGTATTTGTCCGGTAAATCCAGGGAAGTGGAGCTGACCATTCCGGCGCGGCGCTGTGGGGAAGTGAAGATACAGTGTGCAGAGATTTTACTGCAGGATCTGTTAAAATTATTTCGAAGGAAAATTCGTCCCTTTGAGACGGTACAGACCATCGTATATCCGCGTTCCGTGAACGTGCATGTGGAAATGTCCCGGGCAACCATTGGAGCACCCCGTGAAGAAGGGCGCATGCAGAACCGGAAAGGAAATGATCCAAGTGAGATGTTTGATATCCGGGAATATGTGCCGGGAGACGATATCCGTTTGGTACACTGGAAGCTTTCCAGCAAGACAGAGAATCTCATTTTGCGGGAAGCCAGCGATCCGTCTCATTACAATATGGTACTTTTACCGGATCTGGGACGTAAAGTTATGAATATAGAAGCAGCAGACGAACATGGAGAACCGCAGGAAAATCCTGTAGAAGAAATCAATACAGCTGTAGCATTTGGTACTGCGATCGGAGAACAGTTATTGCGGCTTGGATGTGCATTCTGTATGGCGGTTCCGGGTAAAAATGGTCTGCAGCTTTGTGAAGTGCGGGATCGACGGGATCTGCAGCGGATGCTGATGTTGTGGATGAGCAGTCCGATTCCAGAGTACAGTGGACAGGCGCTGCAATATTTTATCACAGAGCATCTGGAAGAATATTTTACACGGTTACTGATCCTGTCTGCAGGCGTATATCAGCAAAATCTGCATACGTTAAGTGGTCAGATTGGAACCACCGTGGTCAGTGCCAGAGCAGATCTGGATACAGTGATCAGCAGCGTGAGTGGAAGCTGTGAAATGATCGATATACCGGTAGATAAGACAGAAGAAATGTACCGGATTATTTGTTAAGGATAATAGATTACTATGAAACGTACGAAAAAACAGTTTACCGTTGATCGGATTGTACCGGATAGTGAGGGAAAATTACATATTAAAGTAGGAATCCACCTTCTTTTGAGCCTCTGTCTGTGCCTTGGCAGTCTGAGTGTACTGCATGCAGAGGGGAATGAGTATCCGTCGATATCGGCAATGGTATATTTGCTGATGATCGCCACACTGGTCTGCTGTGTGTTGTCACAGAGAAAGAGAGAAAAACAGTGGATGAAGGTATTCTACTATGGAGGACCATGGCTTCTGGTACTGATCCTGACCGGTTTTCACGGATATTGGACCGGTGCCAAAAGTTGGATCAACATGATCCTTATGTACTGGAATGAAGTACACGATGGTGGTGTGGCACTGCTTTCCGTTTCGCAGGAAAATGCGGCAATGCAGTCATTTACACTGTTGATGGTCATTTTCTGTGCACAGTTTTGCTGGTGGATGGTAAAAGACCGTAAAGTGATCTGTGGCATTGGATACAGTATGGCATGGACGATGCTTGCATTGATGACAGGTATGTTTCAACCATATATGGGCATGCTGTTTTTGATCGGATTAGCCGGATTATTTCTGGCAATTCAGGGCGGTTACGTTACTGCCAGAAATCTGTTCTGTTTTGTAGTGGTGTCGGTGATTGTCGTGATCGGTGGTCTGACGCTTCCACAGGAAAATCTGGATTCTGTGACACAGGCAAGACAACAGTGGAAGGAACAGATCCGAACCTGGCGTTACGGTGAGGATTCTCTGCCGGAGGGAGATCTCAGACAGGCAGCTTCCTTGCAGAAAAATTCGAATGAGATGCTCCAGGTTCAGACAGGGCAGCAGAAAATGCTCTATCTGCGAGGCTTTGTAGGCGAAGTATATCAGAATGGAGTATGGCATGAACTGCCTTCTTATACGTATGGCAATGAAAATGCCGGAATCATGAAATGGTTTTTACAGCAGGGATTTCACCCACAGATGCAGGTGGCAGAATATTATGCACTCTGCTCCGAGGACAACCAGCCGGAAGAAAATGAGCTGAGTATTTCGGTGACAGACGCTTCCCGATATTATTTCTATCTGCCAGTCAGCATGGAGGAAGTAAACGGTTCCAATTATAAAGAGAAACGTTCTTCCCGACTGTTTAGTACCGGTTGGCGTGGAGCTGGTTCTTATTCCGGAACAGAACTGTCCGGTTCCAGACCGGCAGAGCTGACAGTGGCAGAGGACTGGGTAAGCGATCCGACCACAGAGGCGCAGAAACAGTATTGCCAAACGGAATCAGTGTATCGTGATTTTGTATATGAGAATTATACACAGACAGATGCAGATACGGTGAAATTGATGAATGAAATTTTCTGGGATGATTATGATCCGGAAAGCGATGGTATCTACAGTGCCTTAAGTCAGGTACGAACGGTGTTAAATAATAACGTGAAATATGTGGAAAAACCGATGGCAGCACCGGAAAGTTATGATCCGATCCGCTATTTCCTGACAAAATCCAGACAGGGAAATTCGATGTTGTATGCATCCGCAGCAGTAGAGTCACTGCGGGTACATGGAATTCCGGCGCGTTATGTAGAAGGGTATTTTGTATCAGAGGAACAGTCCGCAGCAAACGGCGGAAAGGTATTTCTGACCGGCAAAGATGCACATGCATGGGTAGAAGTTTATTTTGACGGAATCGGCTGGCTTCCGGTAGATGTGACACCGGGATATTATTTCGATTCTGTATCATTACAGCAGATGGTAAGTCTGCCGGATACCGTTCAGAAAAATGCGGTGTTAAGCAACAATGGCTATGATACAAACATTGTGAAAAATTCCGGTAATCAGGGTTCAAAAGCACCGGAAATCCTGAAAAAAGTATTTAATGTGGCAGCCATCTGTCTTGGGATTGTTGGTTTGCTGGTGATCCTGCTTACTGCTATCTTTGTTGTATTAGAGATTTTAAGAATACTGGCAGAATACATCTGGAAACAGCATGAAAGCTATTTTTCAGACAGCGAGCGGATTGGATACAAGACGAAGAAAATTTATCATTTGCTTGCGATCCGTGGAATTGATGCAAGTCTTGGATGGAATATGGAAGATACCGATACCGCGATTGCAGATACTTTTTCTGAGACCAGTCCGGGAGAGTACAAACGTGTCTGTGTTCTTTTGGAAAAGGCAGCATACGGAGGCATGATCCTCAAGCAGTTTGAGGAGCGTACGGTAGACGCATTTTTGACAAAAATTTCAGAAGTAGACAAAAAAAGTAACTGGCGGATCCGTCTGCGTCTGCGCTATGATGCGGTCTACTGTCTGCGTCATTATAAATAAACAGACCGAAAAATAAGGAGAGTACAGCGATGGATTTATTTGATATCGTAGGTCCGATCATGGTCGGACCATCCAGCTCCCACACTGCGGGAGCCGTGCGAATGGGTTATGTGGCAGGAAAACTGTTGGGAGAACCGATCTGCAAAGCAGAGATCCTTTTGTATGGATCCTTTCTGGCAACTGGGGAAGGACATGGTACGAAGAAAGCGCTGGTTGCAGGTCTGCTGGGGATGCAGCCGGATGACTACCAGATCGCAGACAGTTTCGAGATTGCTGCACAGCGTGGGATAACGGTGGCGTTTGGTGAGGCGCATCTGGAGGAAGCTCATCCGAATACGGCAGTGATCCGATTAACCGGTGTCGGAGAAAAATATACGGAAGTACAGGTGTCTTCCATCGGTGGTTCACGGATCAGTATTGATAAGATCGATGGCATCAACACTGGATTTTCAGGGGAATGTCCGACACTGATCGTACACAATATGGATCAGCCGGGATGTATCGTGGCAGTTACTTCCATGCTGGCAAAGAAAAATGTCAACATTGCGACCATGCAGGTGTATCGTTCTGCCAAGGGTGAGCAGGCAGTTATGGTGGTGGAATGTGATCAGCCAATTTCCGAGGATGGCATTCAGTGGTTAGAACAGGTGGAAGGCGTGCTGAAAGTGACGTATTTTGCCGGAATTGGGGCGTAATGTTACTAAGGTAAAAGATGTTCTCTTATTTTTTATAGAAGCATTCTTGAATTATAAGATTTACTGAGCGCCGATCGAATTCCACAAATAGGATGTAGATGGGAATAGAATAACAGGTAGAAAAGGAAACCATAATTATGGCAGTAGAATATCACAGTCTGAGAGAGCTGGTAGAACTGGCAGAAGCACAGGAGAAATTTGTATGGGAGATTGTACAGCAGGCGGATATGATTGAGAGCGAGCGGACTGCTGAACAGTCCTTTGCCAAAATGCATGAGATGTATCGGGCAATGTGGCAGGCAGATCAGGATTATGACGGAGCGCGCCGTTCTGCAAGCAGGCGCGCGGGCGGAGACGGAGAAAAGCTGGAACAATATAATGCGTCCGGAAACAATATCTGCGGACCGTTTATCGGAAAAGTCATGGAAAAAGCAATAAAAATGGGAGAATCCAACGCTTGTATGCGGCGTATCGTTGCAGCACCGACGGCAGGTTCCTGTGGCGTACTTCCGGCGGTATTACTCAGTTTTGCAGAAGATTTTCCGGCAACGGAAGAAATGCTTGTGCAGGCGCTTTATGTGGCAGCCGGAATCGGAAAAGTCATCGCAGAGAATGCTTCTCTGGCAGGAGCGTCCGGCGGATGTCAGGCAGAGATCGGCTCTGCCAGTGCCATGGCAGCGGGAGCGCTGGTCTGTCTTCAGGGCGGAGATGCCGAAGCCATTATGCATGGGGCAGCTCTGGCATTGAAAAATATGCTTGGTCTGGTTTGTGATCCGGTGGCAGGTCTGGTGGAAGTTCCGTGTATCAAGCGGAATTCTTATGGAGCAGTCAATGCGGTGACATCGGCACAGCTTGCCGTGGCAGGAATCCGCAGTGCCATTGATCCGGATGAAGTCATTGACAGTATGCGGCGGATTGGAAATCAGTTACCGGCTTGCTTAAAAGAGACCAGCGAGGGCGGTCTGGCAACGACGGAGTCTGCAAGGCATTACCAGTCGTAAGGGGATTTCAGAGAATAGCAAACTTTATCTCAGTCTGAGTTGAGACTCCCACTTCTGCAAGTGGTGAGTAGTAACAAGTATTTTTCAGTGGGAGTTCAATCTCCGACTGAGATAAATGCTCCGCGAGGATGTGCAGTGATTCTGAAAAGAATATGTCAGCTTTCGCTGACCAGAATCACGCACCAAGTCTCACGTGCGTTCGACTTGAAGGGTGGAGAAGAACAAAATTTTATACAAAAGGAGAGGTATAAAGTGATGAAAGAAGAAAAAGCATGCAATAGAAGTGGTGCGTACATTGCGCCAAATGCAACGGTAGTCGGTGCTGTCAGTATGGGGAAAGACAGTAGTCTCTGGTATCAGGCAGTAGCCAGAGGAGACCATGACAGTATCACTATCGGGGAAGGCAGCAACATTCAGGATGGCTGCATTCTTCATGCAGACGCAGGTTTTCCGGTTGTGATCGGGGATCATGTCACGGTTGGTCATGCAGCGATCATTCACGGATGTGAGATCGGAGATGGTGCACTAATCGGCATGGGTTCCATTGTTTTGAATGGAGCAAAGATCGGAAAAAATGCGATCATCGGTGCAGGCGCGTTGGTGACACAGGGAACAGTGATTCCGGATGGTATGCTGGCAGTTGGTTCTCCGGCAAAAGTCAGACGTGAAGTGACTGCCGAGGAAATAAAGCAGAACCATGAAGATGCTTTAGATTATATTGAAACTGCAAGAGAACAGTTTGGAGACTGATGTTCGATTTGAAAAAATTCCGGAGCATTCTTGAAATAGACAAAATAATGCAATAAAACATAATTAACAGATAATTTAAAATAATATAAAAAATATACAGAAAAAGTGTTGACAAATCACTTAAAGTGCAATACAATAAAGACAACAAAAGAAGAGAGAAAACAAAATAAAAAATCTTCTTTCGTTAAATAACTACAGGAGGTCAGTCCAATGGAGTAAGCAAGAAAATAATCTCTTTTGACAGAGTTTATCATTATAAAACAATCAGTTAAAGGAGGACAAGTCCATTGAGAGGTAGAGATCCATAGTTGAGACAAAAGAAATAGAAGAAAGGGAGGTTATATAGTGAAGCTTAGATTTAACAGGTGACAGAGCTATCTGATGACGAGAAAGTCGGATAGCTCTTTTTTGTGCTTTTATTTCTGTGAAAAATAAAGATTCTCCCTGAAAATATCTTCGAAAGTAAAGTTTTTTACAAAAGCTTTACTTTTTTTTTGCGCAATCCTGATAGTATGAAAAGCCAAATCTGATTAAAGTATACGTCGTAAGGCAAACAAAACAACTTGCCAGCATGACCCGAATAAGCCAAAGGCAATGCAGGTCTGTACATAAAAAATAAACAAGAAAAAGATGTAAATCGAAAAGGAGAGAATCGAAATGAAACTGAAAAAAATGATGGCACTTGTACTTTGCGCAGCAACAGTAGCAGGACTTGGACTTACAGGATGTGGAAACAGCGATAACGGAGCAGCAGACAACGCAGGAAGCGCAGCAACAGAGAGCGGTAGCACAGGCAGCGCAGATGCATCTTCTGATTTTTCTGGAAATATCAGCGTATTATCCCGTGAGGACGGTTCCGGTACAAGAGGCGCTTTCATCGAGCTGTTTGGCATCGAAGTAAAAAATGATGCAGGCGAGAAAGAAGATATGACAACGGTAGACGCAACCATCACAAACAACACAGAGGTTATGATGTCTACGGTAGCAGGTAACGAATACGCAATCGGTTACTGCTCCCTTGGTTCTTTAAATGACACCGTAAAAGCAGTAAAAATCGATGGTGCTGAGGCAACTACAGAGAACGTATCCAACGGAACTTACAAAGTATCCAGACCGTTCAACATCATCACAAAAGATACCGTAAGTGATGTGGCTCAGGATTTCATCAATTACATCATGAGTGCTGACGGACAGCAGGTAATCGCAGATGACGGATATATCTCTGTAGCACAGGGTGACACATTCACATCTACAGGAGCAAGCGGAAAGATCACAATCGATGGTTCTTCCAGCGTATCACCGGTTATGGAGAAACTGGTAGAGGCTTACAAAGCGGTGAACCCGAACGCTGAGATCGAGCAGCAGACAACAGATTCCACAACAGGTATCACATCCGCTATCGATGGAAAATGTGACATCGGAATGGCTTCCCGTGATCTGAAAGACGAGGAGACAGGCGTTACAGCTACAAAGATCGCTCTTGACGGTATCGCAGTTATCGTAAATAATGCAAACCCGATCGATGAGATCAGCTCTGATATGGTAAAACAGATCTTCACAGGTGAAGTTACACAGTGGGATGCTGTAAAATAATCAGTTCCATTAAATAACACAAATTATATATGCGTCACTACAGATTCCGATTTGAACGCAGGTCGTAAAGCGATTGTGTTCATGAACAAGTAGCGAAAGTGGATTGTGAATGTCCGCTTTATGTAGAAAAGAATCTGTGTGGCGCATTCCCATAGGGAGAAACAAAACATATGAAACGAAAAGAAAAAGTGTTTGAAATTATTTTCCTGCTTGTTGCCTGTATTTCCATCGTGGCAGTAGCCATGATCTGCATTTTCTTATTTGCAAACGGAATCCCGGCAATGGGAAAAATAGGACTTGGAAAATTCCTGGGCGGACAGGTTTGGAAGCCCGGAAACGATAAATACGGCATCTTCCCGATGATCATCGGAAGTCTGTACATTACAGGCGGTGCCATTGCAGTAGGTGTGCCGATCGGTATTTTTACTGCAGTCTTTCTTGCAAAATATTGTCCGAAGGGACTTTACAAAATCATCAAACCGGCAACAGAGCTTCTGGCAGGAATCCCGTCAGTTGTATACGGCTTCTTCGGTTTGATGGTCATCGTACCGGCGGTTCGTATGATCTTCGGAACAAACCGGACAGACGGAATGAGCATTCTGACCGCATCTTTCCTGCTTGGAATCATGATCCTGCCGACCATCATTGGTGTGACAGAGACTTCCATCCGTGCCGTAAACAACGCCTACTTTGAAGGTGCACTGGCACTGGGAGCAACAAAGGAGGCAAGCATTTTCCGATGCGTGATCCCGGCAGCAAAATCCGGAATCTTAGCCGGTGTAGTACTTGGTATCGGCCGTGCCATTGGTGAGACCATGGCGGTTGTAATGATCGCCGGAAACCAGCCGCGTATGCCGCAGGGAATCTTAAAAGGCGTGCGTACACTGACCACAAACGTTGTACTTGAGATGGGATATGCAACCGGACTTCACAGAGAAGCACTGATCGCAACCGGTGTGGTACTGTTTGTATTCATCCTGATCATTAACCTGGCGTTCAGTATTATCAAAGGAAAAGGAGAGAAGGAATAATGAAAAAGACAAAGAAAAAGATTTATGTCGGCTCTCTGATTTTAAAAATACTGATCATTCTGGCTGCAATTTTTACCATTGTGATGCTTGGCTACCTGATCGTGTATATTCTGGGCAAAGGTATCCCGCATCTGACACCGTCACTGTTTTCCTTACATTATGACAGTGATAACGTATCAATGCTTCCGTCTATTATCAACACATTGATCATGATCGGTGTGGCATTGCTGATCGCAGTTCCGATCGGTGTATTCTCTGCAGTATACCTGACAGAGTATGCAAAAAAAGGCAATAAACTGGTAAAAATCATCAGAACTACAGCAGAAACATTAACAGGTATTCCGTCCATCGTTTACGGTTTGTTCGGTATGTTGTTCTTCGTAACCGCATGCCATATGTCCTACTCCTTAATGGCAGGTATTTTAACTGTAGCGATCATGGTTTTGCCAACCGTTTTAAGAACCACAGAGGAAGCACTTTTGGCAGTGCCGGACAGCTTCCGTGAAGGAAGTTTCGGACTGGGCGCAGGCAAACTCCGTACAGTATTTAGAATCGTACTTCCAAGTGCCATTCCAGGTATCCTCTCCGGTGTCATTCTTTCCACCGGACGAATCGCCGGTGAGACAGCAGCACTGATCTACACCGCAGGAACCATGGCAACCTTACCGAAGAACCTGCTTTCATCCGGACGTACACTGGCCGTACATATGTATGTACTTTCCCAGGAAGGATTACATACGGATCAGGCATTTGCCACAGCAGTTATTTTGCTGATAATGGTACTTCTGATCAATATTTTATCTTCCGTCATTGCAAAGAAAATGCAGCGGGACTAAAGTATTGGAATCTTGGTTACGAAACAAAAGTGACAGGAAACGTATTTGCAAACAGCAATATGTGAGAGAGGATAACGAAACGAACATGTTAAAAAATAAAATGACAATCGAGCATATGAATCTTCATTACGGAGATTTCCATGCATTAAAAGATATTAATCTTGAGATTAAAGAACATCAGATCACCGCGTTTATTGGACCTTCCGGATGTGGTAAATCCACCCTTTTAAAATCCTTAAACCGTATGAATGATCTGGTAGAAGGATGTAAGATCGACGGTCTGATCGCATTGGACGGCGAAGATATTTACGGAAATAACATGGATGTAAACCTGCTGAGAAAAAGGGTTGGTATGGTATTTCAGAAGGCAAATCCATTTCCGATGAGCATTTACGATAACGTAGCATTTGGACCGAGAACACACGGTATCCACAACAAAGCACAGTTAGACGACATCGTAGAAAAATCACTTCGTGACGCAGCAATCTGGGACGAAGTCAAAGACCGTCTGAAAAAAAGTGCCCTTGGCGTATCCGGTGGACAGCAGCAGAGAATCTGTATTGCCCGTGCGCTGGCAGTTCATCCGGAAGTATTACTGATGGATGAGTCCACTTCCGCACTGGATCCGATTTCCACATCAAAGATCGAAGATCTGGTTATGGAGCTGAAATCTCAGTACACCATCGTTATGGTAACACATAACATGCAGCAGGCAGTTCGTGTGTCTGACCAGACCGCATTTTTCCTTCTGGGCGACCTTGTAGAGTATGGTGATACCGATCAGTTATTCTCCACACCGAAGGAGAAAAAGACAGAAGATTATATTACCGGTAGATTTGGTTAAACAGATGTGCAGAAGTTTCTGAAATTTATCCGGAGTTTTAGCAGTGTATTTTGAACAACGGATGAGCAGATTTTGGAACAATGTGTAAGTGCAAGGGAGAACATAAAAAATGAGAAATCAATTTGACAGACAGTTAAATACCTTAAACGGTGAGCTGATCCAGATGGGACACATGGTAGAGCAGGCAATCGAGCATGCCATTGAAGCCATGGTACATCAGGATGCAGAAAAAGCAAGAAAAAACATGGAATTTGACTCAGAAGTAGACCAACAGGAGAAAGACATTGAAACCCTCTGTATGAAACTTCTGATGAAACAGCAGCCGGTAGCAAGAGACCTCCGACTGATCTCAGCAGCATTGAAAATGATCACAGACATGGAGCGAATCGGTGATCAGGCAGCGGATATTTCCGAATTATCCTTATCTCTGGTAAATGAGAAAAACCTGCCGATGATGGACCGCATGAAACAGATGTCCCAGGAATGTATGCTGATGGTAATGAAAGGTCTGGAAGCCTTTGTGGCAAAAGATATTGAGATGGCAAAGAAAGTCATTGCAAGAGATGACGTGATCGATGCCATGTTTGATGATATAAAAAAAGAAGTGATCGAGCTGATCCAGAACAACGGCGCAGGCGCAGAAGTAGCAACAGACCTGCTGATGGTTGCAAAATATTTTGAACGAATCGGCGATCATGCAACAAATATTGCAGAATGGGTTATTTTCTCCATCAATGGAACCCATCCGACCATTAATCCGGAACCAGTTCTGTAAGAAAGTAAGACAGTTCACTCACGCCTTCCACAGGCGTTGAGTGGACTACAAATAAGTAATAGCGGACTTTGATCCTGTTAAACTACACTCCGTACTACATTGCAGAGAGAACCAATGCATGTCTGCCTTCTTTCTCAACCATTGATTTTACGGATGATTCCTTTACGATCAAAGCTTATGATTATAATGGAAACCGTTACGCAGATGACTTTACAATTACAAAAAAAGGAATTTCCACACTGCTTGACAAGACCATTTACTCACAGGTGGCAGAAGGACAGCAGGCACAGTCTGATGATTATACCGCAGATAAAGCACCGTTTATCGCGGCAACGATCACTGTGGTCATGATCATTTATGCATATTCTTATCAGATGCATCAGATACTGAATATGTATTCCATTGCCATCGAGATCATGCGGGGAATTGCAGGAACCATCGGCATTATCCTTACGGTTCCGATCACGTCCCTGATCATGTCAATGCTGCTGACTAGAGAGAAAAAAGCAGCACCGGAAAAGAAACAAAAATGTGAATGTAAATAGAATGTAAAAAATTTACAAAGACTTTACATTCGAATCTCCTGAATTTTACATACATCAATTAGAGTGGTAATTGTTAGATGATGTTATTACTTAATGACAGTTCAATTGGAAACATTTGCAGTATTAAAAAAAACTCCTCATGCGAGCATGAGCGTTTTCTTAATATATGTGCTGAGTGAACTGGGGAGAAAAATCAGGAGGAATCTTTTTATGGACATATTTGCGATTTTATCGTTGATTGGCGGACTTGCCCTGTTTTTGTATGGAATGAATGTTATGGGAGACGGTCTGACCAAGGTTTCCGGTGGTAAGCTGGAAAAAATTCTGGAAAAACTGACATCAAATCCGATCAAGGCGGTATTACTTGGTGCCGGTGTCACCGCCGTTATCCAGTCATCATCGGCTACAACCGTTATGGTAGTCGGTTTTGTAAACTCCGGAATTATGAAACTGTCCCAGGCAGTCGGAATTATCATGGGTGCCAATGTCGGTACCACAATTACATCATGGATCTTAAGTCTTTCCGGTATTGAGAGCAGCAGCTTTTTTATCCAGATGTTGAAACCAACATCATTTTCACCGATTCTGGCAATTATCGGACTGCTTTTGATGATGTCATCCAAAAATGACAAACACAAAGATGTGGGAAGCATTTTACTTGGTTTTGCGGTACTGATGTTTGGTATGAATGCCATGAGTTCCGCGGTAGAGCCACTGAAAGATGTTCCGCAGTTTACACATCTTCTTACTATGTTTACAAATCCGATCCTTGGTATGCTGGCAGGTCTGATTTTGACAGCAATCATTCAGAGTTCTTCCGCATCTGTCGGTATTTTGCAGGCATTGTGCAGCACCGGAGCGGTAAGTTTTGGATGTGCGATCCCAATCATCATGGGACAGAACATCGGTACCTGTGTAACAGCAATTATTTCCTCTATTGGAGCATCCAAAAATGCAAAGCGAACCGCGTTAGTGCATTTGTATTTTAATATCATAGGTACAGCGTTATTTATGATCGTATTTTATTCCATAAATGCATTTGTACATTTTGATTTTCTTGGAGATGCAGCCACACCGGCAGGAATCGCCGTTGTACACAGTATCTTCAACATAGCAGCTACTCTTGTACTGCTTCCGTTTGCAAAAGTACTGGAAAAACTGGCGTACATGTCCATCAAAGAGGATCATACAGAGCGTAAGCATGGTGTACAGGAGTCTGAGGAAGAGCTGAAAAAACTGGATGTTCGTTTTCTGGAGCAGCCGGGACTGGCAATCAGTCACTGTATGGAAGCAACCGCTTATATGGCACATATGAGTGAGGCAGCATTAGTAGATGCGCTTGGTCTGATGGATCAGTACGATGAGGAAAAAGCAGCAACTGTGGAAACACTGGAAAACAGAATCGATCATTTCGAGGACAAGATCGGTTCCTATGTCATCCAGATCACAAACCGCAATATGCTGGAAAACGACAGTGCAAAAATGTCTGTCATTCTGCACAGTATCAACGATCTTGAGCGAATTTCCGATCATGCCGTGAACTTAAAGGAAAGCGCGCAGGAGATGAAGGAGAAAGGTCTGAAAATGTCCTTTGAGGGAAGTTCCGAGATCATGTATCTGCGCAGAGCGGTAACAGATCTGGTAAATCTGACCGTTCAGGCACTGAGTAATAACGATAAGGAACTGGCCAGAGAGATCGAGCCGTTGGAGGAGGTTATTGACGACCTCAGCGATGAGCTGAAACGGCGTCATGTTATCCGTCTGAAAGAGGGCAAATGTACCATTGAGATGGGATTTGTGCTGACGGATATGACAACGAGCCTGGAGCGGATTGCGGATCATTGTTCCAATATTGGTGTAAGTATTCTGGAGAGCAGTGAGGAGGATATGGGACGTCATGCGTATCTGCATTCTGTGAAAAAAGAAGATACGGAGAATTTCCAGGATCGGTATGAACATTATCGGGAATTGTATTTTTTTGGGTAGCTTAAAATTTACCATTTAGGTTTTATAATGAACTCCTACCATTTTGCCTCAGTCGCTAGCAATTACTCCTTGAGGAAAAATGGTAGGAGTTCTTAAGTTACACAGTGTTTTTGATAAATTTTTGCGCTACCCTGCACTGCGTGCCGCACGACGTGCACTTACACAAATTTACATGTGTATATAAATTTTGTGGCAATAAACTACATGATGTAGCATGCGTTGATCCGGATGAAAGTCAGATTCCAATGGTTATGGATCGTATTTTTATGGAATATTATAAAAAATGTGATAGGCGGAATTTTATTCCGCGATATGAGTATAGATCAATACTGGAAGATAAAGACGGGGATGTAAAAAAACCTTCCTGACAGAAAAATCGCTTAGACCGTGAGTCTTAAGCGATTTTTTATCTTGCCTGGCGTGGAGTAATGCCATATTTGTCTTTAAACTTCCGATTGAAATAAGAAGCATTTTCAAAACCGGATTTCTGTGCGATTTCCAGAATAGACAGATTTGATGAAACCAGCAGATTTCTGGCATGTGCCAGTCGGACATCATTCAGATAATGGATATAGCTGATACCCATATGTGTCTTAAAAAATTTCATGAAGTGTGATTCACTGAAATAGCAGGCAGAGGCAATCTGGCAAATGGAAATAGATTCTTCCAGGTGTTCATTCGTGAACGTGATGATGAATTTCAACTTGTCCAGTGACCGTTGCTGTATGTTGGATAATTCTTTTTTTTCGTCCAGAGAAAGAAGCTGGAACATGAAAAGAAACAGAGAGCCTTTGAGAGCAAGTTGATATCCGGCAGGTTTTTTACTGCATAATTGATCCATTGTCCGGATC
The DNA here is from genome assembly GCF_003481835.1 of Roseburia sp. OM02-15. NCBI lineage: Bacteria > Bacillati > Bacillota > Clostridia > Lachnospirales > Lachnospiraceae > Roseburia > Roseburia sp. OM02-15. The sequence goes on from NZ_QULX01000001.1 coordinate 261,221, forward strand.
AGATCATGAATTTTCGGATAGTAGGACAGACGTGGGTGAATGTGGACGACTGTGTGAATTTGCCCTGAGAACAATGGATACAGAAATTTTTCAAAACAGACGTCGTGGTTATCGGAGGATAGTAATTCCGGACGAAAAATGATATTTTCATATTCCATTTTCTGACCTGAAATTTCTCTGATGGCATGCAGATGTCCCGGAAGAACAATGATGATATCTCCGGCTGTCACATGATAGTGTGTCAGGTCTACAAAAACTGTGCCGGATCCCTTCTGAATGACGATAAATTCTGCTTCTTCATGCCAGTGAACAGGTACTTCCGTAAAATCATCCGGTATAGTGCACAGATAAGTGTTATACGGAAACTGATCTTCCGTATGACGCTTTTTTTCGTGGTATTGTTCTGGTTTTGGTTGTTTCATGCTGGACTCCATTCTGTTTTTGATAGAATTGTACTATAAAAGGATATTATGCTGCAAGAAAAAAATAACAATGCCGTATAAAATAGAAGCAGAAACGCACGAACAGGAAAAAATATGATACAATGAATCAAATGGTTCCTGCGTATCAGTTTTTTTTGAAAGAATAGACTATAAGGTCGGGAAGGAATTTTATTATGAAACTGGAAATGTTAGTATCGGAAAAATTAGGAAAAGCAATTTCAGAAAGCAGTAATCAGGAGATTTACCAGGCACTGATGACTGTTGTGCAGGATATGGCAGAACAGAAGGAATCTAATGCAGGGAAAAAGAAAGTATATTATGTATCTGCAGAGTTTTTGATCGGAAAACTTTTGTCTAATAATATGATCAATCTCGGAATATATGAGGATGTCCGCAAAATGCTTGCTGCAAATGGAAAAGATATCTGCGAAATCGAGGAAATAGAGGCAGAGCCATCTCTTGGAAACGGAGGACTTGGCCGGCTGGCAGCCTGTTTCTTGGATTCGATTGCAACACTTGGTTATAACGGAGCCGGTATTGGACTGAATTATCATCTTGGATTATTTCAGCAGAAATTTGCAGATCACATGCAGAAAGAAACAAAAAATCCGTGGATGGACCGGAGTGGCTGGTTAAAACGTACGGATGTCGGTTTTCCGGTGTCTTTTGGAAATATGACATTGCAGTCTGTCATGTACGAAATTCTGGTAACCGGATATGGTAACCGTACCAATAAATTACAACTTTTTGATATAGATTCTGTGGATGAGAGCATTGTAGAGGATGGGATTTCTTTCGATAAAAAAGAAATTGCCAAAAATCTGACATTATTCCTTTATCCGGATGACAGTGATGAAGATGGTCGCAAGCTTCGTATTTATCAGCAGTATTTTATGGTAAGTAATGGCGCACAGCTGATTTTAAAAGAATGTGAAGCACGGGGATGTAACCTTTATGATTTGCCGGATTATGCAGTCATCCAGATCAATGATACACATCCGACGATGATCATCCCGGAGCTGATCCGTTTATTAATTGCCCGGGGACTTTCTGTGGATGATGCAATTGATGTGGTAAGCCGCACCTGTGCATATACCAATCATACAATTTTAGCGGAAGCATTGGAAAAATGGCCATTGCATTATCTGCAGGAAATCGTACCACAGCTGGTGCCGATTATTGAAATTTTAGATGATAAAGTACGACGAAAATATGCGGATGAAAGTGTGGCTGTCATTGACCGTAACGATGTGGTTCATATGGCACATATCGATATTCATTATGGCTTCAGCGTAAATGGCGTTGCAGCTTTGCATACAGAAATCCTGAAAGAGACAGAACTTCATAATTTTTATCAGCTTTACCCGGAGAAATTTAACAACAAGACAAACGGAATTACGTTTCGCCGCTGGCTGCTTCATTGCAATCCGATGCTTGCAGATCAGATCACGGAGTGGATTGGTGATGGATACAAAAAAGATGCAACAGAGTTGAAGAAGCTGGAGAAGTTTGTAGAGGATGAACAGTCACTGCAGAATCTTCTGCAGATAAAAAAAGAAAACAAACATCAACTGGCAGAGTATCTGAGACGGACACAGGGCATAGAACTGAATGAGGATTCTGTGTTTGACATTCAGATCAAACGGCTTCATGAGTATAAACGACAGCAGATGAACGCATTGTATGTGATTTATAAATATCTGGAAATAAAAAGTGGGAAATTACCAAAGACTCCGATCACGGTGATCTTTGGCGCAAAAGCAGCACCGGCTTATGTGATCGCCAAAGATATCATTCATCTGATCCTCTGCCTGCAGGAACTGATCAATCATGATCCGGAAGTGAGTCCGTATCTGAATGTGGTTATGGTAGAAAATTATAACGTTACATTAGCAGAAAAACTAATCCCGGCATGTGATATTTCAGAACAGATTTCACTTGCATCCAAAGAGGCAAGCGGAACCGGAAACATGAAATTTATGCTGAACGGAGCAGTGACACTTGGAACAGAAGATGGTGCAAATGTAGAAATCCATCAGTTTGTCGGAGATGACAATATCTATATCTTTGGTGCAAAGAGTGATGAAGTAATTGCACATTATGAAAAAAGTGATTACAGACCATCCGATTATTATACAAAAAATCCGATGATCCAAAAGGCTGTGGAATTTATCACCGGTCCACAGATGATGGAGATTGGAAAGAAAGAAAATTTAGAGCGTTTAAGCAGTGAACTGAAAAATAAAGACTGGTTTATGACATTCCTGGATCTGGAAGATTATATCCGAACAAAAGAACGGGCGCTGGAAGATTATACAGACCGCAAAACATGGGCAAAGAAAATGCTGGTGAATATCAGCAATGCAGGGTTCTTTTCTTCTGACCGTACCATCCGGGAATACAATCAGGATATATGGAAATTGGGGGATTAATGTATGCTGACAATTCTGGTAGTAGATGATGAAAAACTGGAGCGAAAGGGAATTCGTTTTCTGCTGAACCGGCGCAGTGAAGAGATGGAAATTTTGGAGGCCGCCAATGGAAAGGCGGCCTGCGAAATTTTGCAGCATCGGGCAGTGGATATTATGCTGACAGATATAAAAATGCCATTTATGGATGGTATTGAGCTGGTTTCTGTGGCTCACAAATTACAGCCAAATCTGGAAATGGTAATTTTTTCCGGATATGGTGAGTTTGAATATGCGAAAAAGGCAATGGCTTCCGGCGTTTCAAACTATGTGCTGAAGCCGGTGGATCCTGCTGAGTTCGAAAACACGCTGAATTTTCTGGTAGAGAGAATTACCGAGCGGAGAAATGAAGCACAGCGCAGTCAGTGGAATCAGGATTCTCTGGAAAATTATTTTCTTTTCAGATACCTTTGTCAGGGAAATGACGATCTGTTAAATAAAATCAGTGGAAAGATCAATATTGACCGTTGGGATCAGATCAGAGGTTTGCTTTTAATTGAGAGTGAAGATAATTTTTTTGAAGAATCAGAAGAAGTTTTTATTCAAAAACTGACAGAATATAGCAAGCAGAAATTATCCTTTTTAAATCTGGCACAGAATCAGGAACTCTGTGTCCTTTTTGGCGTATGTGAGCAGAAAGTTTTTGCAACAGATTTAGCTGAATGGATGAATCACACGTTTGGAAATCGTTTTTATGTGGCAGTCGGTCAGCCGGTTACGGATCGAAGTGAACTGCCGGAACGTTTTCAGATGCTTGAAAGTCTGATAGAAAATAAATTTTATCAGAAGGAAACAAGAGTATTTTTACCGGATCACGTATCGGAAGATACCGGGAGTGAGCAGTTCCTGGATGAAACTATCAGCCGGATGATCGAAAATATCCGCCTGGATGATATGACTCATCTGTGGGAACATTTTCATATTTTGAAAAATGGCATGGGAGATCTGAGCAGCTATTCGCAGATCTATACGAGATTTTTGTTTTCCAATCTGGTAAAAGAATTTTTTACGCATCAGCATCAGGACAGAAAAAAACTGGAAACAGCGGTTCAGAAGGTATACGAAATGCAGTCTGTCCAGGAAGTGATAAGTCTTGTAGAAACACTCATTCAGAATATGGAAGAACGTCTGGCAGCCAACAATGATGGTGCCAGAAATGAAGTTGCACAGGCAAAAAGTTATATTTATGAACATTACAGTGAGGATATCAGTGTGGAAAAATTATCCGAACTGGTGTATTTGTCACCGGGATATTTCAGTTATATATTTAAGAAAGAAACCGGAGATACGGTCAGCCGTTTTATTCGGAATTACCGGATGGAGCAGGCAAAAAAACTGCTTTCCGATACATCTATGAAGATTGTGCAGATATGTAAAGAAACTGGTTTTTCAAATGTATCTTATTTTTGTAAAAATTTCCGTGAGTATTGTGGATGTAGTCCGGAACAGTATCGAAAGGGTGGAATGACAGATGCACAGACTGAAACAGTTCTTTCATAAACTATCCATTCGAAAAAAGATGCTGACAATTCTGTGTCTGGTCGGTATGCTTCCGGTTATGATACTGGGTATTTCACTTGGAATCAATTCCTATCACACCGTGCTGAAATACAGGGAAAAAGATATGACGAATACACTGCAGCAGGCCTGTGGGATTGTAGATTATCAGATGTATACCTGCCAGCAGATGATGAATTATTTCGTATACAATCAGGATGTTATCAATTTTCTGGAGTGCGATCCGACAAAGAAGACACAGCGTTATGAACTGTATCAGGAAGTATCAAATACCATCGGTGCGTTGAAGTATCAGAATCTGATCATGGAATCTGTTACAATCTACTCCGAGAGCATTCAGCAGTCTTTCGGAAATGAAACGCATCCACTGGAGGATCTGTACAAAGAGTCCTGGTATCGAGATGGAATCAGGGATAAGGAATGGGTATTTGATGAAAGTACATTAGACCTGATTTCGATATACAAAATTCCAAGTTATTCCGGAATTGAAAGTTATGTGGCAGTTCGCACAGATATTCCGACATTATTTGAATCATTAAACCAGCTTGCAGTGGATCAGTATGGTGTTCATGTGCAGACGCAGAACGATGAAATATGGAATTTTTCCGGGAAAAAATGTACAGATAAAAATGGCATATATGTAAGTTTTAGAGAGAATAAAAAGGATTATTTATGGGTGCAGCAGGATCTGAATCAGATGGATGCGACAGTTACTTATTTTCAAAAGAAATCCAACTTAAGTCCATTTTCCAGAAGAGCGTTTCTTATGATCGCTGTGCAGGTAGGAGCCTGTCTGGTCTGTATTATTCTGCTGGGAAGGAGATTTGCAAAATATTTATCCAGACCATTGGAAGAACTGACAGAAGAAATCCAGTCTATGGATGAAACAAACATTCAGGCAACAGTCCACAGCAACCGCGAAGACGAGATGGGAATCCTGATCAACAGTTATAATCATATGATGCAGCGGATCCAGGAATTGATCAGAGAAAATTATGAAACGCAGATTGCCCGGAAAGAATTTGAAATGAAAGCATTGCAGGCTCAGATCAATCCGCATTTCCTGTATAATTCTCTGTCGATGATCAACTGGAAAGCAATTGAGGCCGGCGAAGATGAAATCAGTCAGGTGACGCTTGCACTTTCTGCATTTTACCGGACAACTTTAAATAAAGGAAGAACCTGGATCAGCCTGCGGCTGGCACTTCAAAATATTCAGGCTTATGTACAGCTGCAACTTTGGATGCATGATAATGACTTTAAAGTGCATTATGATGTAGATGAAAAATTGCTGGATTATGAACTTCCTTCACTTATTTTCCAGCCGTTCGTAGAAAATGCGTTAGAGCATGGTCTTGATATTAAGGAGGATCCGGATCATCAGATCTGGTTCCGTATCTGGGAGGAGACAGATTCCGGGGTGATTTATGTCAGCATTCGTGATAATGGCGTTGGGATGGATGCAGATACGCTTGCACATGTTCTGGAATATCATGCTTTGGGATATGGTGTCAAAAACGTAAACGACAGAATGAAACTGAGCTTCGGGGAAACTTATACCATTCAGATCAAAAGCGAAGAGGGAAAAGGTACGGAGGTATTACTGCATTTTCCAAAGGTACAGAAGGGAGAAAGCAATGAGTCATAGCAAAAGAAGAGCACAGGCTATCGTTATGGGAATGATGTGCGTACTTCTCGGTGTGATATCATTTGAAATTGACTGTGATGTGGCAGAACAGGAAGCGGATGAAAAGGCAGCCACTTCGTGGGAGAAGGCAGAGAAATCACCACTGATACCCTATCCGGAGACAGTGACCTATACACTGGCAAAAATGACTGCTTCCGGTAATTCCGGTATGCCGGATGGCGATACTTATGAGGATAATGCTTATACACGATATTTGAAAAAAACACTTAACGTACAAAATGAAGATGTTTTGGAAGTGTCGGAGGATGAAAATTATTATCTGTATATTCAGCGAATGATTGCTGAAAATAGTCTTCCGGATGTGATGCTGGTATCTGGTCCGGATGAGGTAGAGAAACTGGCAGAGTATGGCATGATTGAAGATTTATCAGATGCTTATCAGGAGGCAACTTCCAGTATGATCAAATCCATGTACAGCAGCTATGGAAAAGAATTACTGGAATCTGTGACCATTGATGGAAAATTGATGGCACTTCCTTCCACGCAGGTTTATTATGGATGTAATCTGTTCTGGGTGAGGGAAGATTGGCGGAAAGAACTGGGACTTCCGGAACCTTCGACGCTTGCTGATGTGGAGCAGATCATCCAGGCATTCCGGGAAAATGATCCGGGAGAAAATGGAAATATCGGATTGCCATGTATGGCAACATTGTATGGGAACGGTTCTTCGAATTTCTCTGTGGATCCTGTTTTTTCCGTATTTCATGCCTATCCGGGGATATGGCTGCAGGATAGTGATGACGGTTATGTCTATGGATCATTAACGGAAGAGACCAGGCAGGCACTGGAATATCTTCATGGATGGTATGAAAATGGTATTCTGGATCAGGATTATATGATGCGGACACCGGGAGAAATCGGAGAACTGATACGTGATAACCGCTGTGGAGCTTTTTTTGGCTGGTGGTGGGCACCGAATAATCCGCTGATAGAAGCAGTGGAGGCAAATCCGGGGGCGGAGTGGAAACCATATGTGATCGCTGATGAGTATGGAGAAGTTCATTCTTACATATATGGAAAAACATCTCCCTGTATCGTGGTGCGAAAAGGATATGAGCATCCGGAGATCGTCATGAAGATTATGACCGCACTTTTTGACAATGCGCGATACCGTCACGATGGGAGCGAAGAAATTGACCTGTACCAGAAACGTGGGGTTGATACCACGGCACGTCCGCTTGTGGCAAACTGTGATTTCAGCAATGCTGTGTTTACAACAACAGATCATATCTGGCTGGCTTTGCATTATCCGCGACAGACAGATTCCATGAATTCTCTGGAATCGGCTTATTATGACAGTTGCCGCAGATTCCTTGATGGAGACAGAGATCCTGTTTACTGGGCTGCCTATGCTTCACGGATTCAGGCAGTACGGCTGATTGAAGAGGCGGATGTGTCTTATGTTAATGAAGACTATGTACCGTATTCACATCGGGAGTTACCGCAGGATATGACAGATATGGAGACACTGGCTTTTATGAAGATCATTACAGGAGAAGAACCAATATCCTATTTTGATTTTTTTACAGAATCGTGGAAAAAGAACATGATTCTTGAAAATCTTTTGTATTAAATATGACTCTCTTTCTATAAAATTATAAGTATCAAAGAGGTATGCACTTGATACGATAATGAAAAGGAAAGAGGGTATTTTTTATGAAAATGAAAAAATTTTTGGCAGTGTGTCTGTCCGCATTGACAGTAACCGGTATGTTAGCAGGCTGCGGTGGAGCGAAAGGTGGAGATACGTCTTCCGCAGGAGCTGAGAAAAAAGGAAGCAGTGCAGAAGGATCTGTATATTACCTGAATTTCAAACCGGAGATTGCAGATCAGTGGGAAGAAGTTGCAGCAAAATATACGGAGGAGACAGGTGTTCCGGTAAAAGTAAAGACAGCAGCATCCAATCAGTATGAGCAGACACTGAAATCAGAGATGGCTAAAAGTGATGCTCCTACTTTATTCCAGATCAACGGACCGGTTGGATATCAGTCCTGGAAAGAGTATTGTGCAGATCTGAAGGATACCGATTTTTACAATATGCTGGTAGATAAAGACCTTGCGATCACAGAAGGTGATGGTGTATACGGCATTCCGTTTGCAGAAGAAGGATACGGCATTATCTATAATAAAGAAATCATGGATAAGTATTTTGCACTTCCGGGCGCAAAAGCAACATCCATGGATGATATCAAAAACTTTGATACATTAAAGGCAGTTGTAGAAGATATGACAGCGCACAAAGATGATCTTGGCATTGATGGTGTATTTGCATCCACATCCTTTGCACCGGGTGAAGACTGGAGATGGCAGACACATCTGATGAATCTTCCGATTTACTATGAGTACAAAGATGCAAATGTAAAAGATGAGGATGAGATTACTTTCAAATATAATGAGAACTATAAAAACATCTTCGACCTGTATCTGAACAACTCAACCGTTGAGCCTACAATGGTTGGTTCCAAGACAGTAGATGATTCTATGTCAGAGTTTGCATTAGGAAAAGCTGCTATGGTTCAGAATGGTAACTGGGCATGGTCTCAGATCAGCAAAGTAAGTGGTAACGTAGTAAAAGAAGAAAACGTGAAATTTATGCCGATCTATACAGGCGTAGAAGGCGAAGAGACACAGGGACTGTGCATCGGTACAGAAAACTACATGTGTGTAAACAGCAATGCATCTGAGGCAGATCAGAAAGCATCCCTGGATTTTCTGAAATGGGTGTTCAGTTCTGATGAAGGAAAAGAGATGGTAACAAATGATCTTCAGTTTATCACACCGTTCAGCACATTTGGCGATGATGAGATTTCTTCTGACCCGTTAGCACAGGAAGTAGTAAGATACATGAAAGATGATTCCCTTACAACTGTACCGTGGAACTTTACAACATTCCCAAGCCAGACATTCAAAGATGATTATGGCGCATCTCTTCTTGAGTATGCAAATGGCAATAAAGAATGGGATGCTGTGGTATCAGATACAGTAGATGAGTGGGCATCTGAGAAAGAAGCAACAGCTGAGTAGTCGTATTAGATAGTAGAATTCTCAGGGGCAGGAGGCGGTCATCGGCCGCCTCCTCTTCTGTTTTACGAAGAAAACATTTGTATCCGTAGGGAGGGAGATTTATGCAAAAGACATATAAAAAATATTTTGCTCTTTTTGTATTACCTACATTGATTGCATTTACCCTGTTTTTCATCATTCCATTTATTATGGGAATCGTGCTTTCATTCTGTAAATTTACGACAGTTACAAATGCACACTGGGTTGGAATCGCAAATTATGTAAAGGCATTTTCAAACAAAGATTTTATTAATGCACTGTTATTTACCGTGAAATTTACGGTTGTATCTGTAATTACAATTAATGTAATTTCCTTTGCCCTGGCATATGGACTGACACGGGGATTAAAAGGAACCAATATTTTTCGAACCATTTTCTTTATGCCAAACCTTATCGGAGGAATTGTACTTGGCTATATCTGGCAATTACTGATCAACGGCGTGCTGGCACATTTTAATGTAACGATCACAGCAGACCCGAAATATGGTTTCTGGGGCATGGTCATTCTGACAAACTGGCAGTTGATTGGGTATATGATGATCATTTACATTGCCGGTATTCAAAATATACCGACAGAATTGATTGAGGCAGCTGAAATTGATGGTGCCAATAAATTCCAGACATTGTATAAGATTATTATTCCGATGACAATGCCATCTGTTACCATCTGTCTGTTCCTGACACTTACGAACTGCTTCAAACTGTTTGATCAGAACCTGGCATTAACAGCAGGCGGACCGGCAAAGAAAACCGCAATGCTGGCATACGATATTTATACGACATTCTACAACAGGAACGGCTGGGAAGGTGTCGGTCAGGCAAAAGCGGTTATTTTCTTTATTATCGTAGCAGCAATCTCACTGACACAGTTATACTTCACAAGACGTAAGGAGGTTGAGAACTAATGCTGAAAAAGAGAAAACAAAACAAAAATGAGATCATTGAAAATCCGGCAGTATCAAAAGGTACCGGTATTGTGATTACGATTGTGATGACACTTTTAGCTGTGGCTTTCCTGTTCCCGATTTTCCTTGTATTGATGAATTCTTTTAAAAACAAACTTTATATCAGTGATGCACCGTTCGCATTGCCAAATTCGGATACTTTTTCCGGAATGTACAATTATGTGAATGGTATTCAGAAAACAGGACTGCTGGTAGCAGCCGGAAGATCTGCTTTTATTACCATCTGCTCTGTAATCGTGATCGTGCTTTTGACTTCCATGGCTGCATGGTGGATTACAAGAGTTACATGCAAATTATCCACAGTATTGTATTATCTGTTTGTATTTGCAATGATCGTTCCATTCCAGATGGTTATGTTTACACTGTCTAAAGTGACAGATTTTCTTCACCTTGGCAATATGTTTGGTATCATACCGGTTTACCTGGGATTTGGTGCCGGGTTGTCGCTGTTTATGTTCTGTGGATTTATCAAGGCGATTCCGATTTCTCTGGAAGAAGCAGCAATGATCGATGGCTGTACACCGGTTCAGACTTATTTTAAAGTAATAGTCCCGATGCTCCGCCCGACTATGATCACAGTTGCAATCTTAAATGCAATGTGGATCTGGAACGACTACCTGCTTCCGACGCTGGTACTTGACAGTGAAAAGCCAACCATTCCAATGGCAGTTCAGTATCTGCGCGGTGGCTATGGATCCATTGATATGGGCGCAATGATGGCAATGCTTGTACTTGCAATTTTACCGATCATTGTATTTTATCTGACCTGTCAGAAATATATTATCAAAGGCGTAGCTGCAGGAGCAGTCAAAGGTTAACAAACGCTCAAAAGTCCTTTTTGTTACAAGCAGTGCAGCAAAAAGGACTTTTTATCTCAGTCGAGAAGACTCCCACTTCTGCAAGTGGTGAGTAATAACAAGTCTTTCTCAGTGGGAGTACAATCTCCGACTGAGATAAACGCTCCGCGAGGATGCGCAGTGATTCTGAGAAGAATATGTCAGCTTTCGCTGACCAGAATCACGCACCAAGTCTCACGTGCGTTCGACTTGAAAAGTATAAATGTGTAGAACGTGAGGATATAAACTATGAGAACAAGTGGAATTCTGATGCCGGTATTTTCTCTTCCATCCAAATATGGCATAGGATGTTTTTCAAAAGAGGCTTATCAATTTGTAGATTTTTTAAAAGAGTCAGGTCAAAAAAACTGGCAGGTACTGCCCCTTGGACAGACCAGTTATGGGGATTCCCCGTATCAGTCTTTTTCATCTTTTGCCGGAAATCCGTATTTTATCGATCTGGAGCAGCTTGTGGAGCAGCAGCTTTTGACGAAAGAAGAGTGTGATAGTTTTGATTTTGGAAAGAATCCGGAATCCATTGATTATGCAAAGCTTTACCAGAACCGATATAAAATTTTGCGTATGGCATGCAATCGTTTTCTGAAACAACCACCAGATGATTTTTTTGCTTTTTGTCAGGAAAATGACTGGTGGCTTGGAAATTATGCATTGTTTATGGTAATAAAAAATATGCATAAAGGAGCAAGCTGGCTGCAATGGGAAGAAAAATATAAAAGACGCGATTTTGCAGCTCTGGACCAGGTTTGGCATGGACAGCATGAGGAAATACAGTTTTATCAGTTTCAGCAGTATCTGTTTTTCTGTCAATGGAAAAAACTACATGCGTATGCGGCGCAGGCGGGCATTCAGATTATCGGGGACATTCCAATTTATGTGGCACTGGACAGCGCAGATGCCTGGGCAGAACCGCAGCTGTTTCAATTTGATGAAGAGCTAAATCCTGTTGCAGTGGCAGGATGCCCACCGGATGCATTTTCTGCAACCGGACAGTTATGGGGCAATCCGCTGTATCTCTGGGGGTATCATCGCCAGACCGGTTATGCGTGGTGGATTCGGAGAATCGCACAGTGTCTGAACTTGTATGACTGCATTCGTATTGATCATTTTCGCGGATTTGACGAATATTACAGTATTCCGGCGGGGGATGAGACAGCAGAACACGGACACTGGGAGCCGGGACCGGGCATGAGTCTGATGCAGGTTTTGAAAGATGCACTGGGCGATGTAAATGTAATTGCAGAAGATCTGGGATTTTTAACGGATGGTGTACGCCGGTTATTGCATGATTCAGGTTTCCCGGGAATGAAAGTGATTCAGTTTGCTTTTGATTCCAGAGAAGAGAGTGATTATCTGCCACATAATTATGAGAAAAATTGTGTAGTGTATACAGGAACGCATGATAATGATACTCTTTGCGGCTGGTATAAAGTTTTAGATCCGGAAGATCTGAAATTATCTCAGAAATATATGAATAATGCAAATACACCAAAGAGGCAAATTCACTGGGATTTTATCCGTCTGGCACTGGCGAGTGTGGCAGATCTGTGTATTATTCCATTGCAGGATTATCTGGGGCTTGGAAGTGAGGCAAGAATCAATACACCGTCTACGCTCGGGAATAACTGGCGGTGGCGAATGACGCAGGGATGTCTGACAAAAGAATTAGCAGATCAGATCAGAGAGTTAACAACATTGTATGGGCGATAAATGAGCATGACATTTGTACAGTTAAAATATATATTGACCATTGCAGAGACGAAATCACTAAATAAGGCAGCAGAGCAGTTGTATGTTTCACAGCCATCGCTGACCAATGCATTAAAAGAACTGGAAAAAGAAGTAGGAATTACGATTTTCTTCCGTACCGGACGAGGCGTGACGTTGACAAATGATGGTGTGGAATTTCTGACGTATGCCCGGGAACTTTACCGGGAGTATGAGCAGTTGCTGCAGCGTTATGGAGAAGGCGGTTCTTATAAAAAGAAATTTGCGGTATCCACCCAGCACTACTCTTTTGCGGTAAAGGCATTTGTTGATGTGGCGAAAAAACTGGATATGTCAAAATACGAACTGGCAATCCGCGAGACAAAGACAATAGAAGTTATTCAGGAAGTAAGCACTATGAAAAGTGAGATCGGTGTGTTGTATCTGAGTGAATTTAACCGGAAGTCTATGGAAAAACTGTTTAAATCAGCAAATCTGGAATTTCATCCATTGATTTCCTGCAAAGCCTATGTATATTTATGGAAAGGACACCCGCTGGCGGAAGAATCTTTTTTGACAATGGAGCAATTGGAAAAATATCCCTGCCTGTCTTTTGAACAGGGAGATAACAGTTCTTTTTATCTGGCGGAGGAATTGCTTCCAACGATTCAAGTCGAACGCACGTGAGACTTGGTGCGTGATTCTGGTCAGCGCAAGCTGACATCTTCTTTTCAGAATCACTGCACATCCGCGCGGAGAATTTATCTCAGTCGGAGATTGAACTCCCACTGAGAAATACTTGTTACTACTCACCACTTGCAGAAGTGGGAGTCTCAACTCAGACTGAGATGAATACAGTCAGATCATTCATGCAAATGACCGTGCAACTATGCTGAATCTGATGATTGGACTGAATGGATATACATTGTGTTCCGGTCTGATCTGTGAAGAATTAAACGGCAGTGATTATCGTGCGGTACCGTTTCGGAATGATGGACGGTTTGACGATTCACAGGAAGAAAATCAGATGGAGATTGGGTATGTGACCAGAAAAAATCTGATTTTGAGTAAACTTGGTCAGGAATATGTGACAGCACTGCGACAGTATCTGGAATAATTTTAAGGGGCTGTGAAAAAAGAATAGTCCCGAAAAAAAGAAAGACCAAGAGTTTATAATGAACTCAAGGTCTTTCTTTCTGTTATAATTAATTTGTAAAAAAAAATAATAACACAATCTATTCTAACCCAAAACAGGCAGTTTTGCCAATGATAATTCAAGATTATTTGGACATCTGTGATCCAGTGCTGACTTTTGACAGATTTATGGGAGAAATCGAACTGGAGAAATATCTGAAAAATATTCCTCAACATTATACAGGAAGACTCAGATATGACCCGGTCAGCATGTTGAAAACAGTTTTGTTCGGATTTATGGCGAATGGCTATATATCATTGCGTGAACTGGAGGATCAGTGTAAAGTTAATCTCCGCTTCATGTATCTTACAACAATTACATCTTCTGTGAACAGCACGGAATGGAAAAGTACATGAAATTTTCCATGTTCAAGAAAGAGACTACCGACAAGAAGTATCGGGAAGATCCATTTCGTGCAGTAAATTTTTTAAATGACTCTGAATGCTATTTTTGACGAAACTTTTTTTTTCTGCTAGAATGGCAACGAAATCAAACGGATTAATTCAATTCGCTTTTAATATGGCTAAAGTGACATAGGAGGAACTTGAAATGTCTACACGAAATACAGCAATATTTGACCTTGATGGAACATTATTAAATACAATACAGGATCTGACCAACAGTGTGAATTATTGTATGAAAAAATATGGCGGTCCTGTTTATACATGCGAAGAAATCAGAGAAAAAGTTGGCAATGGAATTTATGTACTGATGGAAAAAGCATTGCCGGACGGACGTAATAATCCAAATTATGATGCCTGCATGAAAGATTTTCCGGTGCATTACAAAGAACATATGCTGGATAACACGAAACCATATGATGGGATTATTGATATGCTTCATACGTTGAAAGAACATGGCTATAAACTGGCTATTGTTTCCAACAAATTTGATGCTGCTGTAAAAGGACTTTGCAAAGATTTCTTTGCGGATGAAATAGAAGTTGCTATCGGTGAGTCACCTGCTATTCATAAGAAACCAGCTCCGGATACGGTATTTCAGGCAATGCGTGAATTAAATGTCAAACCGGAAAATTGTATTTACATTGGTGATTCTGAAGTAGATATCCAGACAGCAGCAAATGCGGGAATTCCGTGCGTCAGTGTAAACTGGGGGTTCAAATCTACAGAGTTTTTAAAAGAAAATGGAGCAATACAGATTGTGTCAACGCCGAAAGAACTGACAGAGTCTATATTGAAATAAGGCTACCGCAATCCCACTGGCTTTAGACGGTGGGTTAAGGTAGCCAAAAATCAGAAATTATTGTGTACTCATGGCATGGGAACATGGAAATCTAAAAACAGACACAAATACCTATTACAATATCACATTATTTTCGTCTGCAAATAATAGGAAGAAATTACTGGTTTCGAGACAGATATCAGATGATATAAAACAGTTTTCGTATGAGATATGTCAGAGACACAGTGTGATAATAAGATATATGGAAACAGATAAAGACCACATTCACTATATGATAGAGACAGAACCAACAATGTCTATTAGTAAGATTGTAAACCTGATGAAGAGCTATACAACATACCATATATGGAAAAGATATCCCCAATATTTACGAAAACAATTCTGGAAAGAACATACCTTTGGGACAGATGGATATTTTGCCTGTAGTGTAGGAAATGTATCGGAAGAAATGCTGAAGAGATATATAGAAAATCAAGGTTGAGAAAGAAGGTGCCAGTGGATGTTAAAGGCATATAAATACAGAATATATCCTAATAATGAGCAGAAAATACAAATTGCAAAAACATTTGGCTGTTGCCGTTTTGTATATAATCAGACACTGGCATACCGGAAAGAAATATATGAGAAAGAGAAAAAATCAGTTAGTAAAACTGACTGTAACAATTACTGCAACAGACAATTAAAGAAAGAATATGAATGGCTGAAAGAAGTGGATAAATTTGCTCTGACAAATGCGATTTACAACATGGATGCTGCATATCAGAAATTTTTTAAGGAACATGCAGGTTATCCGAAGTTTAAGAGTAAACACGATAATCATAAGTCATATACAACAAATTTTACGAATGGCAATATAGCAGTAGATTTCGAGGAAAATAGAGTAAAACTGCCTAAATTAAAAAATGTAAAAGCAAAACTGCACAGAAATTTTAGCGGGCAGATAAAATCGGCAACGATATCACAAATTCCGAGTGGAAAATATTATGTATCAATTTTAGTGGAAACAGAACATGTGGAACTGCCACATGTAAATCAAAATACAGGAATAGATTTAGGTATTAAGGAGTTATGTATTACTTCTGCTGGAAAGAAATACGAAAATCCAAAAATCATCAGAAAATACGAAAAGAAACTGGTGAAACTGCAAAGGCAGTTAGCCCATAAAGAGAAAAGAAGTCAAAATTACTACAAAACAAAGAAAAAGATAGCATTATGCCATGAAAAAATAACAAATACCAGAAAAGATTATCTGCACAAGATGTCCCATGAGATTATCAGCGAAAACCAAGTGATAGTTTCGGAAGATTTGCAGATAAAAAACATGATAAAAAATCACCGTTTGGCAAAGTCTATAAGTGATGTATCATGGTATGAGCTGACAAGACAGTTAGAATATAAGGCAAAGTGGAATGGCAGGAAATATGTCAGAATAGACACGTTCTATGCCAGTAGTCAGCTGTGTTCAGTCTGTGGATACCAAAATACAGAGATAAAAAATCTATTAGTAAGGGAATGGACATGTCCTGTCTGTGGAACAAATCATGACAGGGATATCAACGCAGCAAAAAATATACTGGAAGAAGGATTAAGACAAATAGCATAAAAATAACAATATAGGGCAGGGACTGACCGAATTAACGCCTGTGGAGATAGTAGGTTACGAGGTCTGCGAAGCAGGAAGCCCATTGGCTTTAGACAATGGGTAGTTCACCCAGTAAGGAAAATTATATGTTTCGATCCTGCAGATGAATAATCACAGAGCAGCTGCTGGGGGATGAGCAAGTGGTGCAAATGGATTGCGAATATCCATTTAGTATAAATAAAGAGGAACATGAAACATGCAGATTTTATGGATTCGCCATGGTCAGACGCAGGGTAACGTTGAGCGGCGTTATGTCGGCAGAACGGATGAAGGGCTGACCGCAGATGCAAAAGAAAAATTAAAAATGCGAAAGCAGCAGGGGATTGGATTTGAAGCGGATCTGATTTATGTCAGTCCGATGATTCGCTGTCGGGACACGGCGGATCTTTTGTTCCCGGAACAGAGAAAAGTGCCGTGGGACGGACTGCAGGAAACAGATTTCGGGGATTTTGAATATAAAAATTATGAAGAATTGAAGAATGATCCGGTGTATCAGGCGTGGATTGACAGTAATGGTCAGATGCTGATTCCGCATGGTGAGAGCGGCGCGGATTTTCGCGCTCGGTGCTGCGAAGCATATGAAAAATGCATCGCTGAGGCGAGAGAAAAAGACCTGGAGAAGATTGCAATTGTGTGCCATGGTGGTACAATTATGTCTGTTATGGAGCGTTATGGACTGCCGAAAAAATCTTTTTATGAGTGGCAGGTTGCCAATGGATGCGGGATTTTAACAGAGACAACAGGAGAAGGGGGAAGTGGCTATGGTATTCGGGAAATTAGTAAGTGGGAGTGAAAAAAATGAGCAGATGCAGCAGGTGACAGATATCCGCAATGCGGTGTTAGGTCAGGAACTGCAGCTTCCGATAAAGGAAGAACCGGACGCGTTTTGCATGTATGCCCTGGCGTATGAAGGGGAAACGCCGGTTGCAACCGGCGGGATTTCTTTCGATGGAGAATCCTATCAGATGAAGGAAGTGGCTGTGCTGCCGGAGTTTCGCAGAAAGAAATATGGTGATTTTATTGTACGTCTGCTGATCGACAAAGCAATGATGTCAGGGGCACAGATGATCAATGCGGATGTACTGCAGGAAGCGGTACCGCTTTTTGAGACAGTTGGATTCACCTCTTATGGCGAATTATATGAAAAAGATGGAAAGCAATGGCTTCCGATGCAGTTTCAGGCAGAAAGCATTCATAAGTGCTGTAATTGTGGGCACTAAAAAGCACAAAAAATGTATTTTGGAGGGATTTAGAAAGCAGGTGCTTAGTCAGGAATGACACAGAATGGAGATTTTTCAAAGGGAAGCATTATTAAAATTTTGATGCGTCTGGCAATTCCAATGACGCTGGCGCAGCTGATGAACGTTCTTTATAACGTGGTGGACCGTATGTTTATCGGGCGGATCGGCGGCGATTCTATGGATGCGCTGACGGGCGTTGGTGTGTGTCTGCCGATGATCACCATTGTAATTGCGTTTGCAAATCTGGTGGGAATGGGGGGTGCGCCGCTTTTTTCCATTGAGCGTGGAAAGAAAAATGACAGGGAAGCAGAATATATTCTTGGAAACTGTGTGGTACTGTTTTTGTTTTTTGCGGTAGTACTGACGGTGGCAGGACTGATTTTCAAGCAACCGCTGCTGATGCTTCTGGGAGCCAGTGAGGTGACGCTTCCTTACGCGGAACAGTATATCACGATCTATCTGCTTGGGACGATTTTTGTCATGTTCGGTCTGGGACTGAATAACTTTATCAATGCGCAGGGATTTGCAAAAATCGGCATGTGTACAACCGTGATCGGTGCGGCTTTGAATATTGCGCTGGATCCAATCTTTATTTTTGTACTAAATATGGGGGTACGCGGAGCTGCAATCGCAACGGTAATCTCACAGGCGGCAGCGGCTGTGTGGACGGTGCGTTTCCTGACTGGAAAAAAAGCGTTGATCCGAATTCAGAGACGTTCTATGCAGCTTCAAGGGGCGCGTGTGAAGAAAATTATGGGACTTGGTCTGGCCGGATTTACCATGTCGGTCACAAACTCAACGGTACAGATGGTGTGCAACGCGACGCTGCAGACCCACGGCGGAGATGTGTATGTCGGCATTATGACAATTATCAATTCTGTGCGGGAGATTATTTCTCTGCCGGTGCAGGGATTTACCAGCGCCAGTCAGCCGGTGCTTGGCTACAACTACGGTGCAAAGGAATATGAGCGTGTGAAAAAGACGATTCGGACCATGGCGGGAGTTACGATTGTGTATACACTGGCAGTCTGGGGGCTGGTTTCCGCGATTCCGGGAGCGTTTATCCGGATGTTTGGCGGAAGTGGTGATACGCTGACGCTTGGAATTTCGGCAATGCATTTGTATTTCTTCGGATTTTTCTTTATGGCGTTTCAGTTTTGCGGACAGTCGACGTTTACGGCACTTGGAAAGGCAAAACATGCGATGTTTTTCTCTATTTTCAGAAAGATTATTATCGTAGTTCCGTTGACTTTGATCCTGCCGTATTTGTTTGGACTGGGCGTGCATGGTGTGTTTATTGCGGAGCCGATTTCCAATGCCATCGGTGGACTGGCATGCTTTATTACCATGATTGTGACCGTGTATCGCAAACTTGGCAGGGAATAAAGTTGTTTTTGTGGATAAAACAGAGGTGTAATACATGGAGTCAGAAAAAGGATCCGATTTTCAGAAATGGAGATTGGATCTTTTTCTATTTGTTCCGAATTGTATAAAAAGGTCTGCTCGGGCAAGTGAAAACGGCAAGCATTCAATCCGGAAAGGGTATATAATGAAACACGTAAAGTAGTTCAGATATATAAAAATATGTAATCCAAAGAAAAATTCATTAAGAGGTGTTATGTGTGCAACTGTGAAAATGAGGAGCCATTGTTGTGACATAGAAAAAAAACATGTATGTTAAAATGGGGATTGGCATACATTTTTCACCTTTAAAGAGCAGACACAATATGGTGTAGGCGAGAAAAAAAGAGTACTTAATGAAATTTGGTGAAACAGACAGAGCGACAAAAAGAAGTTGAATATTTGAACTGTATATTGTGGCAAAGGTAGGACGGTTGTACCTGCGGAATTGATAAAAGACATTACTTATGTTAAGGATCGGGGAACATGAAACAGATGAGGAGAAAACAGATACATCTGTCTGTCCATTGCCAGTGAGGAAGGATCTTCTTTTCCATTTTTAATGATTATATATAGTAAAATTCCCATGCCGAAGGTGTGGGAATTTTGCTCTCTATATAAATATAAAAGGATGTGAAACAAGTTTATTACATCCGGTAACAAAGGCAACTATGGGGATCATGCAGGAGGAGAAAAAAGTATGAGAAAGAAACTTGTGGTCAAGATGCTCTGCCTGGCTATGGCGGCATCTATGGTTGGAACAATGGTTCCGACAAGTCTGTATCCGATCACTGCAAATGCAACTGAAGTGGAACAGAATGCAGACGATGTTCAGGCACAGGCAGAGTTGACTGATGGCATCGATGATGACTGGACATTGGAAAATAAAGTTGGGGACGATGCAGTATGTGAAGTAGAGGGTAGCTGGCTGCATCTCAAATCAGGAGTTAGCAATGGAAATGATCCAGGCTCCAAACCGGCAATGTTTGTTAATCCAACCACATTTGATTTTTCCAAAGATGGATATTTTGATTTTACAATCAAAACAGACGCAACGGAAGCTACAAACAACCGTTTTGGTGTATATCTTGGATACAATACCGATTCTGTTGGTATGATGATCGGCTTTGATGCAGGCGGATGGTTCTGGCAGAAATACGGTGCAAGTGGAAGTCCGTGGTATACTGGTGGCAGAATTGCATCACCAACCAGTGGTGAGGAAGTAAATGTACACATCGAGTGGACTGCAGCTAAAAAAGTAACAGTTAAGATTGGTGATACAGTTGCATTCCAGAATGAAGACTTCAGTGAAATCGGTGGTCTGGGCAATAAAATCGCATTCAAATGCGGAAGCTACGGCGGAAATGCGACAGATGTATTTGTAAAGAATATTCACTATACCGGACAGAAGACAGTGGATCAGATCAAGACTTTTGCAGTAAGCGGTAAAGTTGTAGATGCAGAAGGTAAACCGATTGCCAATGCAACAGTTGCAGTTGGAAAACAGAGCATAAAAACAAACGAGGACGGCGTTTACAGCATTAACGTAAAACCGGGTCAGTATCAGCTTAGCGTAATCCGTGACGGATATGAGAGTGCAACTCAGGATATTACCGTTGGCGAGCAGAATCTGGAAGTGTCAGATATTACACTGGTGAAAGAAGCAGAAATGGAAACAGAGACACTTTCCACAGAAGACATGGATGTTGTTGTTTCCAAGACATTTCCAAGTGTTGCCAGATATGAGATGAAGAAAGGTGATCTGGCAGGAAAAGTATTTTATGGTCAGACAGATAAGATCAACACAGTAAAGATTAACGGAACAGCCGTAAATCTTTCAGATGAAGATGTAAAAGCTACGTTTGAAGCAGACAAGGCAACTTATGTCATGACTGTAAAAGGTGACAAGATTGATGCTGTGATCACCGCAGAACTGGTAGCAAAAGACAATACACTGGCATTCAATATCACCGATATCAAAAATAATCTGAAAGACAGTGTGGACGGAAATCCGGTTCAGACCATTGAGATTCCAAACCAGAGTCTGATTTCCGTAAGAAGTACACAGAGTGGTGCAAACTTTAAAGGTGCTGCGATGTCATCCGATACAAAAATCAGTGGTGATCAGTATGTGGAAGTAAATGATAAAGCATCTCTGAACAGAGATTATGCATATGGATTTGTTTCAAATGATGAGATGAGTGCCGGATTATGGAGTAATTCCGAACATGATGGATATACAGCAGCAACAAGGGTAACTGGAGGTTCTAAGAATACCCGTGTACAGGCAACCACACAGAAAAAACAGGAGTATGTATCTCTGGGACTGAGCAGTTGTGCATGGTATTATCATCGTGTTGTAACAGATTCTCATAATAGAAGCTATATGGTAAAAGAGACAGAAATGCCTCAGACCAAAATCATTATTGCCGGTGATATGAATGAAGATGATAAAATCGACTGGCAGGATGGTGCAGTAGCATTCCGTTCCATTATGAACAATCCGTATAAGAGCGAAGAAGTGCCGGAACTGGTAGCTTACCGTATTGCCATGAACTTTGGCGGACAGGCACAGAATCCGTTCCTGACAACTCTGGATAATGTAAAGAAAGTAGCTTTGAATACAGATGGTCTGGGACAGTCCGTACTGTTAAAAGGTTACGCAAATGAAGGTCACGATTCCGCACATCCGGATTATGCTGATATCGGTAAACGTATCGGTGGTGCTGATGACATGAATACTCTGATGACAGAGGGTGCTAAATACGGTGCAAGATTCGGTATCCATGTAAATGCCGGCGAGATGTATCCGGAAGCAAAAGCGTTCAAAGATGACAATGTACGTCGTGATGAAAGTGGAAATTTACGTTATGGCTGGAACTGGCTGGATCAGGCAGTAGGTCTGGACAGTATTTATGATCTGGCAACTGGCGACCGTGAAGCACGTTTTGATGATCTGGAAGAACTGGTAGGAACAAACCTTGATTTCGTATATGTAGATATCTGGGGAAATAATACCGGAAGTGCTGATGATGACTCCTGGCAGACACGTAAACTGTCAAAAGAGATCAACAGCAATGGATGGCGTATGGCAAATGAGTGGGGTGTAGCAAACGAGTATGATGCAACATTCCAGCACTGGGCAGCTGACTTAACTTATGGTGGATCAAACCAGAAAGGTCAGAACAGTGAGGTTATGAGATTCCTTCGTAACCATCAGAAAGACTCTTGGGTAGCTGATTATCCGAAATATGGCGGCGCAGCTATGATGCCACTGCTTGGCGGCTATAACATGAAAGATTTTGAGGGATGGCAGGGACGTAACGATTATGATACATATATCACAAACCTGTTCACACATGATGTAACAACCAAATTTATCCAGCATTACAAAGTAATCAAATGGGTAGATGGAGAACCGGTAAATGCAGGCGGAGCTGCAAACTGGACACCGGATATGGAAATCACATTGAAAGATGATGATGGAAATAAACTGGTACTGACAAGAGGTTCCGATAATCCATCCGATGCTGCTTACAGAAACAGAACCATGACATTAAATGGTAAAGTAGTAGCACAGGGTGCACCTTCTGCAGGTGACCGTTCCGATTCTGATATCCAGAATGAACGTAACCGCGGAACAGAGAGCTATCTGCTTCCTTGGGTTTGGGATTCAGAGACAGGTGAGAAAGTAAGCTCTTCTGAAGAAAAATTATATCACTGGAATACACGGGGTGGCACAACGACATGGGATGTTCCGGACAGCTGGGCCGGATTAAAGAATGTTAAAGTATATCGTCTGACCGATGAAGGTAAGACAGATGAGCAGACTGTTGATATCGTAAATGGACAGTTGACACTTACAGCAGAAGCTGAGGTACCTTATGTTGTATGCAAAGGTGAGAAAGGCAATATCGCTGTAACATGGAGCCAGGGAATGCATATCGTAGATGCCGGATTTAACGGTGGAGCAGCTTCTCTTGCTACAAACTGGACAAAAGTTGGTGATGGAACAGCTGAAATTGCTAAGAGTCAGTACAGCAATCCGATGCTGAAACTGAGCGGTGATGTAGCTATGACACAGGAACTGACAGATCTGAAACCGGGTCAGCAGTACGCAGTACTCGTAGGTGTGGACAACAGAAGTGATTGTAAAGCATCTATGACCGTAAAATGCGGAGATGAAGTTCTTGCAACAAATTATACAGAGCGTTCTATCGCAAAGAACTTTGTAAAAGCATATACACACAGTAATTCCAGTGCAACCGTAGACGGAAGCAGTTATTTCCAGAATATGTATGTATACTTTACTGCTCCGGAAAGCGGAAAAGTAACTCTGACACTTGCAAAAGCAGCAGGCGAAGGAGATGCTTACTTTGATGATGTTCGTATCGTAGAAAATGATGCACAGAATATCACAAGAGACAAAGACGGCAATATCGTGAAATTCGAGCAAGATTTCGAAAATAACGTACAGGGAATCTACCCATTCGTTGTCAGCGGTATTGAAGGCGTAGAAGATAACAGAATCCATCTGTCCGAGCTACATGCACCGTATACACAGGCAGGTTGGGATGTTAAGAAGATGGATGACGTTCTGGATGGAAACTGGTCAGTTAAGATCAATGGTCTGACACAGAGACAGACTCTTGCATACCAGACAATTCCTCAGAACTTCCGCTTCGAGCCAGGTGTAAAATATCGTGTAAGTTTTGATTACCAGGCAGGTAGTGATGGAACATACAGCGTTGTAGTAGGCAGCGGCGAGTTCTCAGAAGCAACAGAAGTTGATACACTGAACAAACACATGGGCAAAGACAAAGACGGACATTATATCTTTGAGATCACAGGTGACCTTTCCGGACAGACATGGTTTGGTATTTACTCAACAGATAAAGCACCAGATCTGCAGGGATCCGAGGGAAACGCACAGAACTTCGGCGGATATAAAGAGCTTGTTCTTGATAACCTTGTAATTGAGCGTGTAGATGAGAGAATTACAGCAAAAACCTTAAAGAAACTGATTACAAAAGCAGCAGATCTGGATGAAGAGAAATATACAAGAGCTGATTGGAAGACATTGTCAGAAGCAATTGATGATGCAAATGTTGCATTAAACAGAGACAAAACTTCTTCCGAAGAAATTGAAGCATGTTATCGTCATTTGAATGCAGTATTAGAGTATCTGTCAACTCGTGGGCTTCCTGCAATGGGAGATGAAGAATTTGACATTCCGGTTGCAGGCGTGAAAGTAACAGCAGGAAGCAAGGACAATGGTACACACTATGGTTCTAAATTTGGTAACCCGGCATATGCAATTGATGGTGATACCAATACGCACTGGATGACAAACTATGATGGATATAATTCCGCAATCAAAAACAGAGAATGCTGGATTGATTTCGAATTCCCGGAGGCACATACAGTAAACGGACTTCGTTATTTACCGGGACCGAAGATGGGCGGACACCTTACAACAATCACAAAATTCGAGCTTTCTGTAAAAACAGCTGGTTCTGATAAGTATCAGTTAGTTCAGGAAGGAGAATGGGAGAACTCCTCAGGATGGAAGATCACAGAGTTTGAGCCGGTAGAGAATGTGACAAACGTAAGATTACTTGCAACAGAAGCAAAAGATACCAACTGGTG
Organism: Roseburia sp. OM02-15; assembly: GCF_003481835.1. Lineage (NCBI taxonomy): Bacteria > Bacillati > Bacillota > Clostridia > Lachnospirales > Lachnospiraceae > Roseburia > Roseburia sp. OM02-15. The sequence continues at coordinate 286,278 of NZ_QULX01000001.1, forward strand.
GGCAGTTGCATCTGAGATCCGCGTTATGAATAAAGTAGAAAACGGTGGCGATGTAAGCACAGGTCTGGAAACACAGATTGCAACCGCAAACAAACTTCTCTCCAAAGAGAAACAGTATTCTGCAAAATCCTGGAAGACATTTGCAGCAAAACTGAAAGCAGCAGAAGATGTTATGGCGAATGCCGATGCGACTCAGTATGATGTAAAACTGGCACTTGCAAATCTGAAAGACGCTATGAGCGGATTACAGATGAAGGATGGTCTGGCAGATGTGAAAAATGAGGATGGCAACTGGTACTACTACAAGAATGGCAAGATTGCAACTGATGTAACAACCGTAGCAAAGAACATAAACGGCTGGTTCTATGTAAAAGACGGTAAAGTAGATTTCAAAGCAAATACCGTAGCAAAGAATGAAAACGGCTGGTGGAAGATCACAGACGGCAGAGTTGATTTCAAAGCAAACACAGTAGCAAAGAATGAGAACGGCTGGTGGAAGATTACAAACGGTAAGGTAGACTTCGGCTACACAGGAATTGCAAAGAACGAAAACGGCTGGTGGAGAATCGTCAATGGTAAAGTTGATTTCAACTGCAATAGTGTTGAGAAAAACGAGAACGGCTGGTGGTACATCCGCGGCGGTAAAGTAGACTTTGGTTACACTGGAGTTGCAAAGAACAAAAACGGCTGGTGGAGAATCGTCAATGGTAAAGTTGATTTCAATTGCAACAGCATTGAGAAAAACGAAAACGGCTGGTGGTATATCCGCAATGGTAAAGTAGACTTCTCCTACACAGGTGTAGCAAAGAACCAGAACGGCTGGTGGAGAGTTGAAAACGGTAAAGTAAACTTCAACTATAACGGAATCGCTAAAAATGAAAATGGCTGGTGGTACATCCGTAATGGTAAAGTAGACTTCTCTTACAATGGCGGAACACACAACGTTGTTAACGGTAAAGTTCAGAAATAATAACTTCTGAAGCGGTTTGTAATAACGGAAAGTGAAGAAGTGGGGCGCTGTAACGCAGATAATATATCTGCGGAGCAGTGCTCCATTTTTTTGTGTTCCGAATTGTGTAAAAAGAGACGGTAAGAAAGTTGAAAATACCAAGTTTTTGATGCATGAAAGCGATATAATGAGGCTAAAACACAGTGAGAAGGTAGCACAAAACAGGGGTATTTTACATGAAAAAAGGAAAGAAAAAGCAATGGCTGATCGTACTGGTTCTGACAGTAGCAGTGATTGCTATAACCTGTGTCGGAGGTTGGAAACATGCACAGAAGACGGCATTTTCACTGACAATTAACGGGACTCAGATCAGTAAAGAAGAGTACATTCAATGCATGAATCTGGTGCAGTACAACACGATGGTAACCCTTCGTTCGGAGAAGCATGATGTTTCAGAAGATGAACTTTGGACGACGACTTATAAAAATGGAAAAACCGGATATGAATATCTGGCGCAGCAGACAGTTGAACAGTTGAAATATATGCATGCAGTATATGATATCGCAAAAGACAAAGGCTATATTAAAGATGCGACCTATGAGGGGATGCTGAACCGTATGGAGCAGGAAAATCAGTCACGAAGTGAGAAAATCGAAAAAGGTGAGACTGTCTATGGATTGAAAGAATATTCCACAGAAATGTATCAGGATTATGAACTGAATTATCTTCAGGAAACATATATGAATGATAAATCAAATGAAGATATGAATTTTACTGAGGAGGAAATTCAGAAACATTATGATAATGATGACTGGTTTGTCGGAGAAGAAGCCAGAGAGGTGGATCTGTCAGAAGCGCGTGCAGCAGTCATTGATGAATTGCGTCGTGCAAAATATGAGGAAATGACAGAAGAAAAAGCAAAGGTTGCTGAAGTGGACGGAGATATGGATGCTTTATCTCAGTTTACTTTGAAACAACTGTAATCAATTGGACTATGGGGAATTTGGTATAAAAAAATTATATCCGGTGATTACAGTCATACAATTAGGAGGAGAAGAAACATGAGAAAAAAATGGGCGAGCAGATTACTTGCAATGATGCTGACCGGTGTTACGGTAGTAAGCATGATGCCGGCAAACATCGCACATGCAGAAGAAGCTGACGGACAGCAGGGGACTACATATTATGTAAGTTCTCAGAATGGTGATGATGCCAATGATGGAACATCGGAGAAAAAAGCGTTTAAAACGCTGGATAAAATTAATGAGATTACGTTAGGACCGGGAGATAAAGTACTTCTGGAGAAGGGATCTGTATTTACAGATCAGTACCTTCATGTACAGGGAAGCGGAAGTGCAGAAGCACCGATAGAGATTTCTACTTATGGTGAAGGCAACAGACCACGAATTGACGCCAATGGCACCGGTGTATGGTATCAGGATTATGGAAATCATCTGGATAATACAGGACATAAATGGAAGGGAAATGTTTCTTCAACCATTTTGCTGAAAGATGTAGAATACATAGAGATCAGAGGTCTGGAGCTGACAAATGACAGAGAGACCAGTAAAGTAGACGATGGATTAAAATATAACGACGCAAATGTTATGGATCGTACCGGTGTGGCTGGTGTAGCGAAGGATAAAGGTACGGTAGATCATATTGTTCTGGATGATCTGTATGTTCATGATGTAGACGGCAATGTTATCAACAAACATATGGCAAATGGTGGTATTTATTTTATTGTAGAGAAACCAACAGATGAGAATGCTACCGGCGCTTCCAAATTCAATGATCTGACAATTGAAAACTGTAGTGTTGTAACAACAAACCGCTGGGGTATCGCAGCAGCTTATACCTATGCATGGGCACAGCTTAACAGTGCACATTTGAATGAAGCAGCATTGGAAAAATATGCTTCCAGTAATGTGACAATTCAGAACAATTACATTAAAGCTGCCGGTGGTGATGCAATCACAACCATGTATGTAGATCAGCCACTGGTTCAGTACAATGTGGCTGAGGATTGTTCCCGTCAGATGAATCCGACAGATTATCCAAGTGGCTGGCAGCGTGTAGCAGCCGGAATCTGGCCTTGGAAATGTAAAGATTCTGTGTTCCAGTATAATGAATGTTATAATAATCAGTATGCTTATCATGGTAATGGCGATGGTCAGGCATGGGATGCAGACTGGACAGACGGAACACTCTATCAGTACAATTACAGTCACGGAAACTCCCGTGGAGCAATCATGTTCTGTGGAGCAGAGGCTGTGAATACAACATTCCGTTATAATATCAGTGAGAACGAGTTGACAGGTCCGTTAGATTTACCAGGCAATCCGGATGCTCATATTTATAACAATACATTCTATATGAATGAGAATATTAAGAGTATTTTTGACCGTACCGGTGGAAATGCAGTGCTCGAGAATAATATTTTCTATTATGGTGGCTCAACGCCGTTAAATCAGAACTGGTATCCGGGCGGAACACTTCAGTATGACAATAACCTGTACTATAACTTTGCAAATACACCAAGCGGAGATAAGAATGCCGTTGTTGTAAATGCAGGTACAAAAGTTCTGGAAGATGCAGGATCCGGTCCATCTTCAAATACATCAGGTATTGCTTATATCAAAGAGAATGCATCTGTATTTGACGGTTATAAACTGGCAGAAGATTCGCCGGCAATTAATGCAGGTAAAGTGATCACAGACAACAACGGATATGATCTGGAGCATGATTTCTTCGGACATGCACTGACAGATATCCCGGAGATTGGAGCTGCAGAAAGTGATTATGTAACAGTAACTGCTACTTCTAATGTATATAATGTGGCAAATGATCAGATCAGTGGTCTGGCAAAACATACAACAGTCAAAGAATTACTGAAGAATCTTAATATAGACAGCAGTACGCAGGTTACAGTAAAATCCGGTGATAAAGTTTTAGCTGAAAATGATGTAGTAAACGGTGGATGCACAGTAACAATTTCCTATGGCGAGAAATCCAAAACATATACGATTGTAGCAAGTTCTGACTGCGAATTAAAATCTACTGTATATATGATGACAGGAACAACAATCAAGATTCCGTCTACCGAGAAGAATCCGGCAACTGTCAGCGAAGTAAAACAGAATGTAAAAACAAGCAGTACCGCAACCGTAAGTGTAATTTCTGATGACAAAGTATTAGCAAATACAGAAACGATTGCAGACGGAATGACACTTCGTATTACTGCGGAAGATGGTACAACAAGTGATTACGAAATTGCAGTAAAGAACGACTATCATTGGGTATTAGATTATGTAAACAAACAGCAGGGTAATGTATGGTTTGGTCAGATTAAAAATAACAGTAGTGATTCCTGGAACAATATGACAACCTATGATGCTGAATGGCCAAACTGGGTTGTAAATATTTATTACGGACCTGGAGTAGATGGAAAAAAATATAATGAGGAAGCAACAAATCTTGAGAAAAATCATGGTCTGCTTTCTGCACCACCAAAAACAGATATTTATACTGCAATGGCATACCGTGTACCAAAGAGTGGCGTGATTTCCTTTAATATTAAAGATGATGAGCCATATCTGCGTCAGCCTGGAAACTCAGCCGGAAGCACAACACTGAGTCTGATGCACAATGATACCGAGTTGCAGAATGTAACACTTTCTGAAAGTAAAAAGAAAGGTGAATGGAAATCTATCGATGCGCTGGAAGTAAAAGCCGGTGATTATATCCGCGTGGTTGCAAAATCAAATGGGAATCCATCAAAACCATCTGCTCATATCACTCCGATTATCTCCTATGTAGATGAAGCGGTAGCAGATACCACAGTACCGGAAACACCGAAATATGCAACCGCTGCTGATGTAACAGAGTCGACAGCAGCCATCAGTTGGGAAGAAGCACTTGATAACGTAGCCGTTACAGGTTACAACGTATATGTCAACGATGAAAAAGTAAATGATGAACTGATCACAGATACTTCCTATACTTTAACAGGCCTGACAGATAATACAGAGTATACAGTAACCGTTACAGCGGTAGATGCAGCAGGAAATGAATCAGATGCATCTGAGGCAGTTACATTTACAACAGTAGAAACAGACAGAGAAGCTCCGAGTGCACCGGCGAATGTTGCAGCAGCAGATATTACCAGAGCCGGCGCAGCAATCAGCTGGAAAGTATCTACCGACAACGTAGGTGTAACAGGATATGATGTATATGTAAACGGCAAGAAAGACAACGATGCACTGGTAAAAGACACGGCATATGAACTTAGCGATCTGAAGCAGGATACTTCTTATAAAGTAGAAGTTTACGCACTGGATGCAAAAGGCAATCGTTCTGAGGCAGGAAGTGTGACATTCAAGACATTAAAAGCATATGCAGACGGATTATCCGATACAAAAGATGCAGATGGCAACTGGTATTACTACAAAAATGACAAAGTAGATACTGGCGTTACAACGGTTGCAAAGAACAAAAACGGCTGGTGGTATGTAAAGAACGGTAAAGTAGATTTTAGCTATACCGGAATTGCAAAAAATGAGAACGGCTGGTGGCGCATTGTCAATGGAAAAGTTGACTTTAACTGCAACAGTGTAGAGAAAAACGAAAACGGCTGGTGGTACATCCGCGGCGGAAAAGTAGATTTCAACTGCAACAGTGTAGAGAAAAACGAAAACGGCTGGTGGTACATCCGCGGCGGAAAAGTAGATTTCTCTTATACAGGAATCGCCAAAAACGCAAATGGCTGGTGGAGAATCGTTGATGGAAAAGTAGATTTCAACTGCAACAGTGTAGAGAAAAACGAAAACGGCTGGTGGTACATCCGCGGCGGAAAAGTGGACTTTGGTTACACAGGAATCGCCAAGAATGCAAACGGCTGGTGGAGAATCGTCAACGGAAAAGTAGATTTCAATTGCAACAGTGTAGAGAAAAATGAAAACGGCTGGTGGTATATCCGTAATGGAAAAGTAGATTTCTCCTACACAGGAGTAGCAAAGAATGCCAACGGCTGGTGGAGAATCGAAAACGGAAAAGTAAACTTTAATTACAATGGACTTGCCCAGAATGAAAATGGCTGGTGGTACATTAAGAATGGTAAAGTGGACTTCTCCAATCGCGATGACATCAGAATCAATGGAAAAATTTATAAAGTGTTCAATTAGTAAATAACCGATATAGAATTACCCCATAGTGTACTGATTGAAAAAAGAAGCGGCTTTCGAAAGAGAGCCGCTTCTGTTGTGCTTGAATCAAGTCGAACGCACGTGAGACTTGGTGCGTGATTCTGGTCAGCGTAAGCTGACATATTCTTCTCAGAATCACCGCACTTTACAAAATATTGCAGATCATAGGTATCGTTGATAAAGATATCTGATCATTCTGCATGTGTGTTAGTTGTAATAGTTTTTAATATAGGATTTCCGGTAGCTGGAAGGAGATTCCCCGATCACTGTCATAAACAGTTTGGAATAATGCTGGGAATCTTTCAAACCAACCATCTGAGCAATCTCCGTCAGTGATTTATCTGTATCCTGCATCAGATCAATGGATTTGTTGATGCGGTAAATATTGATATAGTTGGACAGTGTGATCGTCATATATTTTTTGAACAGGCTGCTCAGATAACGGACGGAAATCTGAAGTTCCTTTGCGATGTCCTCCTGAAGAATCTTGTGCATATAGTTTTTGTGGATGTAATCCAGAGTGTATGCCACATAGCTGTTTTGCAGGTTCGGATCAGTAAAATCGTGATTCGGCCGCTTTTTGTCCAGAATATGAAGCATGATGTTCATAATGGCGATGTTGATATTCGCAGCAGTAAATAAACTGTCTGTCGAGGAGTGCAGCGAAATAATTTTGTTTACACAGTCATCCAGTACCTGATCAGATTCCTGTCTATAGTAAGTCTGACAGTGAAAACGGATCGCATGCATCATACCGATGGGATAAATGCCATCATCACTCAAGATGATTTTTGTGAAGGTATCCGGGCGGAAATGAATCTGCTGATATTCACAGTCCCCACTGTAATCAACACGGAAAGAGTGAATAACGTTTGGCAGGATCATAATAAAATCTCCTGCTTTACAGTGAATAGATTCAGAAGCAATATCCATATGGCAGCTTCCGGAAACTATTCGGTAAATTTCAATGGTCGTGTGAATGTGAAAACCAAACTGATATCCGGCTTTCTTCTTCTGAACGAGCGCGCCTGTCAGTACATCATTTGATAAGGACAGGGCGAGCTGTTCTCTCATATTTTGATTTGCCATAATGTTGCTCCTTATATCATTGTGTCATTACGATTTGGTGTGCTCTTATTATAGCAGAATTTGGGAAAAAGAGATACTGTTTGTTGATAAAACACTTAGATCATATGTGAAAGAGGACGTATTGAAAAGAGAAATACAGGTGTAAAACATGAGGAGTCAGATAGCAATATGCAAATTTACACACAATTACCAGAAAAGGGATATAAATTTAAAAGAAAAAATCTTGCAAGATATAAGAATTTCAATTATAATAGAAAAGTTGCAAGGGGGGAATGAAGTTTCTCTGTTTTTTAAGGAATATAAGTAATATATTTAGGAGGAAATTAAGTATGAAAAACTTGAATCGCTGGGTATATGCGATCATCGGTGTTATCACTCTGCTTCTCGCAGGTCTGGTATATGCTTGGTCCGTTATGTCCAAATCTATCGGTGCTTCCCGTCCGGACTGGACAGCAGCACAGTTATCTATGACATTTACCATGGTTATGGCATTTTTCTGTATCGGATGTCTGATTGCCGGTATGATGGCAAAAAAAGTCAGTCCGAAGATCTACATCATTCTTTCAGGAATTTTATTTCTGGCAGGATTTATGATCGCTTCCACCACAGGCACTTCACCGGCTACCTTGTATCTTGGATTCGGTGTTTTGTGTGGTCTTGGCGCAGGATTTGCTTATAACGCAGTTATGAGTACCATGTCTTTATGGTTCCCGGACAAACAGGGTCTGATCTCAGGTATTCTTCTGATGGGATTTGGTCTGAGCAGCTTTATCATTGGTAAAGTGTTTGCAGCTGTTACACCGTCTGATGGAACAGACAAGTGGCAGGAAACTTTCCGTATTCTCGGTATTATCATCGTAGTTGTAATGGTGATCTGCAGCTTCTTCTTTGTAAAACCGGAAGCTGGTTACAATCCGGGTGCTGCATCTGCTCAGAAAAAAGCAGTACGTGAGCCGGCTTGTGAAGTAAACACAGGAAAAATGGCTACGATGCCGACATTCTGGTTTTACTATATCTGGGCTATTCTGGTGAGTGCTGCAGGTCTTGCACTGGTTTCTCAGGCAAGTGGTATCGCAAGCCAGGTTGGAACTACTGTATCTGATGGAAACATTGCTACTGTTGTAGGCCTGATCTCTATTTTCAACGGTATCGGACGTGTAATCTTTGGTGGATTATTTGATAAAAAAGGTCACAGATTTACAATGATCCTTGATATGATCATTTTTATCGTTGCTGCTCTGATTCTTGTACTTGCTCTGATGAGCGGAAACTTTGCATTCATCGTGATCGGTTTCGTTGTAGGAGGACTTGCTTATGGTGGAGTTACACCGACAAACTCTGCTATCATCAGTGATTTCTTCGGACGTGAGAACTATTCTATGAACTTCTCACTGATAAATACAAACCTGCTGATTGCATCTTTTGCTTCTACTATTGCAGGTAAACTGTATGACGCAAGCGGATCTTTCATGACAACTATTTTCATGATGATCATCGTAACGGTTCTTGGTTTTGTTGTATCTTTCGGAGTACGCAGACCGAAAGCAAAATAAATAATAGAATATCAGATCATAAAAAATTAAGAAAGTGGAATAGTCCTTTTGTGGGACTGCCACTTTCTTTTTTTTATAAAATGAGTTACAATGGGCGAAGTCAGAAAAGAATCATTGGTAAAGGGTGATAAAAATGGATGAATGTAAGGAATGTTACAGAAAATAACAGATGTGACAGGGAAAACATTGAAATCCACAATAAGATAGATAACAGAAGCAGATAGTACAGAAGGAATGTGAAAGATATGAAGATAGTTTTTTTAGATGATAATTCAATTGGAACGGACATTGATCTCAGTGGATTTGAGTCTCTGGGTGAAGTGGTTCGTTACGGAAGCAGTAAGCCGGAGGAGGTTCCGGAGCGTGTGAAGGATGCGGATGTGGTCATCATCAACAAGATGGAGATCAACGAGCAGACCATCGGAACGGCACAAAATCTGAAGCTTGTGTGCGTGACTGCCACAGGTACTAATAATCTGGACAAGGAGTTCTTAGCAAAGCGGAATATTGCATGGAGAAATGTGGCAGGCTATTCTACAGAGTGTGTGGCGCAGCATACGTTTGCGTTACTGTTCTATTTGTTGGAGAAAATGCCCTATTATGACAATTATGTTAAATCAGAGAAGTATGTAAATGATGCTATGTTTACACATTTTGCAAATCATTTTCATGAGCTTAGCGGTATGACATGGGGCATCATTGGTCTGGGAGCCATCGGCAGACGGGTGGCAGATCTGGCAAAGGCTTTTGGCTGCCATGTGATCTATTATTCCACTTCCGGAAACCATACGGAGGATGGCTACGAGCGCGTAGATTTTGATACCTTGCTTAAGACATCTGATATTGTGTCCGTGCATGCACCGCTGACGGAGCAGACGGAACAGCTGATGAATGCAGCTGCATTTTCAAAAATGAAAAACAGTGCGATTTTTATCAACGTGGGACGCGGACCAATCGTGGTGGAAGCGGATCTGGCAGATGCGCTGGAACAGGGTGAGATCGCGGCAGCAGGCCTGGATGTACTGAGCGCGGAGCCGATGCGTGAGGACAATCCACTGCGTTGCATCAAGGATAGCGAGAAACTTGTGATCACGCCGCATATCGCATGGGCGGCGGTGGAGACGCGCAAGCGTCTGATGGACATTATTTTACAGCAGGTGAAGGAGCTTTTTGAAGTTAAGCAAAAATAATGAGAAAATGCGATGGATGAAAATACATAGGTTACGATGGAAGGAGAACGTATCTTTATGAAAAATAAAAAACGATTGGCGAAGCTGATTTTTGTGGTGATACTGCTTCTGATCATCTGGTATACATTTAAGGATTCCGCAGGGGATATTGTTGCACAGCTTCAGAAAACATCTTTTGCGGTGCTGGTGGCGATTATGGCTGCAACCGTGATTTATCATTTATTTGAGGCATGGATCACCTATTCACTGGCGCGCAGATATAATCCAAAATTCAAGTTCCGGGAAGCCGTTTACTGTGCTTTTAACTGTTCCTTTTACCGTTTATCTACACTGGGAAGCGGCTCCGGTGTGGCAGCAATCGTGTATCTGGGAAAAAAAGGTGTTGGCTATTCGGAGGCAACCGGACTTTATATGATTCAGTACATGGTGCACAAAGTCAGTGTGGCACTGTTCAGCGGACTTTTATTTATCTTGAACTGGAAAGTAATGTCTGTGAATTATAGAGAATATGGCGTGTATCTGGGGCTTGCATATGTGTTGACCGCGATTATCAGTATCGCATTGATTATTTTTGCGGTATCGGCGAAATCTCATCAGCTGATCTTGTGGATTGTGCGTAAGTTTAATAAAAGCGGAAAACTGACTCCGGCATTGAAAAAACTGGAAGAAAGCTGTGATATCATGGAAAAATCAACATCCCGCTTGTTGAAGGATGTACCATCGCTGATTTCTATGGTGTTGAAAAATATGGCAAAACTGTGCTTCTGGTATTGTATTCCGTTTTTGATCCTGTTTGGAACAAATGAAATTTCAATATTGGATTCTTTGTCAATTACATCGCTGTCTGTTATGTCGGCAGCGGTAATTCCGACACCGGCAGGGGTTGGAGCGGTAGAACTGATTATGACGAACCTTTTTGCCGTATTAGTTGGTGTGCATAAAGCTGGTGCGATCACGGTTCTTTACCGTGTGGCAACCTTTATTTTCCCCTTTGTAGTGGGCGGTGTGCTGATTCTGATCAGTAAACTTGTGGTTACAGTTCACTCATCACATGGATTCAGGTAATGATCATGCTTGCATGAGGAATTACCTGGATGCATAGTGATGAAGGGAGCGCCTTTTTGTGAGCAAAAACAGTAGCAAAGCTACGGAGAAGCCCGAAAGGGCGTTTTGCGAATGGCGCGTGTGAACTGTAACAACCTGTGTATTGGCAGAAATAAGTAAAAAATTAGCTATTGCATTTGAAAAAAGTATGTGCTATCATATGTGCAGAAAAAGCAAAGAAATCTTCAGGGCAGGGTGAACTGAACCGAATGCAATTCGAAGCAGAGAGTCCCGACCGGCGGTATAGCCCGCGAGCGTGAAAGCGTTGATTTGGTGATTCTGGTAAGCAGAAGATTCCAAAGCCGACAGTATAGTCTGGATGAAAGAAGAACAAGCGAAAATAAATACTTAAATGAGACAGAAAAACAAATGTTTTGAAGTCCATTTAACAAAAAAGATTTTCACTCCCTGAGATTTATTTCTCAGGGATTTTCTTTTACCATAAATTTTTGATCTGAAAAATTTTCGGAGCCGGGATGTGAATGTTACATAAAACTAACAAGAGCATCAGGCGATGAAACACAGACACATCAGGCAACGCAAAAATTTATGGAAGCAGAAAATCCCTGGAAGATTGAAGGGAGTGTTTTTTTATGCCGGAAAAAGAAGAATATATGAAACGGGCGTTGGAACTGGCGCGAAAGGGAGAAGGTCATACATCACCGAATCCGATGGTTGGCTGCGTGGTAGTTAAAGACGGACGGATCATCAGTGAGGGGTATCACGAGAAATATGGAGAGTTTCATGCGGAGCGAAATGCATTGACCCGCTGTACAGAAGATACCACAGGAGCTGATTTGTATGTGACATTGGAGCCGTGTTGTCATCAGGGAAAAACCCCACCGTGTACGGACATTATCATTGAAAAAAAAATCGCCCGGGTTTTTGTGGGAAGTATGGATTCTAACCCACTGGTGGCAGGTAAAGGTGTACAGATCCTGCGGGATCATGGCATTTATGTAGAGACCGGAATTCTGGAAGAGGAATGCCTGAAGTTAAACGAAGTATTTTATCATTACATCACGACAAAGACACCGTTTGTGGTTATGAAATATGCCATGACTCTGGACGGAAAAATCGCCTGTGCCACCGGAGATTCCAGATGGGTGACCGGAGAGACGGCCAGAGCGCAGGTGCATCGGATGAGGGGACGCTACCGGGGCATCATGGTAGGAATCGGAACGGTGTTGGCAGATGATCCGATGTTGAACTGCCGCGTGGAAGGCGGTGTGGATCCGGTGAGAATCATTTGCGATTCCAACCTTCACATTCCACTGACAAGTCAGATCGTAAAAACTGCATCAGAAATTGAGACGATCGTTGCCTGCAGTCAGGAAGCGTTAGAAGCAGAGCGAAAGCAGGAGAAAATCAGGAAGTTAAAAGAGGCAGGCATTCAGCTGATCGGCACGGAAGGTGCACACGGAGTCAATCTGGTGGAATTGATGAAAAAACTTGGTGAGCAGAACATTGACAGTATTTTACTGGAAGGCGGTGGAACGTTAAATGCTTCTGCACTGGAAGATGGTATCGTAAATAAAGTATATGCTTACATTGCAGGAAAGCTCATCGGCGGCATGGATGCACGCTCTCCGGTAGAGGGAATGGGAATCGACCGAATGGCAGATGCGATCACATTGAAAAATATGGAGATTGAACGTCTGGGCGATGACTTCTGCATTGTTGGCTATGTCAAATAACGATGCAAAAAACGAAGATAAAGTGAAAAGAATTTCTTGAACAAAGAATACTTGCTACATAGTGTTCAGGAAGAGTAATAAGACAACAATACCTGAACAGTAATTGATATAAAATTAAAAGTTAACTTGAAAAGAGGCGATCATACATGTTTACAGGATTAATTGAAGAAGTGGGAACCATTCAGAATGTACGACGTGGCGCCCGGTCCTGTGTACTGACCATCGGATGCAAAAAAGTGCTGGAAGGCAGTCAGATCGGAGACAGCATTGCAGTCAACGGTGTGTGCCTGACAGTGACGAGCATGGGCGGCAGTTATTATACCGCAGATGTTATGGCAGAGACAATGAACCGAAGTTCTCTGAGGCAGTTAAGTACTGGGGCAAGCGTAAATCTGGAGCGGGCGATGCCGGCAAACGGCAGATTTGGCGGTCATATCGTATCGGGACATATCGATGGCACCGGAACGGTGCAGAGCATTGAACCGGATGACAACGCAATCTGGTACACCATCGCAGCAAAGCCGAACCTGCTTCGCTATATCGTAGAAAAAGGTTCCATTACAATCGATGGTATCAGCCTGACCGTGGCTTATGTGGATGAACATTGTTTTAAAGTGTCCATCATCCCACATACACAGCAGGTAACCGCTTTGCATGACAGAGGCGTTGGCGACATCGTCAATCTGGAATGCGATATTATTGGAAAATATGTGGAAAAACTGTTGCAGCCGGCAGCGGGAGAAGAAGAAACAAAAAAAGAAATCGGAATCACCGAAGACTTTTTAAAAAAATATGGATTCTAAATTTACAGGAATCAGAAATGCGATAAACAAGTAAATTGAAAAACAGATGATAGAAAAGTAATTAAAACTTAAATGAATGAAAGTTAAGGGAAACTTGGAGGATAAAAAAATGGCAAAAGAAATTGGAACAGTAGAAGAAGCATTACAGGATTTGAGAGACGGAAAAGTAATTTTAGTAATTGATGATCCGGAAAGAGAAAATGAAGGTGATCTGATCTGTGCGGCAGAGTTTGCAACACAGGAAAATGTAAACTTTATGGCATGCGAAGCAAAAGGTTTGATCTGTATGCCGATGAGCGGTGAGCTTTGCGATAAACTGGGACTGGATCAGATGGTAAGTGTGAATACAGATAATCATTGTACTGCATTTACCGTATCCATCGATCATGTAGACACCACAACCGGCATTTCCGCAGCAGAGCGTTCCTACACTGCATTGAAATGTGTGGAAGACGATGCAAGACCGTCAGACTTCCGCAGACCGGGTCATATGTTCCCACTGCGTGCAAAAGACGGCGGCGTACTGGTGCGTGACGGCCATACAGAGGCAACCGTTGATCTGGCAAAACTGGCAGGCTTAAAACCGTGTGGACTTTGCTGTGAGATCATGCGCGAGGACGGAACCATGATGCGTACCACAGAGCTGTTGCAGTTTGCAGAAAAACATGATCTGACCGTTATCACAATTACCGATATCATTGAGTATCGTCTTAAAAATGAGAGTCTGATCCGCCGCGAAGCAGATGCAAAACTCCCGACAAAATATGGTAACTTTGAGATTTATGGATATGAAAATATTTTAAACGGAGATCATCACGTAGCACTTGTTATGGGCGATGTGGCAGATGGTGAGCCGGTACTTTGCCGTGTACATTCCGAGTGCCTGACCGGAGATGTGTTTGGTTCCAGCCGCTGCGACTGTGGAGAACAGTTAGATGCAGCAATGAAAGCCATTGCAAAAGAAGGTAGAGGCGTATTGTTATATCTTCGCCAGGAAGGTCGTGGCATTGGTCTCATCAATAAATTAAAAGCATACGAGCTGCAGGAGCAGGGGTATGATACCGTAGAAGCAAATATCAAACTTGGTTTCCCGGCTGATATGCGTGAGTACGGAGTGGGCGCACAGATCCTGCGTGATATCGGAGCAAAACGCCTGCGTCTGCTGACAAACAACCCAACCAAGATCACAGGACTTGCAGGATATGGCATCACCATTGAGGAGCGCGTACCGATCCAGATCCAAGCACAGAAATTTGACTATTTTTACCTGAAAACCAAACAGGAAAAAATGGATCATATGACAAACTATGAATAAAATACAACCGGTAAAATGCAGGAGCATTCTTGAATGTTTGGAGAGATTTTGTAAAGTAAATACAGAGTGATAAAAGAAGTAGAAATATAAAGTAAAAATTAGAAATAAACGTAATAATTCAAATCAGGAGGATAAGAAAATGAGAGTTTTAGAAGGAAATGTAGTAGCAGAGGGAATTAAAATCGGTATTGTAGCAGCACGTTTTAACGAGTTTATCGTATCAAAACTGGTTGGCGGCGCACAGGACGCTTGTGTACGTCACGGTGTAAAAGATGAGGACATTGATCTGGCATGGGTTCCGGGTGCATTTGAGATCCCGATCGTTGCAAAGAAAATGGCAGCTTCCGGAAAATACGATGCAGTACTTTGTTTAGGAGCAGTTATCAAAGGTTCCACAAGCCACTATGATTATGTGTGCGCTGAGGTCAGCAAAGGAACTGCTATGGTTGGCCTTGAGACAGGCGTACCGACACTGTTTGGTGTATTGACAACTGACAACATCGAGCAGGCGATCGAGCGTGCAGGTACAAAAGCAGGAAACAAAGGCTATGATGTTGCTTGCTCCGCAATCGAGATGGTAAATCTGATGAAAAACATCTAATAAAAGAGTAAAAAAACAAGAGCAAAAGGACTATTTATAAAAAACAAGTCTTTTTGCTCTTTTGCTTTATCATTAGAGAAGCATGTATATACATGCGGCACGCAGTGCAGTGTGGCGCAAAAAATTTACAAATATCACGATGTAAATTGAGAACTTCTGCATTTTTCCTCAAGGAGCGATTGTTAGCGACTGAGGCAAAATGCAGAAGTTCGTATCAAAACATAATATCGTAAATTTTAAGCCACACAAATAAGCCACACCAAACAAGATCTAATGTTTCCGAAGTTTTTCAATCAAATCTGTGATCGTTGTAACCGCATCCATCTGATCACTGCTTTCCATTGCATGAATATAATCCTTGCGTTTTTCCCATACAGTATGAATCGCATCAGTCAGTGTCTGATCAGACAACGCTTCTTCTTCGATCACATAGCTGAATCCCTGTTTTTCAAAAGAATTTGCATTCAGAATCTGATCGCCACGACTTGCATTTTTGGATAACGGAACCAGAATATTTGGTTTACGTAATGCCAGCAATTCGCAGATAGAGTTAGCACCTGCACGGGAGATTACAAGTTCTGCAACGGCAAACATATCTGCCAGCTCTTTGTTTGCATATTCATATTGTACATAACCGGCTGTGTTATTCAGGGAAGCATCCAGATTTCCTTTTCCACACAGATGGATCACCTGATAATTTTTCAGCAGTTCCGGAAGAATACTGCGGACAGTATCGTTAATGACTTTGGAACCGGAACTTCCGCCAACTACAAGAATGACAGGTTTTTCACTGTTGAGACCAGTGTATGTATAAGCAGCTTCTTTGCTTCCGTGAAGTAGCTCTGCACGGATCGGAGAACCGGACAATACAGCTTTTCCTTCTGGCAGATGTGGAATTGTTTCCGGGAAGTTACAGCATACACGGCTTGCTGCCGGGATCGCGATACGGTTGGCAAGTCCCGGAGTAATATCAGATTCATGGATGATCGTCGGCACTTTGGCATGTTTTGCTGCCAGAACCACCGGAACACTGACAAATCCGCCTTTGGAGAATACAATATCCGGTTTTAATTTGCGCATCAGAGCTCTTGCCTGAAAATATCCCTTCATTACTTTAAATGGATCAGAGAAGTTTTTCGGATCAAAATAACGGCGCAGTTTTCCGGAAGAAATGCCGTAATACGGGATATTCTGCTGTTCGATCAGTCCTTTTTCCATACCTGCATAAGAACCGATGTAGGAAATGTCATAACCCAGTTCTTTCAGGCGCGGAAGAAGCGCAATATTTGGTGTAACATGTCCGGCAGTACCACCGCCGGTGAGAATGATTTTTTTCATATGATGAATCCTTTCTGTTTCAGATATCTGACTTCATTTCTTACAAATATACACCTATTCCCATGGGGTGACAAGTATTTCTCTTCGTCAAAAAAGGGATTCAACACTTACAGAATTGAGCCGCCATTTCTGTAAGTGTTCAGTAATAGCAGATTTCCTTAGAAGGAGAGAATTTTCTGTTTCAGAATCATCTCTACGAGTTGATTAACTTCCGGTTTTTGATGAAAATTGATCAGTTAAGTATTAAAAACTGGAAAAATATTATAATAGGAAGAAACAGGTCGAAACTTGCGGCGAAAAGAGCCGCAAAGCCCCTTTTCTAAAGTGTATGTTTTTGTTACACTTGCTATGTAACAAAAATGTCATGAACAGGATCCATGACGGGAAGGAGGCGTGAAATGGATCGACTGATTCATTTTGCAGAAATGATATATACACAGCATACGACAGAGCTGATTCTGGGTATTCTGGGGTGTATTGTAGTACTGATGATAATCAATCTGGCAGGGGTGCGTCGATGCAGAAAACAGATCATCCGTCTGACGGAAAAATCAAAAGATGTAATGAAAATTGCCATGAGTCAGAGAGCAACAGACAGTGGCAGAGATCGTGAAAAATACATAAGAAAAGAACCGGAAACAAGTGCAAAAAGAGGACATGCTGTAACAAAGTCAGAGGAAGAATTATTTGGCAGTGTCATACAGGAAATGTTTCCGTAAATGATGTAATAAATTGTATTTTGAAAAAGATGATGGAATCCCAAAAAAGTGCACAAAAATGTGCAATTTGGTATAAAAATCATCTTTTTTCAAGGAAAAAATGGGTAAAAAGTGCACAAAAAGTGAAAAATAGGGTTGACATCCTGAAAATGGGTTGTTATAATGCGTGCAACGTTTGTGTAACAATTCTGTAACAAATTTAACAGAAATGCATAATTAGTAATTGGAATTGTAATACTAACACAAAACAAATTATAAAATCAATTAACAAATTTTTACGGGCAATTTTGTAAAGGTTTGAATCAGGAGGTCAAATGAAATTTAGAAAGGTTATTGAAAGCGGAATTATTACAGCAGCTCTGGCACTCACATCCGTCACAACAGCCGTTTCTGCAAGTGCTGCTGAGACAGGAACCACGACGGAGAGCGCTACAGTAAATGCAAATGTGGCAGACCGTGTAAGCCAGGCGGCAAGCACAGGAGTTCAGTCTGTTCAGATCATACAACAGAACGCACAGGCAGCGGCAGAAGCTGCTGAGTGGGCAGACAAAATGCTGGTAACAGTTGATAAAGACAGTTCATTGAATATACGAAAAGAAGCATCTGCGGATGCGGAAGTAGTTGGAAAATTTTATGCAGGCTCCGGTGCGGAAGTACTTGAGACCGGTGATGAATGGACCAAGGTAAAATCCGGAGACGTAGAAGGTTATGTAAATAATGCATATTGTGTATTTGGCGAAGATGCTCACACTTATGCAGAAGAAAACTGTGAGACAAAGGCAACCGCGAATGCAGATGGTATCCGTGTTCGTGAGGCATCCAACACAGATGCAAAAATTCTTGACGTCATCGATTCCGGCGCATCTCTGACAGTAAACACAGATGCAGAGGAAGTTGACGGATGGGTTTCCGTAGACTGCAACGGAACAACTGCATATGTTGCAGCAGACTATGTAGACGTTGCATTAAATATTGACGATGCCGTAAGCATGGAAGAAATCCGTGCAAGAGAAGCAGCTGCCGCTCAGAAAGCAGCACAGGAAGCAGCAGCTCAGGCAGGAAACAGCAACTCAGGCTCAGACAGTGCAGCAGTTACAACAAGCTCTGAAGCAGTCAGCGCTTCTTCCAGTGACACACAGCTTCTGGCAGCCATCATCCAGTGTGAGGCAGGCGGAGAACCGTATTCCGGTCAGCTTGCAGTTGGAGCTGTTGTCATGAACCGTGTAAAAAGCGGATCTTTCCCGAACAGCATTTCCGGTGTTATCTACCAGAGCGGTCAGTTTACACCGGCTTCCAGTGGAAAGCTTGCAAGAGTATTAAGCAGCGGAAATATCTCATCCAGTTGTTATCAGGCAGCAGCAGAAGCATTAAGTGGTGCAGATAATACAGGCGGAGCAAAATATTTCCATGCAGGAACAAGCGGATCCGGTACAGTGATCGGATCACAGATTTTCTATTAAGAAAAGCTATAGGCGGAACAATTTATGCAATTCAGGTTGGACGTGAGCGAGACCTGGTGCGTGATATTAGTCAACAGAAGTTGCTATATTCTTTTTAAGAATTACCGTGCTTTATACAGAGAGACTACAAAAATTGCCGGAAAACGGCAAGAATGTGGTCTCTCTTTTTGTGATTATTATTGTAAAACGGGAGAAAATATAGTATATTGGTGAAAACAAGGAAAAGGGGGGATCGACATGTTTTCATTATCAGCGCCAATGATATGGCTGGTTCTTCTGGTAGCATTTATCCTGCTCGAGATCGCGACCGTGGGATTGCTGACCATCTGGTTTGCAGGCGGTGCACTGGCAGCATTTTTTGTTAGCGTGGCTCAGGGTGGAGTCGCTGTACAGGTAATCGTGTTTCTGATTGTGTCGTTGGTATTGGTTCTGCTGATCCGACCACTGGCTCAGAAAAAATTCAATTCGGAGCACATTCGCACAAATGCACAGACACTGATCGGAGAAGAAGCAGTCGTAATAGAACCGATTGATAATCTTCTGTCAACCGGACGTGTGATGATACGCGGTCAGGAATGGGCAGCAAGAAGTGTGGATGAAAAGCAAAAATTCAAAAAGGATGACGTTGTAAGCGTTGTTTCTATCAGCGGGGTAAAACTGATGGTTAAGTGTCCGGAGTAATTGGGAGGCATATGTCATGTGCTACATGATGCGTATTTTGCAGTAAGAGAGTTGTGACATTCCTGAAATCCGATTACCTAAAGCAGACATATTCTTTTTGAACGTGTAAAGGAGGGCAATATAGTGATTGCAATTATTATTCTAATCGTAGTAGTTATCTTGATTCTGGCATCATGCATCAAGATTGTACCTCAGGCGAACGCATATGTTGTAGAGCGTCTGGGCGCATATCAGGGAACCTGGGAGGTTGGTATTCATTTCAAAATGCCGATCATCGACCGTGTGGCAAAAAGAGTTCTGTTAAAAGAGCAGGTTGTTGATTTCGCACCGCAGCCGGTTATTACAAAAGATAACGTTACCATGCGAATTGATACTGTCGTATTTTTCCAGATCACAGATCCGAAGCTGTTTTCCTATGGTGTGGAAAATCCGATCATGGCGATTGAAAATCTGACAGCAACAACACTGAGAAATATCATCGGTGATCTGGAGCTGGATGAGACACTTACTTCCAGAGAGACCATCAATACAAAAATGAGAGCTTCCCTGGATATCGCAACAGATCCATGGGGAATCAAAGTAAACCGTGTAGAGCTGAAAAACATCATTCCGCCGCAGGCCATTCAGGATGCGATGGAGAAACAGATGAAGGCTGAGCGTGAACGTCGTGAGGCAATCCTTCGTGCAGAAGGTGAGAAGAAATCCACCATTCTGGTTGCAGAAGGTAAGAAAGAATCTGCAATTCTGGATGCGGAGGCTGAGAAACAGGCAGCAATCCTTCGTGCAGAGGCAAAACGTGAAGCAACCGTCAAAGAAGCAGAAGGTCAGGCAGAAGCGATTCTGAAGATCCAGCAGGCAAACGCCGATGGTCTCCGCTTCCTGAAAGAGGCTTCTCCGGATGCAGCAGTTCTTCAGATCAAGAGTTTGGAGGCATTTGCAAAAGCAGCAGACGGCAAAGCAACAAAGATTATTATTCCGTCAGAAATTCAGGGTATGGCAGGACTTGCCAAATCTCTGGTAGAAGTAGCAGCAGATGTAAAAGAAAAGTAAGAATAGTAACATGGGCTGCCCGCACGGCAGCCCTGTTTTTAATCAAATCAAGCAAGTAGCGTAGGCGGATTGCGCATATCCTTTGACATGAGTTTTTACATGACAGAAGGTGTTTTACCATTTTCTGTCGAAGAAACACAGGCAAGATGCGATTTTTTACAGCAGAAAATAGAAAAAGCTGAATGATAATAAACTGAGAGGTAAAAAAGAAATGAATTTAACAGGAAAAAACTTTTTAAAATTACTGGATTTCACACCGGAAGAGATTACATATCTGATTGACTTATCCGCAGAGCTGAAAGAGAAAAAGAAAAAAGGTATTCGTCACGATGTACTGACAGGCAAAAACATTGCCCTGATTTTTGAAAAAAATAGTACACGTACCCGTTGTTCTTTTGAAGTAGCAGCCTTTGATCTTGGTATGCATACAACATTCCTTGACCCGTCTGCTTCCCAGATCGGTAAAAAAGAAAGCATTGCAGATACTGCACGCGTTCTTGGACGTATGTACGATGGTATCGAGTATCGTGGCTTCGATCAGGAGATCGTTGAGGAACTTGCAAAATATGCAGGTGTTCCGGTATGGAACGGTCTGACCAATGAGTTCCATCCGACACAGATGATCGCAGACATGCTCACCATCAAAGAGCATTTTGGACATTTAAAAGGAATTAAACTTGCATACATGGGCGATGCCCGCTATAATATGGGAAATTCTCTGATGGTCGTATGTGCGAAACTTGGTATGCATTTTACTGCATGCACAAATAAAAAATATTTCCCGAATGAGGAATTAGTTGCTCAGTGCCGTGCCATCGCAGAGGAGACAGGTGCAACCATCACTTTGACAGAGGATGCAATGGCAGGAACCAAAGGTGCAGATGTTATCTATACAGATGTATGGGTATCCATGGGTGAGCCGGATGATGTATGGGCAAGCCGTATCGAGGAGCTGACACCATATCAGGTAAATGCAAAATTAATGGAAAATGCAGGACCGCAGGTAAAATTCATGCATTGTCTGCCGGCATTCCATGATCTGAATACAAAGATCGGAAAAGAGATCCATGACAAATTTGGTCTGGATGCAATGGAAGTAACAGATGAGGTATTCGAAAGCCCGCAGTCTATCGTGTTCGATGAGGCTGAGAACCGTATGCATACCATCAAAGCGGTTATGTATGCAACCCTTGGCGGAGCTGAGAAATAATCATCCGTATGGAGCGTATGCTCTGAATTGACCAAATATAAAA
The DNA here is from genome assembly GCF_003481835.1 of Roseburia sp. OM02-15. Lineage (NCBI taxonomy): Bacteria > Bacillati > Bacillota > Clostridia > Lachnospirales > Lachnospiraceae > Roseburia > Roseburia sp. OM02-15. Next base: position 308,284 of record NZ_QULX01000001.1, read on the forward strand.
AAGTACGTTGTCTTCGTTGAGCATATCTGATTGAATATCCAATAGAAGACAAGACAGAATACGTACGGTATGAACTGTATGATAGGATGGAGAAAACTGTGAAAAAGAAAATTCTGGAACTTTTGCAGAATTGTCAGGATTTTATATCCGGACAGGAAATCAGTGAAAAATTTGGTGTATCCCGCACAGCGGTATGGAAAGCAATCCGTCAGCTAGAAGCAGAAGGATATGTGATTGAAGCAGTGAGAAACAAAGGCTATCGGTTAAAAGAAGAACCGGATCTGCTGACGGAAGAACAGCTTCAAAAATATCTGGAAACAGACTGGGCGGGACAGCATCTGGTGGTGTTTGATGAGACCGATTCTACCAACAATCAGGCAAAACGGCTGGCAGAAGAAGGTGCAGAGCACGGTCTGCTGGTGCTCAGCGATTGTCAGACTTCTGGAAAAGGACGCCGGGGACGTTCCTGGGATTCCAAAGCCGGCGAAGGTATTTTTATGACTTTGCTGTTAAAACCGGATATTCAACCGGGAAATGCTTCTATGCTGACCCTTGTGATGGCACTTGCGGTCCGGGCGGGCATTGAAGATGTGGTTGGAATTGACACACAGATCAAATGGCCGAACGATATCGTATGTGACGGCAAAAAAGTATGTGGCATTCTGACAGAGATGAGCGCACAGATCGATTATATCAACTATATTGTGATCGGCGTGGGAATCAACGTTTCCAATGAAATTTTTCCGGAGGAAGTGGCTGCGACAGCTACCTCCCTGTATTTGCTGACGGGTGTGCGCATCAGCAGAGCAAAACTGGCTGCAAAGATTATGGCAGAGTTTGAAAAATATTATGCTCTTTATCTGAAAACACAGGATCTGTCCGGTTTGATGAATGAGTATAACAGTCATCTTATCAACCGTGGGCGCAGTGTGCGTGTGCTTGACCCGCGGCAGGAGTATACCGGCGTCGCGCAGGGAATCAGTCAGAGTGGGGAGCTTCTGGTACAGACAGAAGACGGAACTGCCCATGTTTCCTCCGGTGAAGTATCCGTTCGTGGTGTGTATGGATATGTGTGATGAATGTACCTTTGTTTGCCAGAATAGACGAACTGGACAGAAGAATAGATAACAGGAGAAAATGATCATTTATGAATCAGGAAGAAGTAGTGCTGTGTGGATCCAGCGCATATACAAAAAAATATTATCTGAATCCGGATTTTCAGAAATTACCGCAGGGAATCCAGGATGAACTGAAACTGATGTGTGTATTGTATACAGAAGATGTAGGCGGTACACTTACCTTGAAATTTGATGAAGACGGAGAACTGATCTTTGAGACGGCGGCAGATGAGGGTGATTTGCTGTATGATGAGATTGGAAGTGTTCTGAAAGTGAAACAGCTGCAGAACACAAAGCAGGAATTGTTGGAATCACTGGAAATGTATTATAAAGTGACTCATCAGATAAACGTTGAAAACTAGCTAGTGGAGGACTGGAAAAATGCTTTTAACCGTAGATATCGGGAATACAAATATCACACTGGGTGTATTTGAAGGGAAAAAACTGCGTACCACATTTCGAATGACAACAATTCAGACACGTACCTCAGATGAGTACGGTATGGTGATGTGTGAGCTGCTGGAGCATAATCAGGTGAAAGTTGGAGAAATTACAGATGTCATCGTTGCATCCGTAGTACCGAACGTTATGCATTCCCTGACAAGTGCCATCATCAAATATTTTAATACAAAACCAATTATTATCGAGGCTGGCGTAAAGACCGGAATCCGTGTGACTTCCAAAAACCCACGTCAGGTAGGTGCAGACCGTATCGTGGATGCGGCAGCAGTTTATGAGCTGTATGGTGGACCGGCGATCGTGATTGATTATGGTACGGCAACTACCTTTGATCTGGTAGATTCAGATGGTACCTTTACCGCTTGTGTGATCGCACCGGGTATCCGTACTTCCGCGCAGGCGATGTGGAGTATGGCTGCCAAACTGCCGGAATTTGAGATCAAGAAACCGAAGAGCATTCTGGCGCAGGATACCATTGCATGTATGCAGGCAGGATTGGTATATGGTCAGATCGGACAGACAGAATACATTGTCAAACAGATGAAAAAAGAGTTTGGCAAGGAGAATATCAAAGTTGTGGCAACCGGTGGTCTTGGAAGAATTATTGAAAAAGAGACCAATGCCATTGATATTTATGATCCGATGCTTACCTTACAGGGCATGCGTCTGATCTTTGAAAAACAGAAAAAGTAGTTTTGGGAAAGTCTGATCTTGGAAAAGCAGAAAAAGTAATTTCAGAAAATGCAGAATCTCAGATCAGATACATTGAAAATGTAAAACAAACAAGCGTAGATACAAGGATAAATAGAAGAAAAAACGGAAAGAGTACAGTATGAATAAATTGAAAATAGGCAATGTAACCCTGGAGAACAATTTAGTACTGGCACCCATGGCAGGCGTAACAGACCTGCCATTTCGTTTGTTATGCCGCAGACAGGGTGCAGGGCTTTTGTGCATGGAGATGGTCAGCGCAAAAGCGATTTATTATAAAAATAAAAATACGGAATTACTGATGGAGATTCATCCGGAGGAACATCCGGTTTCACTGCAGTTGTTCGGATCAGATCCGGATATTCTGGCAGCTATGGCAGCGCAGATCGAGGAGCGTCCCTTTGAGATCCTTGATTTCAATATGGGCTGTCCGGTGCCAAAAGTGGTGAATAACCATGAGGGATCGGCATTGATGAAAGATCCGAAGCTGGTGGAAGAGATTCTGACCAAGATGGTAAAAGCGGTGAAAAAACCGGTGACGGTGAAAATTCGAAAAGGCTTTGATGAGGAACATGTCAATGCCGTGGAGATCGCAAAAATCGCGGAAAGCTGTGGCGTGGCGGCGATAGCGGTACATGGAAGAACCAGACAGCAGTATTATTCCGGCAAAGCGGACTGGGATATTATCCGTCAGGTAAAAGAGGCAGTATCCATTCCGGTCATCGGAAACGGTGATATTTTGTGTGCGCAGGATGTGGTTCGTATGAAAGAACAGACCGGATGTGACGGTTTTATGATCGGACGTGGTGCACAGGGAAATCCATGGATCTTCAAACAGATCCAGCATCAGCTTGAGACTGGTGAAGAGTTGCCGAAACCAAGCCGCCGGGAAGTGTCAGACATGATGCTTTTACATGCCCGTTTACAGCTTCAGATCAAGGGAGATTACATTGGGATCCGTGAGATCCGCAAACATGCCGCATGGTACACTGCCGGTTATAAAAATTCTTCCAAACTTCGCGGGAAGATCAATGAAGTGGAAAGCTATGCACAGCTGGAAGCATTGCTGGAACAGTGGCTGGCAGAAGAAGCATAGCGTAAAGTGCATGGAAAGAAATGATATGCAAGTCACAGAAATGCTGAAACAGATACGATGAAGTGGAACAGATAAAGAATCAATAGTAGAAATTTCGTTATAGATAGTAAAAAGATTATAATAACATAGACATTACAAATAGTAAAAAATTCATAATAACGACTTTTTCCACATAAACTGTAAGAAGATCAAAAACAGGAAATGTGGGAAAACAGATTATGGCAGAACAGAACTGTGCAGGAAAAGTCAGCAAAATAAAAAACTTCTTCCGAAAAATGTGGACATACCTTTGCCGTATTTTGAAAAAACGGCATAACGTGCAGGAACAACCAAATGATCCGGAACCGGAAACGACAGAAAATCCATGGATTTTTGCAACCCGCAGTATCATAGAACAGATCCTGTGGCAGAAACAGGATGTGATTCGGGAGGAAAAAGAAGAACTGGGAGGCAGACTGACCAGAAAACAGTTATATCGCGATTTCAAACCGCTGATCATTGACACGGATACGCCGGACCAGGTATTTGGCGAGGACGATGATGTGGATCAGATTTTGCGACAGTTGAGTCCGGGGTTGAATTTTCTGGAAATCTGTACGAACCGACCGGAAGATTTTGTGTCTTTTACCGTCTGGCTGGAGATGGAATACGGTCTCATGACCAGAATTTTTCCACTGGATGCGATGCGGGAGAGCCATGCAAACGTGGTACTTGACCTGGAGCGGCAGGGGATCATGTACACAGACCGTCTGATGCCAAAGGTTTTATATGTTCCTTTTTACAAGCGCCGGTGGAAGATTCATGAAACTGCTGTACAAACTGAGGAAGAGAAGATGCAAAATCTTGACATAGAAGTACCGATTGGTTATAATGTATTGATTGTGAAAGTGGATAAAACTCTTCAAAATTAATGATAAATAAAAAACGATCAGGAGGATCAACAAACATGGATAAGAAAAATCTTTTGACTTACCAGGGATTACAGAAACTGGAGAACGAATTACAGGAATTAAAAGTAGTAAAGAGAAAAGAGATCGCTCAGAAGATTAAAGAAGCGCGTGAGCAGGGTGACTTATCAGAGAACGCTGAGTACGATGCAGCAAAAGATGAGCAGCGTGATATCGAAGCACGTATTGAAGAGATCGAGAAAATCTTAAGACATGCAGAAGTTGTTGTTGAGGATGAGGTAGATCTGGACAAGATCAGCGTTGGCTGTCAGGTACGTATTCTTGACTGCGAGTTTGATGAGGAACTTGAGTATAAGATCGTTGGTTCCACTGAGGCAAACAGCCTGAAAGGCAAGATTTCAAATGAGTCTCCGGTTGGAAAAGCATTACTTGGTGCAAAAGTCGGTGAGATTGTAAATGTAGAGACACAGGCAGGTGTTTTACAGTATAAAGTACTGGAAATCCAGAGATCAAACTAAGAGAAAAGGGAGAATGAAAATGGCTGAACAAAAGAAAGGACAGGACGTAGACGTTAACCAGCTTTTGAAGGTTCGTCGCGAGAAACTGCAGGATCTTCAGGAACGTGGAAAAGATCCGTTTCAGATTACAAAATATGATGTAACACATCACAGCATGGAGATCAAAGACAATTTTGACACATTAGAAGGTCAGACTGTAACGATCGCCGGTCGTATGATGTTCAAACGTGTTATGGGAAAGGCTTCTTTCTGCAACGTACAGGATTTGCAGGGAAGCATTCAGTCTTATGTGGCACGCGATAATATCGGAGAGGAATCCTATGCGGATTTCAAAAAATATGATGTAGGTGATATCCTTGGTATCACAGGTGAAGTATTCAAGACAAAGACAGGAGAGATTTCCATCCATGCTTCTGAGGTAACTCTTCTTTCCAAGAGCTTACAGGTACTTCCGGAGAAATTCCATGGTCTGACAGATACAGATACACGTTATCGTCAGAGATACGTAGACCTGATCATGAACCCGGAAGTAAAAGATACATTCATCAAACGTTCCAAAATCATCAGCAGTATCCGTCGTTATCTGGATGGACAGGGTTTTATGGAAGTTGAGACACCGATGCTGGTATCCAACGCAGGCGGAGCCGCTGCAAGACCGTTTGAGACACATTTTAACGCATTAAACGAAGATCTGAAACTCCGTATCTCTCTGGAGCTCTATCTGAAACGTCTGATCGTAGGCGGTATGGAGCGTGTATACGAGATCGGTCGTGTATTCCGTAACGAGGGACTTGATACCCGTCACAATCCGGAATTCACTCTGATGGAGTTATATCAGGCATATACAGATTACCACGGCATGATGGATCTGACAGAGAACCTGTACCGTCATGTAGCAAAGGAAGTAACCGGATCCGAGATCCTCACATACGGTGAGCACACCATGGATCTGTCTAAACCGTTTGCACGTATCACAATGGTTGATGCTGTAAAACAGTATGCAAATGTAGACTTCAACGAGATTCATTCTACTGAGGAAGCAAAAAAAGTTGCAGACGAGCATCATATCGAATATGAGGAGCGCCATGAGAAAGGTGATATCTTAAATCTCTTCTTCGAGGAGTATGTAGAGGAGCACCTGATCCAGCCGACTTTCATCATGGATCACCCGGTAGAGATTTCTCCGTTAACAAAGAAAAAACCGGAAAATCCGGATTATGTAGAGCGTTTCGAGTTCTTCATGAACGGATGGGAGATGGCAAACGCTTATTCCGAGTTGAATGATCCGATCGATCAGAGAGAGCGTTTCGAGGCACAGGAAAAAGCATTCGCTGCCGGTGATGATGAAGCAAACCACACAGACGAAGACTTCCTGAACGCATTAAGCATCGGTATGCCGCCTACAGGTGGTATCGGATTCGGTATCGACCGTATGGTTATGATGATGACAAACAGCCCGGCAATCCGTGATGTATTACTCTTCCCGACAATGAAGAGTCTGGATTCTGACAAAAAAGCTGCAAAAGCAGGAAACGATGCAGAGGCAGTAACAGCAGGAGACAACAACGGATTCTTCACTGCAAATGAGAAAATTGATTTCTCCAAAGTAGAGATCGAGCCGCTGTTCAAAGAAGAGGTAGATTTCGATACATTCAGCAAATCTGATTTCCGTGCAGTAAAAGTAAAAGCATGCGAAGCTGTAAAGAAATCCAAAAAACTGTTACAGTTTACTCTGGATGACGGGACAGGCACAGACCGCACAATCTTAAGTGGTATTCATGCTTACTATGAGCCGGAAGAACTGGTTGGCAAGACACTGATCGCTATCACAAACCTGCCGCCAAGAGCCATGATGGGAATTGATTCCTGTGGTATGTTATTATCCGCAATCCATGAGGAAGAGGGAGAGGAGAAACTTCACCTTCTGATGGTTGATAATCATATTCCGGCCGGTGCAAAACTGTACTAAAAATGAGATAGATATTATTTCTTATAGCATAAAAAAATGAATGGGTAGTCCCTTGATGGGATTGCCCATTTTGCGTAAAACGCATATTTTATTATCAAGAATAAAGTTTTTTGATTAAAAATTTATAGAAATTTTATAAATAGATTGACAAAATAATAAATTATTGCGATAATTACAGAAAAACAAAAGATAAGAAAACAGGAGGAAGTTGTAATGGCTGTAGCATCATTAGTACTTGGTATTATTTCAATTATCATTGGCGCTGTTTCCGGAGGATTAGTTGGTTGGTTAGGCGCTATTTTAGCAATTATTGGTATTGTTTTAGGAGCGATTGGAAGAAAAAATCCGGAGCATAAAGGTATCGCTACCGGTGGTTTAGTTTGCTCTATCATTGGTTTAGTACTTAGCCTTATCTTATATATCGCTTGCATAGGTTGCACTGCTGGTCTTGCTAGTTTGTACTAGTCTATAAGTTTGGAAAAGTTAAGAATGGGGTTTCCGCATTATGCGGAAGCCTTTTTTATATTCAGGAGGAAACATGCACGTATATTTACATTTATTTGGTTTGACAATTCCGTCCTATGGTTTGTTGATCGCATCTGGGGTTGTAATAGGGAATATCATTGCTTTTTTTGTGTTGAAGCATGAAAAACTGGATTTTAATGACTGGATGATATTAGAGGCTTACTGTATTTTAGGCGGCTTCCTGGGAGCAAAGCTATTGTATCTTCTGGTCTCTTATAAAAGCATCGACTGGTCGCGGATTACAGATTTCCAATATTTTAATGCCTTAATGTTGAGCGGATTTGTATTTTATGGAGGATTGATCTTTGGATTGATCTTCGTATTTCTGGCAGGAAAAATTCACAAGATCCCGGCAGGGATATATGTTCGGAAATTTATATTTCTTATACCATTTATGCATAGTTTTGGAAGAGTGGGATGCTTTATGGCAGGATGCTGTTATGGAATCCCATATGATGGAATTGGAGCGGTCGTTTTTCCGGAAGGTTCTTATGCAATTCCGGGCATAAAATTATTCCCGGTTCAGTTGGTAGAATCAGCTTGCTTAATGATCATTGCATTTGCTATTTTATATTTGCAGATAAAGAAGCAGTGGTATTATACTGTTGAAACCTATTTGATCTTGTATGCTATTTTGCGGTTTTGCTTGGAAAATCTGAGGTACGATGCTGAGAGAGGATATTATGCAGGACTGTCAACATCGCAATGGATCAGTATTGGTTTTCTGGTGGCAGCAATGGTGTCTGTGGTGTGGCAGAAAAAAAGAAAAAATCAGAGATTTAAAAATACGATTCTGGAGGAAAAGAAATGAGTGGACAGGTATTGTATGGCGTAAATGACGATACTGCCATCGACGTATTTGTGTCAGATGAAAGTCCGGTTACCATGCGTGTAGTTGGAATCGGTTTTGACACGGATATCTCAGAAGCAGAAGATGAAAAATCTGATTGCGTATTTGGAGAGAATGCGCTTATAATTAGGAATATAATAAAATTGTTGCAATAACATTTTCGTATCAGTTATGAAGACGACCAGCTCTAAGCAGAAACCATGAAGGATATTATTGTGATGTCGACCTTTCTGCCAAAATAGAGATAGCGGAGGTGAGCAAACGTTATGAATAACTATATAGAACATAATAACACAATTGCATTTCGTCCAGGATATTATATAAATGAGCTTATTGATGAAAGTGGTGTTACCTAGGAAAATTTTGCAAAAAGACTTGATATAACTCCAAAGAATTTGAGTTCGCTGATTCGTGGAGAGCAAAGTTTATCAATTGAGATAGCTATGAAGCTGTCAAGGATGGTAGGAACAACGGTAAGTTATTGGTTAAATTTGCAGAATAAGAACAACCAATACCGTTGAATAAAAACTGATGAGGAATTTGGGATATGGAAGAAAAAGACAGAGAAATATTAAGAGAGGCGGCTTCAGAGCAGGGATATACAAGTATTGCCATTAATAAAGATGGAAAACACGTGGGTGGATGTTTTATTCCGTGGAAGTTGACTTCTAGTGCGATCAATATGAAAACTCCGCGGGTAACATTGGCCGTGGAAGATTTGCAGGATGAAGCTATTATGGCAGATGTGAAAAAATGCAAAGTGCTTGGATGCTATATTATGATTCCGCTAGAAGATTACAGTTTTGTGCAGCAGTTTCATGAGCTTTGCGATTTGTTTATTTTGTATGGCAAAAATATCAGTGACTTATCTTTTGTTCAGGATATGCCGAACTTATTTCTATTTTATCTGGAGGATGCAAAACTGACAGACATTCGTCCGTTGATTGATAATTGCAGACGGAGCAATTCGCTTCCAGGAAAAAGGTTTGGTTTTTATCATTGTGAGATTCAGGATACCAGCGCGATGAAGGATGCAGATTTTATGATTTCTGAATTACTGATCTGGCCGCCGGAAGGACAGACAGACATGAAAGAACGCTGGTTAAATGGACGGCATATCAGTGGATTTAGGATTTATGATTAGCAACGATAGCATGAGTCCTTTTATCTCAGTCGAGAAGACTCCCACTTCTGCAAGTGGTGAGTAAAAACAAGTCTTTCTCAGTGGGAGTACAATCTCCGACTGAGATAAACGCTCCGCGTGGATGTGCAGTGATTCTGAAAAGAATATGTCAGCTTTCGCTGACCAGAATCATGCACCAAGTCTCACGTGCGTTCGACTTGAATTTACGGTTGAAAAAATGAGGTGTGACAATGAAAGTTTTGGTAATTCCCGATGTTCATTTAAAACCATATATGTTTCAACATGCCGCTGCACTCATGCATCAGAAGATTGCAGATCGCGTAGTCTGTCTGATGGATCTGGCAGATGACTGGGGAAAGGAATACGATGTTTCCCTGTATGAAGAAACATATGATGAAGCAATTAAGTTTGCGATAAAGTTTCCTGATACGGCATGGTGTTTTGGAAATCATGACCTGAGTTATTATTGGAATCAGTTAGAAACCGGATACAGCAGCATGGCATCCTATACCGTTCAGAAAAAATTACTTGATCTGCGTTCGGCTGTTCCGGAAAATAATCCGATCCAGTATGTGCAAAGAATTGATAATGTGCTTTTTTCTCATGCAGGTGTGTTGAATGACTTTGTGGAAGGATATGTCCCGAAAGCAAAATACGATGATGTGGATGCGGTTGTAGGGGAGATTAATAAACTGGGGCGAACGGAGATGTGGAACGATGCATCACCGATCTGGCTCAGACCGCAACATTCGAAAATGAAATTGTATAAGCCGCGTAAATTGCTTCAGGTTGTAGGGCATACGCCTGTGGAGGGAATCAGCAGAGCCGGAAATCTGATTTCCTGTGATGTATTTTCCACGCGTAGTGATGGAAGTCCGATAGGCACAGAAGAATACTTGCTGTTGAATACATTGACGTGGGAATTTTGTGGAATAAGGACAACGTGATGTCGTTACGCAAAAGCTGAGAGCGTAATTTTAGGCTTTTCATAGAGCTTTATTGGTGCTACAATGAAAAAGGATGATTCGTTCGAGAAGAGGGCTTCTGCTTGCAGTTGCCTAATCCACGACACTTTTTTCAATAGCGTAGGCTTAGCGGTGCATTTCGTGTGATTGCGGATTGTCCGAAAAAGTGCGCAGCCGGAAACGGCTGCGTATTTTTTAGTTTGACAGGAAAGTTTGTGGGAGTTCATGATAAATTATTTGAGAATGATTGTAGAGTATTTCATGAATCAGGAGGAAAGATACATATGAAAATAGCTGTTTACTGTGCATCTGAATTTGGCAAAGAGGAACTTTATACAGAAGCTGCAAGAGAACTGGGACAGTGGATCGGAGCATCTAAACATACACTGGTATATGGCGGTGGTGAATCCGGTCTGATGGGAATCGTCGCAAAAGAAGTACACGATGCTGGTTGTGAAGTGATCGGCGTTGTTCCGGGAAATGTTGCTTTTATTAAAAATCGTCCACAGCCTTATGTGACAAAATTAATTTTTACAGAGGATATGAGTGAGCGGAAGCGGAAAATGCTGGAGCTGGCGGATGTGTTTATTGCACTTCCGGGTGGTATTGGTACGTTGGATGAAATATCGGAAACGATTACGTTGACGAAGATCGGAGTATTCCATAAGCCGAGTATTTTGTTTAATCGCAATGGATTTTATGAGCCGTTGAAGCAGATGTTTCAGACGATGGAAGATGCGGGATTTTTGGCGGAAGATAAAATGAAACATGTATTATTTTCGGATGATTTGAAGGAAATGGAAGGCTTTTTGCGGGAATGGCTATAAAAATAAGCTGTGATGATTACAAATTTTTGCAATAAAAAATATTTCGTGGTTAAAACCACAGATTTTTCTCTAAAACCACTGTATGCTAAGTACATCTTACAAAAGAGAACAACAATAAGGTACAAAAGATATGTTTTTTAAATTGAAAAAACGAAAAAATACAAATAAAAAAGCGAGGAACAAACTTATGGTAAGAAGAATTATTCATATTGATGAAGAAAAATGTAACGGGTGCGGCGCATGTGCAAATGCCTGTCATGAGAGTGCCATTGGCATGGTAAACGGAAAAGCAAAACTGCTTCGTGACGATTACTGCGACGGTCTTGGTGATTGTCTGCCAGCCTGTCCGACCAATGCGATCACATTTGTTGAGCGTGAAGCAGCAGCGTACGATGAGGCAGCTGTTCTGGCAAACAAAGCAAAAAAAGATGCAGAGAACGCGAAATCAGCAGGAACTTCCGCACCGGCACATGCACCGATGGCTGGCGGATGCCCGGGCACACGGATGCGTATGCTGAACCAACGTCTGGAAGAGACTGGGGAGAGCGCACCGGCTGCACCGCAGCAGAGTGTTTCCCGTCTGGGACAGTGGCCGTGCCAGATCAAGCTGGTTGCTCCGAATGCACCGTATTTCAATGGTGCAAAATTACTGATCGCAGCAGATTGTACCGCTTATGCATATGCCCGCATGCATGAAGATTTCATGAAAGGCAAAGTAACTCTGATCGGCTGTCCGAAACTGGATGATATTGATTATAGCGAAAAGCTGACAACGATTATTTCCAATAATGATATTCAGAGCGTTACGATTGTACGTATGGAAGTTCCGTGCTGTGGTGGTCTGGAGTCTGCAGCAAAGAAGGCATTACAGGCAAGCGGTAAATTTATTCCATGGCAGGTAGTGACCATCTCCATTGATGGAAATATTTTGGATTAATCAGTAAGAGAATATCAGGTGTGAGCTGATTTTCATCTCAGTCTGAGTTGAGACTCCCACTTCTGCAAGTGGTGAGTAGCAAAAATATATATATTAAAAATAACTGAAAAAGAAAAACACGCAAAAATGACTTATATTGTCACGTTTGCGTGTTTTTTGGATAAAAAACTGGATAAATTCGATCATAAGTGATACTGTGAATTTACAAAAATCAGCTGATCTTTCGTAATACACAATAAAAATAAGATTCTGTAATTGTTTGTCAAAAATCTGGTATAGAGCAAGAGGTATTATAGAATCATACACGTAAATAAGGAGAAGAAAACTTATGATTTGGTTTATCATTGCAACACTGGTTGCATTTTTTATCAAGGGGCTATGCGGCTTTGCGAACACCCTGATTTTTAACGGGATTTTAAGCTACACGGCAAACAATATTAATATTTCACCGTTAGAAGTAGTGTTGGGGTATCCGAGCAATATTATTTTAGTCTGGAAAGAACGGAAATCGTTGAACTGGAAAATCTGGCTTCCACTAACCGCTTTGGTCGTGGCGGGCAGCATTCCGGGAATCTTTTTGTTGAAACACACAGATGCTGGTCTGTTGAAAGTGATTTTTGGCATCGCAGTTATTATCATTGGCATTGAAATGCTGTTTCGGGAAATGAAAAGCAGCAAAAGTAGCAACAAAAAGTCCGGCGGTTCCAAATTTGTATTGGTACTGATTGGAATTATTTCCGGTCTGCTTTGCGGTCTGTATGGTGTAGGTGCACTGCTGGCGGCTTATGTGAGCAGAGTGGCGGAAAACAGTCATGAATTCAAGGCAAATATCTGTGTGGTATTTGTGGTGGAAAATACGATCCGTATTATTTTGTATGCAGCGACTGGAATCCTGACACTTGCAGTGCTTAAGCAGGTCGTGATCCTGATTCCGTTTATGCTGGCAGCAGTATTTCTTGGAATGAAGAGCAGTTCGGTTTTGAATGAGAAAGTCATTAAGAAGATTGTGATTGTGTTACTGATTCTTTCCGGAATCGTGCTGATCATCAATAATCTGTAACTTTTATATAATCTTACGTTTTTTCAAAATCCAGAACTCCACGGCGATCACGCCGAGACTGATGGCGATTAACAACGGATAGCCATAACGGGCTTCCAGCTCCGGCATATGGGTAAAATTCATGCCATACCAGCCGGTGATGACGGTGAGCGGGAAAAAGACAGAAGTCAGAACCGTCATCAGCTGCATGGTTTTATTCTGTTTGTGATCGGATTGCGCCTGTTCAAAATCCCGCAGGGTCTGGCAGTAATCAATCGATTGCTGTGCCACCTGCTGGAGACGGCAGGCGCGGTCGCCGATGAGCTGAAGCAGCTGCAGCCGTTCCGGGTCGAAATAATTTCGGACGTTGCCCTGCAGTTGTCCAGCCATATCGTCAATCTGTTCATAATAATTGCGCAGGCGGGTTAACTCCCGCCTGTTTTTTAATAACCGGGGCATCAGGTCGTGGATATTGCCCCGCATGGCATTTTCTTCCAGCAAAAACAGTTTGCGTTCATAAGATTCTAACAGTTCCATATCATCCGTCAGAAATTCCGAGAAAAATCCATACAAAAATAGTTCCGGAGACATTTCCTGGCTTTCGTAACGGTGAATCATCGTTTCAATAATGCGGTCAGGTACAGAATCATCCGATACAAATACCATACAGGCTTCATTCATATAAAACGTAAAGCAGAGTGGCGATTCTAACAGTCGTTTGCGGTCGGGAATACACATGCTTCCGGAGATGTAATGGGGATAGATCTCTGCTTTGCAGCTGCGGATGATGGTGTTTTCCAGACCAGCGTAGGATGGAAAATGCAGGGATGCTTTTTGCTGTTCCCATTGTGCCGGGGAGAGTGTCAGCACGGTTTCTATGCAAGTGGAATCGTTTGAAGTTGAATCTGAAGATGATGTATTATGTCGAATAGAGTCTGTCAGGTCAGAGTCGTGTTGAATGGGATTCTGCCTTGACAAGTTTAAATCCGGTTTAAAATCAAGTTCTATTTTTCTTAGTCGCTGATGTAGTGTGTAATACATAAATAACTCCTTTTCAAGTCGAACGCACGTGAGACTTGGTGCGTGATTCTGGTCAGTGCAAGCTGACATCTTCTTTTCAGAATCACTGCACATCCTCGCGGAGCATTTATCTCAGTCGGAGATTGAACTCCCACTGAGAAATACTTGTTACTACTCACCACTTGCAGAAGTGGGAGTCTCAACTCAGACTGAGATGAATTGTTTTGCTAAATTTTGTTATGGAACAGAAACGATTATTTTCCATAGTGAGTGCATATCTTTGCAGTATGTTTGTCGTAGTGGGAGCTAAATGTAGACTGAGGGAAAGATTCCTCTTGGTTAGAATATCCGAAAATCTCAGATTTTATCAGTGGATTCCGGCAAAAACCATTGCATATTTATCCAGATTCGGTATAATTAAAGAATGGTTTACTGTGCGGAAGAACCGTGCATTGAAAACCTGTCTGATGAATTTGGAGGAAATACATGTCACAAGCAGTAGTCATAAAAAGTAACAAATATGGAATCAATCTGATCCTGGACAAAGACATGCCGTTTCAGGAGCTGTTGACTGCAATTAAGGAGAAATTTCAGGAATCCGAGAAGTTTTTCAAAAATGCGAAAATGGCGATTTCTTTTGAGGGACGTACACTCACTCAGGAAGAAGAATATCAGATCATAGAGACCATTACAGAGAATACAAGTATATCGATCATCTGTATTGTGGATAATGATGAGACGCATGCGGATCTGGTAAAACAGCAGATTGAAGCCTATTACGATTCGGTATCCGGCAGAGAAGGCGAATTTTACCGCGGAACACTTCGTTCCGGACAGGTGCTGGAGAGCGTATCCAGTGTCGTGATCGTCGGTGATGTCAATCCGGGTGCGAAGATTATCTCACAGGGCAATATCATAGTGCTTGGAGCTTTGAAGGGCAATGCCTATGCGGGAGCCGCAGGAGACAGCAATTGTTTCATCGTGGCACTTGAGATGGATCCGATTCAGATTCAGATCGGAGATATACTGGCAAAGAGCCCGGACAAAAAGATGAAACCGATGCGCAGACTGCGTCGGAAAGAGAAGAATCCGGTAATTCCGGAGGCACAGATCGCTGTTGCAAAGGGCGGCAATATTTACATAGAGCCGATCACACGTGCAAGTTTGAACGATTATACCAAATAAGAAATGATGCCCGTTTTTGCAGGCGGGAAACAAGTAAAAGTATGGAGGACTGGATGCAATGAGTGAAGTAATTGTTATTACATCAGGAAAAGGTGGTGTTGGTAAGACAACCACTACCGCAAATGTGGGTACAGGACTTGCCCAGCTGAACAAAAAAGTCGTACTGATCGATACCGATATCGGACTTCGTAACCTGGATGTGGTTATGGGACTTGAGAACCGTATCGTATACAACCTGGTAGATGTTGTAGAAGGAAACTGCAAGATCAAACAGGCACTGATCAAGGATAAAAAATATCCGGAATTATACCTGCTTCCGTCTGCACAGACGAGAGACAAGACATCCGTTACTCCGGAGCAGATGAAAAAACTGACCGATGAGCTGCGTGAGGAGTTTGATTACATCCTTCTTGACTGTCCGGCTGGTATCGAGCAGGGATTTAAAAATGCGATCGCAGGTGCTGACAGAGCGATTGTTGTAACAACACCTGAGGTATCTGCAATTCGTGATGCTGACCGTATCATCGGACTTCTTGAGGCAAATGAGCTTCAGAAGACTGAGCTGATCGTAAACCGTCTGCGTATGGATATGGTAAAACGTGGCGACATGATGTCTGTAGATGATGTATGTGATATCCTTGCAATTCCGTTGCTTGGTGCAGTTCCGGATGATGAGCATATCGTTATCTCCACCAATCAGGGTGAGCCGCTGGTAGGAAGCGACTGTCTGGCAGGACAGGCTTATTCCAATATCTGCAGAAGAATCCTTGGTGAGACAGTGGAATTTTTAAATCTGGAAGAAAAACAGACCGTGTTTGACAAGCTGAAAAACTTGTTCAAGAAGAACTAGGAGGGCTTTTACTATGGGATTTATGGATTTTTTCAAAAGAAAAAGTTCCGGGGATGTAGCAAAAGACCGCCTGAAGTTGTTACTTGTATCAGATCGTGCTAATTGTTCACCGGATGTGATGGAGCTGATCAAAAACGATATCATCAAGGTGATTTCCAAATATATGGAAATTGATGCGGAAGGATTAGATATCCAGATTACACAGACCGAATCCGACACAGGAAACGGAACCGTTCCGGCATTGTATGCAAATATCCCGATTCGTGATATGCATCATTCGCCGAAAAAAGAAGAAAAATAATGACTGGAAAAAGGAACTCTGGTTATCAGGGTTCTTTTTTATTATAGGAAAATTCAGATAACTATATTGAAAAATTATGGTAATCCATCATGAAACAAGCCCGCCTACAGAGAATAATACATACTTTATTGTCTATGTTGCGTAAAGAATTACAGAAACGTTGTGCAAAACTAATAAAAACGAATCGACTGATTATTGTAAAAAGTCACAAAATTTTTGAAAATATATACAATTCACTGACTTCTTTTGCGAAAGTGTGGTATACTATATATAACAATTGTTGAAAAAAGAGAAATGGCTAACAATTTATTTCCACACACAAGTTATAAAATGGAAGTTTCCATTTAAAATGAGAAGAAAGGAGCGTTGTGTATGTTTGAAAAAGGGGAATATGTCGTTTATGGAAGTAAGGGTGTCTGCAAGATTCAGGATATTTCGCACGTAGATATTCCCGGTGTTGACAGAAATCGTCTTTTCTATATTATGCATCCGGTGCAGAATAGTGAGCAGACGGTCTATCTGCCGATTGACAGTAACAAGGTAATGATCCGTAAAGTAATGACTCCGGAGGAGGCAAAGCGTCTGATTCAGGATATTCCAAGCATTGAGGTTTTGGAAGTACCGAATGAGAAGCAGCGCGAAGCCAGCTATAAAGCCGCTCTGCATGAGTGCAGCGGCCGTTCCTGGATCAGCATTTTAAAAACACTGCACCAGAGAAAGGACGAGCGTCTGGCAGCGGGCAAGAAGGTGACAGCATTGGATGAGCGGTATATGCGTGTGGCTGAGCAGGAGCTGTACGGGGAATTGTCCGTGGTACTTGGAATAGAAAAAGAAAATATGCATGATTATATTCAGGAGCATATTGCATCCGCTTAAATGCATTTTCAAATTCGAGAGTTAGAGAGGATGCTATTATAGTAGTGATGATCTTAATGATACTTATTATTATAATAAAAGAGATACAAGTTATATAGAGCAGAGAAATGTCAAGATAAAGTCGAAGTTTGGCTTTATCTTCTTTTATTTTACGAATTGCGCGTGTGAACTGTAACACTGTAACTATTTTACTAGCCAGTTTACACATCATCTTACATAGTATGCGAACGGAAACTTTTCTTTATAAATAAAAGGTGCTATACTATCTAAGATAGTGCCCTGAAATCTGTCAGATATGAGGAAGAAACTTATGTCTGTGCTAAAATGGTTTTGCGCCGACCGGAACGGAGTGTAGAGTGCAGTGATTCTGAAAAGAAGATGTCAGCTTGCGCTGACCAGAATCACGCACCAAGTCTCACGTGCGTTCGACTTGAATATGGGCAGAATAGAAGTATCAAAGGAGTACATAAATTAATGGGACAGAAAACAAAAGAGAGCTTTTTTACAAAAGACAAAACATTTTACCGTACGTTGTTTCCGCTTTTGATTACTGTTGCGTTACAGAATATTGTGGCATACAGTGTCAATATGGCAGACAACATTATGCTGGGTAGTTACAGCCAGAATGCATTGTCCGGCGCAGCGACGGTCAACCAGATTTTCTTTATGGTGCAGCAGATCACTCTTGGAATCGGAGAGGGATTTGTCGTGTTGGGTGCCCAATACTGGGGACAGCAGCGTATGCAGCCAATTCGGAAACTGACTGGTATCGCGTTAAAACTGGGACTGATCTGTGGAATTATTACCATTTTGATCTGCACCTTCCTGTCACATCAGGTGGTATCTATTTTTACCAATGATCCAGAAATCATTGCAGAGGGTGTATCTTACCTTGGTATCATCAAGTATACTTTCCTGCTGTTTATTATTACAAACGTGCTGATGGCGGCGCTGCGTTGTGTGGAAACTGTAAAGATTTCGTTCTATATCTCAATTGTTTCCCTGATCGTAAACGTTGGCATTAACTATGTATTGATCTTCGGACGTTTTGGCGCACCGGAGCTTGGAATCCGCGGTGCAGCCATCGGAACACTGATCGCACGTATTGTTGAGCTGGCAATTGTTGTGATCTACATGCTGAAAGTCGATAAAAAATTAAAATTGTTCAGCGAAAACTTTATGAAATTTGATGCAGCACTGCGTCAGGATTATACAAAGGTAGAGATTCCGGTTATGTTATCTCAGGTGCTGTGGGCGATCTCCGTACCGTTCCAGACCGCGATCCTTGGACATCTTTCTTCTGATGCGATCGCTGCAAACTCCGTAGCTACTACCTTTTATCAGTATTTGAAGGTAATCGTTGTAGCAATGTCATCTTCCTCAGCAGTTATGATCGGCTCTGCCGTTGGACGTGGAGATATGAAACGAATCAAATCGGATGCACGTACACTGGCAGTCATCGATGTGCTGATCGGTGCGGCATTGGGACTGGCGCTGTTTTTACTGAGAAAACCGCTGCTGACACTGTACAACTTGAATGATTCTGCACTGGTGATGGCAGATCAGCTGATCATCGTTATGAGTTTTATTATGGTGGGAATGTCCTATCAGATGCCGGTAAGTATGGGAATCATCCGTGGCGGCGGAGATACAAAATTTACAATGATGATGAACATGATCAGTACCTGGGCAATCGTTATTCCGTTGTCCTTCATGAGTGCGTTCTGGTGGCACTGGTCTGTTGTCGGCGTTGTTATTATGATCCAGTCCGATCAGGTATTTAAGGGATTGCCGGCGTTCCTCCATTTCCGCAGTTATAAGTGGGTGAAGAAGCTGACGCGTGAAGACGCATAAAAAGAGATAAGATAAAATAAGTTTTCCTATGATTTTAAAAGTAAAATCACGATATCTTAAGAAACGCCAGTGAAAATGTATGATATAATGAGCGCAAGAGAGTCAACATGCTTGCATGATTGACGACCGGCGAATGTTGATCATAAGCCGGTTTTGCTTATGATATAATGAGCGCAAGAGAGCCATAGGGAGCTTGATCACTTTTGGCGAACGGCGAAGTGATTGAGTGATGAAATCACGAAATAATGAGCAAAATCATATTAGCATGCTTGTAATACGAGACACATTTTTACGAAGTACTGAAAATCCCCGAAAGGAGTTAATGTATGGCAACGAAGAAAAAGAAAATAAAATCACATGTGAAATATGTCAAGCAGCAGCAAAAGAAGAATCCGGTTTCGGAAGAAAAGTATCAGAAGCGACTGAGAGTAGCCCGGAAAAAAGACAACATGCGCCGGTTGAAAAATTTTTTCATTATTCTGGCAGTTTTGGTCCTGGCACTGTTTATCGGTGGAAATGTGATGCTGAAGAAGGCAACCGGACAGACACTGTTTGGCTGCATGAAAGAGGCAAAGGAACTGGTAGATGAGAGTACACCGGAGACGTTCCGTCTGGCACAGACTTCTTATATTTACAGCGATGACGGCACTCAGCTGGCGGCTTTGTCAGAAGATGTGGATGCCACTTATCTGGAATACGATCAGATTCCGGCAGATGTAGTCAATGCATTTGTGGCAGTTGAGGATCGTACTTTCTGGAAGAACAGTGGTGTGGATTTCAAGGGAATTGTCCGTGTCTGTTTAAATTACGTCAAGTCAAGAGGACAGGTGGCAGAAGGTGCAAGTACGATCACGCAGCAGCTGGCGCGTGGTACGTTCCTTTCCAACGAAAAGACATTATCCCGTAAGATCAAAGAGATTTTTATTGCATGGGAACTGAACAAAAAATACAGTAAAGAGCAGATTATGGAGTTTTACTGCAACAGCTGTTGTTTTGCAAATGGTATTTACGGCGTGGAAGATGCGTCTCAGAAATATTTTGGACGGTCTGTCAATGATCTGTCCCTGTCCGAGACAGCATATCTGTGTGCGATTCCAAACAGACCGGAATACTATAATCCACTGAGAAACAGTGAAAATGCGATTGCCAGAAGAAATAAGATTCTGGAAGATATGTATGAGTGTGGTTATATTACAAAAGAAGATGGCGAATCTGCTTTAGGAGAGAATATTTCTGTAGCATCAGTCAGTGATGAAGATGACAACTTCTATAATTATGAAGTAACTTATGCAATTAACTGTGCAGTACGTTATCTGATGAAGCTGGATGGGTTTGAATTCCAGTATCATTTTGATGACGATGAGGATTATAAAACATACACCAATTATTATGACGAAGCATATAAGCAGGCAAAACATAAATTGTATACAGGCGGTTATAAGGTAACTACCACCATGAATCTGGATGCGCAGAAGGGCTTGCAGAAAGTTCTGAATGAACAGCTGGAAAGTGATGATGAGGTGGATGAATCCACAGGCATTTATGCACTGCAGGGTGCTATGACAGTCATTGACAACGAAACCGGAAAAGTAGTAGCAATCATCGGTGGACGTTCTCAGGATGCCATTCAGCAGACCTATTCTCTGAACCGTGGTTTCCAGAGTTATATGCAGCCGGGAAGTTCTTTTAAACCGCTGGCAGTTTATACACCGGCGTTGGAGGAAGGCTACACAGCAAATTCTACATTGACAGAGATTGATGTATCCAGTGCAAAGAAATCTACTTCAGCAGAAATTAAGAAAATGGGTGGAACGAAATACAGTTTACGCCGGGCAGTAGAGCAGAGTTACAATGGATGTGCGTACTCTCTGTTTAATGAGATTACACCAAAGGTCGGACTTTCCTATGTAGAGGATATGAATTTCTCCAGAATTGTAGTATCGGATGATTATAATTTGAGTGCTGCTCTGGGTGGTCTGACAAACGGTGTCAATACCGTTGAGATGGCAAATGCATACTATACTCTGGAGAATCATGGTGAGTATACACAGACAGATTGTATTTCTTCTATTCTGAATTCCAATGGTGACGAGATTTATGAAGATCCAACCAGCAAAAGTGTATACAGCCAGTCTGCAGCAGATCAGATGACAGACATTCTGACTGGTGTGTTAAAGCGTGGTACTGCGGAAGATTTGAACTGGGACAGCGCTTCTGATGTTGAAGCAGCAGGAAAAACAGGTACAACAAATAAAAACAAAGTCGGATGGTTCTGTGGCTATACACCGTATTATACGATTTCTGTTTATGTAGCATATGACGATCAGCGTGCAACGAAGAGAATCTGGGGACATTCTTATCCGGAAAAAGTTTGGAAAGAAGCGATGCTTTTCATGACAGAAGGTCTGGATGCAAAAGATTTTGATCTGGACACAAGGCATTCATCCGGCAGCAAGGATCAGGTTTATGATTTTGATGACTCCGATTCCAGTGCACCGGCGGAGAACGACACAACAAATCAGGCTGATCAGACGCAGGATAATACAAATCAAGGCGATCAGAATAATAACAACAATACAGGTATTGATGGAAATATTCCTTCTGAGACGGATGGTATCAATGGAGGCAATATTCCGGATTCTTCCGATTCCAATACCGGAGATAATACGGGCGGCAATACAGGCGGCAATACAGGCGATACTTCCGGTGACAATAAAGGAGATAGTTCTGGTGACAATACGGGTGGAAGTACCGGCGATACTACTGGCGGTTCCACAACAAATGACGGCAATACAACCGGTACAGACGCGAATCAGTAAATTGGATGGAGAAGGAAATGGCAGATAGTTATAGGGTAAGATCATTAAAAAAACCGGCGCAGTGGACGGTAGAGGTTCCGGGGTCTAAAAGTATTACAAACCGTGCATTATTACTGTCAGCACTTTGCAAAGGTCATGTGTATCTGCATGGTGTGTTGTTCAGTGATGATTCCAGACATTTTTTGAGTTCCCTGCAGTCACTGGGATATGATGTACGGATCGATGAAGGACAACATACCGTTGAACTGGAAGGATGCGGAGGTGTCCTTCCGGTGCAGGCTGGTTCCATTCATGTGGGAAGTGCGGGAACCGCAGCACGTTTTCTGACGGCAATGCTGGGCGTATCGGAAGGAACCTTTGTGATCAACGCATCGGAACAGATGCAGAAACGTCCGATGCAGCCGCTTTTTGAGGCACTGATCAGTCTTGGTGCATCCGCGGAATGGCTGGGAGAGGCATGGCATCTTCCGGTGCGCATCACGGGAGCAGGAGCGCAGATACGGAGTCTGGAGCAGGAAGCGGTGCTGAATCTGGATATCAGCACAAGTACACAGTTTTTAAGTGCATTTTTGCTGATCGCGCCGATGTTTCCACACGGCATACGAATCCATATTACCAGCGAGAAAAAGGATGGTTCCTACATTCGTATTACGAGGAAGATGATGCAGGAATTTGGTGTGGAAGCAGGATTTGACGGCTGCGATTATACAGTAGCACCATTTGATGGTTATCAGAAAACAGAGTATCAGATCGAACCGGACGTATCCGGGGCATGTTACTTTTATGCGGCAGCAGCTATGAGCGGCGGCAGTGCAAAAGTAAAGCATGTACACTGGGACAGCATGCAGGGAGATATGAAATTCCTGAAGCTATTAGAGCAGATGGGATGCAGTCTGACAGAAGAAGCAGATGGAATCCGTCTGACAGGTCCAGTGGATGGATTAAAAGGTCTGGAAGTGAATATGAACGATTTTTCCGATCAGGCATTGACGTTGGCGGCAATCGCGCCATATGCTTCATCTTCGGTAAAAATCACACATGTGGGACATATCCGCGGGCAGGAATGTGATCGGCTGCATGCAATCGTAACGAATCTGAGAAATGCCGGAATCACCTGTGAAGAAGGGGATGACTGGGTGTGCATCCATCCGGGTAAGCCACAGCCTTGCAAGATTGAAACCTTTGAGGATCACCGGGTAGCCATGGCATTTGCTGTGATGGGACTTGGTGCAGAAGGTATTGAGATTTTAAATCCGGGATGCTGTAAAAAAACATTTGAAAACTTCTTTGAGGTGCTAGATGGCTTGTTGAATAAGCAGTAATATAGATGTCCTTGTTATAATATGTATGACATTTGAGTGGTGATCTGAAAAAAGATAGTAAATTGTTAATTTGTTGACAGAATCTGGGAATGGGTGTACAATTCAAAACGATATAAGAAGAAATAGTTCTAAATAATATCGACAGAAATCCAAAATCAGGTATTATGAATTGGCATTGGTCAGCAATCGTGCAGACATGCCGAAAATGTCAGAGGGAGGACAATTATCATGGCAAGAAGAAAGACATCAAATGTACATACAACAAAGGCAACAACTACAGCAGCTCAGAAAGTTGAGGCAACAAAAGCAGTTGTAGAGGAGAAAGCTGTAGAAGTAAAAGAAGCTGTAAAAGAGACAGCAACAAAAGCAGAAGAAGCAGCGAAAGAAACTGTAGAGAAAGCAGCAGAGAAAGCTACTGAGGCAGCAGCAGAAGTAAAAGAGACTGCAGAGAAAGCAGTAGAAAAAGCGGCTGAGACTGTTGAGAAAACTGCAGAAGCAGCAAAAACAACTGCAAAGAAGACAGCTACAAAAGCAAAAGCTGCTACAACGAAAAAAGCTACAGCAGCAAAGAAAACAGTAAAAGCAAAAGCGGATGCTGTAAAAACAGAGACTAAGAAAAGAGTAACAAGAAAACCGACCAAGAAGATCGTATTACAGTATCTTGGTAAAGAGTTTGATGAGGCTGAATTAACAGAGCGTGCAATTGCACAGTTCAATTCTGTAGAGGGTGGCGTAGCAGTAAAAACAATTACTATGTATCTGAAACCGGAAGAGGATGCAGCTTATTATGTAATCAATGACCAGTATACTGGTCGCGTAGATTTCTAATATCTAGTTTCGGGTAATTGCGTGGTTTAAAATGTAAGTTATAAAAAGGGACTCTGCTATTTTTTCTTGTCCGCTAACAATCGCTGGACAAGAAAAAATAGCCAGAGTCCCTTTCTTTTTGTCTGTGAGTTTAAACCACACTGCTTACCCTTACGTTGTGACACGAAGTGCAGGGTGGCGCAAAAATTTACCAATTCATATCACTGTGTAAATTAAGAACGTCTATATTTTTTCTCGAGGAGCGATTGTTAGCGACTGAGACAAAATACAGACGTTCTTTTATTAAAAGTAAATTTGGTAAATTTTAAGCCACCCTAATCTTGGCCTTGTTTGATTTCCCCACGTTCGCAACGATTTCCCCAAGAATCAATGAGTTCCCCATCGCGGTAAACGCAGATGATCTCACAATGGTTTGCACAATTCGGACATACAACTTCTCGTGTCACAAATTCCATATCTGCCACATCAAAGCTGAACGGTTTCTCAATGCCGCATCCGAGTGCAAGGATCGCAGCACCGTAACATCCCATCAGATGTCCGTTTTCATCTACAATGATTTCTTCTCCCAGAGAGTCTGCAAAGGCTTTTACAACGCCTTCATTTTTACTAACACCACCCTGGAATACGATTGGCGGAAAGATTTTCTTACCTTTTCCGATATTGTTTAAGTAGTTATTTGCAACGGCATTACACAGACCGGCAATGATATCTTCTTTTTTGTGTCCCATCTGGATTTTGTGAACCAGATCGGACTCTGCGAATACGGTGCAGCGGGCTGCAATCGGAGTTGGATTTTTACTTCCAAGAGCGATTTTTCCAAATTCTTCTACTTCCACACCAAGACGACGGGCCTGGCTGGAGAGGAAAGAACCGGTTCCGGCAGCACACAGGGTATTCATGGCATAATCCACAGCGACACCGTTTTCCACACAGATGATCTTGGAATCCTGTCCACCGATCTCAAGGATGGTGCGGACATCCGGGTGCAGGGTTGTGGTTCCAACCGCGTGTGCCGTGATCTCATTTTTTACAATGCTGGCGTTGCACATAGCGCCGACAAGTTTACGGGCACTTCCGGTTGTTCCGGCAGCAACGACTTTATATTCATTCTGATCAATTTTTTCTCCAAGGGCTGCGATTACTTTTTTTGCAGCGCCCATCGGATTTCCCTCCGTCCAGAGATAAATTCCAGCGAGGATGTTTTTTTCTTCATCGATAATGACACCTTTGGTGGAAATAGATCCGATGTCAATTCCTAAATATGCTTTTTTCAAGATTCTGTTACTTCCTTTCTCATGGCGATCATATCATAAAATGCTTCCAGTCTGGTCTCGATACCGGTATCACTGGTCTGAGTATCATAGTTTAAGTACAGCACCGGGATTTTGTAGTCGGAGCTGATGTTGTGGAGTACCGGAACGGCATCCATCTCCGGTGTACAACCGAAGGATTTTACGTGAACCAGTCCGTCAAAGCCTTTTTCGGCATAATGCTCTGCCAGGGCGATGGTGGAGATACTGGAACTTCCCATGTCAAATTTGGTGTATTTGCTGGAAAGCTTTTTCTGGATATTGACCCAGAGGGAAGATGGGAATTTGTACAGGTCGTAGGTGAGGTAGCCTTTTAATTTTTTCAGGGTTCCCTCATCCGGACAGAGCAGCACACTGTTGGAAAGGTTCATCCAGCGATGTACTTCCGCACCCATCTGTGCGATTTTTTTCTCAATTTCATGATTAGAATAAGGATCCATAATGGTGAAATATTCACCGACCACACCGACACGCAGCGGATGTTCCGGTTTGTTTTTCGGAATAGCATCAAAATCTGCGATGGTCTGTTTGTAAATGCGGTTGACATCCCTTAATCCCTTTGCTTTGCGAAGCTGTGCCAGAAAACGGTTGTATACTTTATCATAGGAGCCTTTTTCAATTTCAAATCCCATGTTCTGACGGTAGTTGTCTTCCACTTTATCGATAACGGTGATCATTCTGGCAGTGGCAGGCAGCACTTTTACCATCTGAAGCATGGATGCATTTGGGGCAAACTGTCTCATGCCTTTTAACATGCCAATCAGATTTTTGTAGCGGAAGAGAGTCAGATTGAACATGTCAAAATCGTATCCCATATCCTTTAATATCTGTTCATGAAGTTCACCGTAGTAGCCCAGACGACAGGTTCCGCCGGTCTGAATCAGAACGTTGGCACCCTGCTCTAAGGCTTCGATGTAACAGCCCATCATACATTTGAATGGTGCACAGACGAAGTCCGGACTGTATTTTGCACCAAGTTCAATGGTTCGTTTTGTCATGGCAGGCGGAGCCAGATATTCCAGATGCAGACCGTTGTTTACAAAGTACTGGATCGGAATGTCATAGTTTCCCAACTGCGGGTAACAGAGTTTATATTTCTTTTCCGGCATTACAGACGTGCCTCCTTTCGGAAACGGATAATATCAATAAAGCTTTCCAGACGGGTTTCGATACCGGCGTTTCCGTCCTGGCTGTCCAGCAGCAGGTTCAGGATCGGGCGGTCTTTGATCCGGCGGATGATCATCTCGTTGACCATGGAATCAGGTCCACACGGGAATGCGGTAAGCAGGATAATACCATCCACATCGTTGTGATATTTGGAAATCGATCCAAGTAGCTCGCGGTTCATGATCCACGGAACGGCTTTGCAGATATTCAGGGAATCCGTCTGAGCCTGTTTTAAATCTACGGCATCGGAACAGATCGGAACGGCATCCAGCTGTTCGATTCCCTTCATGATCGGTTTTCCGATATATTCATCGTAGAGGTTGTAGCTGTGTCCGACGACAAGGATTTTGATGCGGTCATCGTGCAGTTTTGCTTCCTCTTCCTGAATATGTTTCTCATGTGCTTTCTGCCATGCGGCATATGCTTTCTGATAAGCTTCTTTTGCCTGGATTTCTGAAGCTCCAAGGGAAACACCCAGCATCATGTAAGCCTGTTCCTCTGGACATTTCTGCTGAAGATCCACGTTGCAGGTGATAAATTTAATATCATGATCGCGGAAAGTGTTGGCTGCCATATCATACAGCGCTTCAAAACGGGAGCACATCACGCCGTCTTTTCCGTAGTTTGCGATACGCGGAACAAAGACTGCGTCACATTTTCCTTCCAGTGCGGAGACATGACCGAAAAATAATTTGCTGGAGAGGCAGTTTTCGTCGATGGCGTAGTGACTGCCTGCATCCATAAGTGTCTTATTTGTATGTGGGCTTGCAATGGTCTCGTGACCAAGTTCCCGGAAAAAAGTTTCCCAGAGAACATGGTAACGATAATAAAGTAAAGCCCGTGGTATTCCGATTTTCATATTTTATATACATCCATTCTTTTTAAAATAATTCAGGTAAGCGGCAAACAGTTTTTCATCCACCGGTGGGCAGCTGATGCCGGACTGATTCAGCAGGAGATTTGCTTTGGTACAGTCATAGACCGTGTCTTTGCCGATGAAGTGACGCAGGACACCAGGGTTGGCGTCAGTACCGCTCTCAAAAAGGCAGGCTAACAGGGTCAGGGCATTTTCTGATGCATCCGCCTGTTTTAATTTGCTTTTCCATGCCGGGAATGAAATATAACGGACTGGATAGTCGCAGGCGCGGATATAAGAAACTGCCTTTTTCACCGGAACCGGCTCCGGGTTGACCAGATTGAATGCCTGATCCATGGCTTCCGGTTTGCGGGAAATGCAGCAGATCGCATCTGCCACAAAATCTACCGGCGTCATATGCATGCAGTAGCTTGTGCGTGGGATCGCCTGCATCTGGATCGTTCCGACGATCATACGGCTGACCATGTCATCCATTTCCCAGATGCCGTTGGCAGCACCAGTGATATCGCCAGGACGATAGATCACAGTGTGAAGTCCGCGTTTCTGTGCAATTCCTACCAGTTTTTCTGATACCCATTTTGTCTCAGAATATGCAAGGGAGAAGCCGTGAGCGGTGTTCAGCGGATCGTTTTCATAGACCCGTTTGCCCTTGTTATTTGGCGTATCATAAACGCTGTAGGAAGATACATAGTGATAATATTTTGGCTGACCGGCGCAGGCAAGGCGCAGGGTTTCCACGGTTCCGTGTACGTTGGTTTCTTTCAAAAACTCATACGGGAACACAAAATTCAGCAAAGCACCGTTGTGGTAGATCACCTGAATTTTTTCTGTCAGCTCCTGCCACAGCTCTTCGGAAAGACCGAATTTCTCTGTGGAGAGATCACCAATGACCGGATGCAGAAATGCGCGGTAAGATTCATCCCAACACTGGTAATGGATCATGTTGTTGATCAGTCGTTCCAGACCGGCTTCTTCGGAGTCTGCACGTACTAGACAGTACAGATTCAGTCCGTCATGCGGATATTGCGTCAGGATCGCACGGATCAGCTGAGCTCCCAGAAATCCGGTAGCACCTGTCAGCAGAATATTTCTGCAATCCTGTGGAGCCACTGTGTAAGCATTTGTCGGCGCAATGGAAGCATCAAGGTTACATTCCTGTTCCAGATCGACTGCTTTGGAAGCTCCTTTGGCACCGGCTAATGTGCGGCGTACATAATTAGCAACACCGGACACGGAGGAATCCAGCAGTACTTCACGTAGATCCAGTTTTACATGGAACCGTTCTTCAATTTTACTTACCAGCTCAAATCCCATCAGGGAATCGCCGCCAAGCTCTAAGAAGGAATCTGTCAGGCTGTACTGTTCGATGTTCAGCACTTTTTCAAAGACAGCTTTTACCTGCAGCAGGATCTCATCTGCTTTGTCAATGGACTTATCAATGATTGTTGTCTCTGAGCTGCCAGTGCGGTATGCATGGCTGCTGTGGAGAATTTTTAATTTTCCCTGCTGATACAGATCTCTTGCTTTTAACATCTGCAGTTTACTGTTGTCTGTACGCGGGATTGCTCCTCTTGGAACAAAAATAATGTCATAGAAGGAGAAGCCGAAGCGCGCGGATACAGCTGCGTTGATCTGACTGACCCGCTTCTGGAAATCTTCTTCTGGTTTGGATTCAACGACAGCGATCACCTGTTCTTTGTTTCCGTTATTCGTGGAGAAAAATCCAAAGGAGGTTGTAGCAAGCGCTGGTACTTTCTGCATGATCAGCGCCTGCAGATCACTTGGGAAGATATTGTGTCCGTTGATGATCAGCATTTCCTTGATTCGTCCAGTGATATACAGATGCCCCTCATATAAAAATCCAAGATCACCTGTTTTATAGAAGTTACAATCATAGTCTTCCAGTTTGACGCGGAAATTAGCATTTTCTTTTAAAGTGCCCCAGTAGCCGTTTGCTACGCTGTCACCGGAAATAAAAATCTCTCCGATATGCAGGTCTGAATATACTTTTTTGGTTTTGGGATTGCCAATGACCACAGTTAGATCTTTGACTGGTTTACCGACACTGACAATTTCTTTGACCTGTGTACCTTCCGGAACTTCGTCCAGAACGATCGCGCGGTTTTTCTGATATGCTTCATAATCCAGCTTTAATACACGGTAATCCTGACTGGCAAAGGTTGCAAGACAGACATTTTCTGCCAGTCCGTAGCCCGGTGCCATGGCATTCGGGGAAATCTGGAACAGTTCGGAAAATTTTTCCACGGTTTCGGCACTGATAAATTCCGAACCGTTCATAAAATGAGTTACCTGTGTCAGTGGATATTTTGCTGCTTCCTCCGGTGTAAAAATACGGGTACATGCATCAAAGGCAGAACCTGGTCCGACAGTCAGAGTCAGATTGAAATCATGCAGCATTTTTACCCACAGCTTTGGATTTTCCAGAAACTGTAACGTAGAGAGAAAATAAGCACAGGCATTGGTGGTGCAGATCGGCATACAGATCGTAACGACCAGTCCCAGATTGTGAAAAAACGGAACCCAGGTACCAAGGGTACCATTGTTAAAATCGTAGCATGCCTGACACTGTTCCAGATTTTTCATCAGTGCTTTCCATGTGACGCGGACGCCTCTTGGTGCGCTGGTGGAACCGGAAGTGTACTGCAGGTAAACCAGACGGTTTTCCGTTGCTTCCACGATCACGTCTTTTCGTTTGTATGGAGTCAGACGATCCGTGTAGATTCGTTTTAAACGGATGACACTGGTAAATGCCTCGCGGATCAGACGGCCGGTGATGCTGACACCGGATTCTTGTTCCATGGCATAGTTGGAAATCAGCGCTTTCGGCTGACAGGATTTCAGCACAGAGATAAAACGTGCTACTTTTCCTTCGTCCAGTGGCGGTGGGATGACGGTGAATGTGACACCTGCCATCATACAACCAAGGATCGCATAAGTAGTACCATAATCCTGCATACTGAAAATAACCGCCCGGTCACCAGGGCGGAGTCCTTTTTTGCGCAGCATGTACGCAATTTCCAATGATTTATGGTAGAGGGCACGCATTGTGATATTTTGCATGTCCCATTCGCCGTTTTTGTATTCCAGAAAACGGTAGATGACACGTTCCGGAGCTTTTTCGGTCTGCGCGGAAAGAATGTCAATGAGTGAGGTTATTTTTTTCATAATGATATACTTTGCTCCTCTGTTTTTCTGATGGATTTCAGAAAGTGTTATCCTATATAAATAATGGGTTTTATCTTATATATATCAGATGGGAGATGACTCCCACCTCTATAGGTGGTGAGAAACAAGTTAGTATCAGTGGTGGGAGCCAATCCCCCATCTGATATAGCCTCCGGCAGGATTACAGAGGTGCGCAGTTGAAGTATGTCATGCAATTGCATGACGCGCACCTCGCAACAAGAATGCCGGAGCATTCTTGAATATATAAGATAGTTTAGCTTTATAATAGTTCATTCTATGAGTTGAATCAAGTTAAATAAGTATAAACTCTTTGTTGTGTCTTTTTTTGCAAGATGAAAAATAAAAATTTACAATTTTATTATAGATTAATAAACATAAAATGTAGTATAATGTTGGTATTGCAATATAATTAAAAAGTAAAGGAATGTTATGTCTGAAGACAAGGCAGCTAATACAAATGTATGGAGGTATGATATGAAACAAAAAAACATGGACAAAGAGACAAGAATCAGGAAAGCACAGGAGCGCACAGATGAGTTGTTTCCGGGGAAAGATCTGAATGACATGTATGAGATGTATCTGGAATTTTTCGCGGAATATGAACGGTTGTGGGATGAAGGAAAAAATGTTTCCATGGAAATGCTGGAGTTCCTGAATCGAAACAAAGATCTGATCGAGATCATTGATTATTTTCCACAGGAAGACGAGCCTTTGTGGGAGGAGAGCCGTCGTGTGCTGGAACTTTTATTTACAAGTGATGAACTGGATTAATGCGGAGCTGCTTTTGGGGAGCATTCTTGAATGGTAAAAAATAAAAGATAAGAAGAATATGGCATTGGAATGATTTATATGCAAAATCGTTTCAGTGTCATATTTTTTTCTCTATTTTCGAAGAAAATATTGTATATTATATATAATATATGTTAAAATGAGAGACAGAAATGGTAATGCGTATGAAGTAATTTAGAAAAGAGTCGAAGGAGGACCTTACAATGGAAAAATTATTAATCTTAAATCCTGGTTCCACATCTACAAAAATTGCTTATTATGAGGACGAGCAGCAGATTTTTGTAGAGAGCATCTCTCATTCTGCAGATGAGATCGCAAGATATGACCTGATCGTAGATCAGTATGAGTTCCGTAAAGATATGATCATGGAAGTTCTGAAAGAGAAAAATGTAAAACTGGAGGATCTGACAGGTATCGTTGCCCGTGGTGGTTTACTTCCGCCTCTGAAGGCAGGCGCTTACCGTGTAAATGATGACATGGTATGGCAGCTGAAAAACAAACCGGCAATGGAGCATGCTTCCAACCTTGGCGCTGTAATTGCAGATGCGATCGCAAAACCACTTGGAATCCCGGCTTTCATTTATGACGGTGTAACAGTTGATGAGATGATGCCGATCCTGAAGATCACAGGTCTGAAAGAGATTACAAGAAAAGGTATCGGTCACAACCTGAATACAAGAGCTGCAGCTATGAAATATGCCCGTGAGAATAACAAAGAGTACAAAGACTGCAAACTGATCGTAGTACATCTTGGTGGTGGTATTTCCGTAACCTTACAGTACGGCGGAAAAGTTGCAGATATCATCAATGATGAGGATGGCCCATTCGCTCCGGAGCGTGCAGGCGGTCTTCCGGTTCAGTCTCTGATCAAATATTTTGGTGAGAGCGGCATGACTACAAAAGAAATGCTCAAGAAAATGAAGAGTCGTGGCGGTCTGGTAGCACATCTTGGTGTAAATGACAGCCGTGAAGTTGAGAAAATGATCGAGAATGGCGATGAGCATGCAAAACTGATCTATGATGCAATGGCATTAAACGTAGCACGTAAGATCGGTGAGGAAGCTGCAACAGTTGCAGGTGATATTGAAGCCATCATTCTGACAGGTGGAATTGCATATTCTGAGTACTTCACAAACGAAGTAAAGAAAAATGCAGAGTGGATCGCACCGGTTATCGTATATCCGGGTGAGAATGAGATGGAATCTCTGGCACTTGGCGGACTTCGTGTATTGCGTGGACAGGAAGAAGCACACGAATTTGTAAGAACAGAGTAATTAACATTTCTGCTTAGAAGTCCGAAAGGATTTTCTATAAAGGGAGCATTCTTGAATTATATAGAACCGTAGTAGCATGATGATTATCTGATATTAGTCGGAAAATATTCGTGTTACTGCGGTTTTTTGTTTATAAAAAATGACTGTTAATTTTTTACTAAAGCGAAGACACATTTTCTTGTTACGTAAATTGAGAACGCCTGTATTTTTTCTCAGAGAGCGATTGCTAGCGACCGAGACCAAATACAGGCGTTCGACTTAAAAACCTAAAAGATATAAAAATATAAAAACACTGGGGGCAATTTTAAAACTCTGTTTAAGACGCAATCCGGCGAACCGGTTTTGCAGTTCTGGAACCATGGGCGATCGGTTTCCATTCCACTTTCTTAAACATTGCAACAAATGCGATCGGAATATAAGTCAGCATATAAATCGGGAATGTGAACATATATCCGATTTTTTTATACCATGCCATATGCATGTGCTTCCATTCTGTCAGTGTTGTGTAGATACCAAGTACCAGCATAGCTGCGGATGTATTTACCGTAAACTTACCGACACAGAGCAGTGCTGAAACAGAATCCTGTGCTGTTAAAAGTGCCAGAATCGTCAATGTCAGTCCTGCAAAGGTGGCAACCATTGTCAGGATAAAGGCCGGAAGGTTGGACATCAGCATGTCGAAACAGGAGAAGCCGCCCTTTTTGCCAACTTTGGATAATAACTGTCTGCCGTATTTTTTGTATACCTGAAAATAACCTTTGACCCAGCGCATACGCTGATGCCAGGATACAGAAAATTTTGTCGGCTGTTCATCGAAAAACTCTGCGTGCTCACAGTAACCGATTTTTACACCATTTGCGATGCAGTCGGCGGTAAATTCAATATCCTCTGTTAAAAGGAAGAACTTCCAACCGTCATTTTTCTCAATCAGTTCACGGGAGATCATATAACCCGTTCCGGATACCATACAGCTGTTGCCAGTTCTCATTCTGCCACGGTTTAAAAATTGCGCTTCATGTAAGAACCAGAGACCATAACCGTGGGAAATCCAGTTGTCACCAAAGTTTTTGGAGTTACGGTAGCTTGTAACGGCGTCGTATCCATCGTTAAATGTCTTGTTCATTTCTGCTATGTAATTCTCATCCAGAAGATTATCTGCGTCAAAGATAAAGAATCCATCGTAATCTTCCAGATTGTCGCTGAGTGAAATCTGATCCAGTAAGTATTTTAAGGCATATCCTTTTCCAACCTGAATCCGGTTAAAACGTTCATATACATAAGCACCGTGTGCATAAGCAACTTCTGCAGTAGAATCCGTGCAGTTATCAGCAACAACGTAAATATCAACCAGTTCAGACGGATAATTCTGTGCGTGAATGCTGTCTAACAGTTCACCAAGGACATTTTCTTCATTTCTGGCTGCGATCAGTACTGCATAACGATGAAGCTGTAATGGTTTGTGGGGCTGCTCTTTCTTAATATAAGGTGCGATCAAGTAGATAATCTGATAAGCAAAACAGGCAATGAATGCAAATAAGATCGACCAGTTGATCACACGGGTGATTGTAACTAACATAATTGGTTCCTCCCTGTGCTTGTGTTTTCATTTTCGTTATACTCAATATATCAGCTAAATGTTAGGATTTACGGTGGCAATCATTAACAAATCCTTAAGAAACATGGTTGAAAAGATAAAGAAATGAATCGTTTCCATATTATATAAGTATAAGATTATATAAGGCGTGTGATAGAAGAATATCATTGATTCTTCAACCTAAATTTTGTTGTTAAAAATTCAAGAATGCTCCGGCATTCTTGTTGCGAGGTGCGCGTCATGCAATTGCATGACATACTTCAACTGCGCACCTCTGTAATCCCATCTGATATATGTCTAAACTTCATGCCATACAGTCTCAGTTCCTGCTCATAAAGAGTTGCGATATCTTCATAAATCGTTAAGAATTTGGCGCGGTTTCCGGAAAGAATTGTCTGTTAAAGTGTCAGCATAAAGGAATTAGGGAACGATTCCTTTCCGAATGCATTCAAATCGAGTATAATAACGGGGAGGTGAAAGATTATGATAAATATTTTAGTATGTGATGATGATAAAGATATTGTAGATGCCATTGAAATCTATCTGGCTCCGGAAGGATACCATATCTTAAAGGCATATGATGGCATTCAGGCCATCGAAATGATGCGAAGCAACGATATTCAGCTTTTGATCATGGATGTTATGATGCCGCGTATGGACGGTATCCGGGCCACGTTAAAAATCCGTGAAGAATCAAATATTCCGATCATTATTCTTTCCGCGAAAACGGAGGATACGGATAAGATTTTCGGATTGAACGTAGGAGCAGATGATTATGTGACAAAACCATTTAACTCTTTGGAGCTTGTGGCAAGAGTAAAATCGCAGCTGCGTCGTTATACAAAATTGGGGACAATGACGCCGGAAACAGTTTCCAATGTTTACCGTACAGGTGGACTGGAGATCAACGATGATATGAAGCAGGTCACAGTCGATGGCAGAGTCGTAGAAAAACTAACACCAATACAATATAATATCCTTCTTTTCCTGACAAAAAACAAAGGAAGAGTGTTCTCCATCGAACAGATTTATGAAAGAATCTGGAACGAAGATGCCATCAATGCAGATAATACGGTAGCGGTACATATCCGACATATCCGGGAAAAAATTGAGATCAACCCGAAGGAACCGCGTTATCTGAAGGTGGTATGGGGAATCGGCTACAAGGTGGAGGATATTAAAGTCGAGTAGAACAGGAGATCCTTTATGAAGAAAAAATATTTTTACAGCATGTGGGCGAAGATGCTGACAACGGCGGTTCTTCTGATCGCCGGCGGTCTGACTGCAGTCTGTGCCGGATGGAGTATGGCTGGGCTTTCTTCAGGCATGAACGTGAATGAGATTATGAGCCCGGTTTCCTATGAGGAAAGTCAGAAGGCAGAGCACTATGTGAGACGGGAACTACAGGACCAGCTGGGTAAATTCCGCTCTGAAACTAAGATTTTGCAAGGAAATGCTTATAATGGTGATCTGACTTTAGATATATCTAACTTGAATGATGGTGTAAATGCAGAGAACAAAAACCAGAATTTGGAATATAAACTGTCCGATCTGGATGCATTTTACAATTCTGATGGCTATCCGATCCTTTGCTGGCTGACACAGACAAAACATGAATATGTGTATGATGCATATGAAGAAGGTGATGAAACTGATACCAGCGAATATAAGACTTCTAACTCCAGTACGGAAACTACAACTGTTCCTACAGCGGAATCTGCCACAGATACCAATATTCCGGAACCGGTGAATGTAGAAACGACGAATATCAGTGGCTGGTTTGACGCAGGTGATGGAAGTACCGGTGACAACAGACATCCGGAAGCATATGATTCTTATCAGGTGAAATGTTATAATAATGAATCGGACGTAGTATATGCAAACGGAATTGATGTTGAGCAGAAATTTATCAAAAATATCAACGGTGTAACGCTGGCTGAGTATGCACGTGAAAATGATCAGCTGAATCTGCTTTCCGATTATTATGATGATTTGCTGGAGGCAGCAAGTCAGGTACACGATTTGGTAAACCAGACATCGAGTATACAAAAGCAATATGACAATACAAATGTATATGTATATCTGGTAAACGAAGATGATGGTACTATATATACGAATGTGCCGGCCTGGAATACAGAACAGGCCATGTCCCTTGACCAGTTGGAAGAGCAGTATCAGAGCAAAGATTATTCTGCACAGGGTAAATACCTGTATCTGATGATGGATGAGGCATCCGGAGATAGTTATGCATCTGTAACTTTCCTGGCGGATGAACTGAAGGGAATGATCAGAGATATTATGGGAGACGGCAACTGGAGGATTTTTGTCGGACTTGATACCAATTATCATTGCAGAACATCGCAATCATATTATGATTCCATGTATTATACGGCTTATCAGGATATATCCGGACAGATTGCATTTAACTTTGGAAATGGCGAATACCGCATAAATGTTTTCGCAGCTATCTGGGTATTCTTAAGTCTGGCAATTGTAATGATTATTATGATCGGAGTACAGACCGGACGCAGACCGGAAGATGACGAGATTCATCCGGTACTTATGGATAAGTTCCCAATCGAGATTTTGATAATCAAGGATATTATTCTCTGGGTTGCACTGGTTGTTGGATATGCGGAATCTGTTGTTCACATTTCCTCTAATGATAGATATTATTACAGTACATTACCGTCTGCGTTTGGAAATGCCATGGCACAGTGTACGGTTTTAGGAGTCCTGGCAGCAGTATTGTTTGCATGGAATGTGAAGAGTTATGGACGAAGAATCAAAGAACGTAAAATTGGCGGAAGTATCATTGCAGGTATTGCACATGCAATAAAAAGAACTGTAGATGCTTCCAGAAAAACAATTCAGAATTCTTACCGTGCCCAGAAAGCAAACAAACAGCTGCTGATCGCATATATTGTACTGATCGGTGCGCAGATCATTTTTATGTGGATCATTTGTACCTTTGGCTTTAATTGTATGGGTGGACTGGCATTTATCTTCTTTGTGCTGATGGTATTATTTGATATTTTTGTATATTTGAAAATGCTAAAGAGCACCAGTGGAAAAGAAGCGATCAAGGATGGAATTCAGCAGTTGGCAGCAGGAAACCTGGATTACCGTATCAATACCGAGCACATGTCCGGAGAAAATCTGGAACTGGCAGAAGAAATCAATAAAGTACGTGATGGAGTGGAAAAAGCCGTAGATGCGGAGATGAAGAGTGAACGTCTGAAAACAGACCTGATCACTAACGTATCTCACGATATCAAGACACCTCTGACGTCTATTATCAATTATGTGGATATACTAAAACGCGAAAATATTCAGGATGAGCGGATTGCCGGTTATATTGATATCCTGAATCGCAAAGCACTTCGTCTGAAACAGCTGACAGAAGATCTGGTAGAGGCTTCCAAGATCAGTTCCGGAAACATTACCCTGACGATGCAGGAAATTAATCTGAAGCAGCTGATCAAGCAGACAAACGGTGAATTTGAAGAAAAATTTGAAGCAAAGAACCTGGATCTGATCTGTGATCTTCCGGAAGAACAGATGCTGATCATGGCAGACGGACGCCGGATGTTCCGTGTCATCGAAAACTTGTATAACAATGCGGCAAAATATGCGATGCCGGGAACCAGGGTGTATGTAAGCGGAAGCATTGAGGGTGATACCGTCGTATTTTCCATGAAAAATGTGTCCGAGAATCCGCTAAACTTTAAGGCAGATGAGCTGATGGAGCGTTTTGTACGGGGCGATGTGTCCAGAAGTACAGAGGGCAGCGGATTAGGCCTTGAGATTGCACGAAACCTGACGGTTATGCAGAAAGGTACTTTTGATCTGTATCTGGATGGCGACTTGTTCAAAGTAACAATTACATTCCAGAGAATCAAAAAAGAGGAGCAGAATCCAAAGACCGAACAGACAGAATCATAAATAAAAGATGAAAGAGATGGACAGAAGAAAGAAAAAGTTACGGAAGTTCATCTCTTTTTTTCAGGAATGCCATGTTGCGGATCGTGTCGAAATTTTACGATGAGATTTTCTTGAGTGCTGTCATAAATGTGCTACAATTAATGTAACAGTAATAAAGGAGGATATTGTCGTGAAAAAGGTACGATATATGATTTCAGATGCAGCAGCGATGATGCATGTGGAATCTCATGTATTACGTTACTGGGAAGAAGAACTGGAATTAGATGTTCCACGCAATGAGATGGGGCACCGTTACTATACAGAAGAAAATATCCATCAATTTGAACAGATTAAGAAATGGAAAGAAGAAGGTTATCAGCTCAAAGCCATCAAAATGATGCTGCACAGTGATAATCCTGAATTATTAGAACAAGAGCAGGAAATGCAGAGCCAGCATCTGAAGCTGGTGCCGGATCAGGAGACCGTTCCGGACAAAGATCTGTCACATACATTGCCGGCAAAAACACAGGAAACCAAAGAATCGATGAATCAGACTGTCCCGGCAGGAATGTCAAAACTGGAACAATTTCAGTTAATGATGAATGATATCGTCCGGAACGCCATTGCTGAGAATAACCAGTCACTGGGACAGGCAGTATCCGAGCATGTGGGTGAAAAAGTCATCAAAGAAATGAATTATCTGATGCGGGAGCAGGAAGAACAGGAAGAAGAACGCTACCGGAAACTGGACGAAGCAATCCGCAGCAGGCAGATGAATCGAAAAGAGAAAAAGCAGAAAGAAAAACTGTCCCGAAGAAAAGCAAAAGCAGAAAAAGCTGGAAAACATCGGTTCCGCACCAAGGAAAGTACGGTCTGAAGAAAAAGCTGACAGTTATAAGTAGTAAATGTGGACAAGATATAAATGCAAAATCGGAGAATCCTTCCGCGATAAGCGATTAAGTAAGCAACCGATTTTCACAAGGTTTTGCGCGAATGGGAAGCGACCAGCATCTACAGGAGCTGAGAATGAGCGCGATGAAACCACAGTGAAATGAGGGGAGCGCACGTCTGGCGATCGTGGAAGGATTCTCCGATTTTGTTTTATACGTAAATAATCAATTCATTACAAATATCCCCCGTCAAAGGTAATAACCTGCCCGGTAAGATAATCCGGCGCCTCAATCAGTTTCAAAATCATTTCTGCCACTTCTCCCGGCGCTGCAAAACGTCCGGCAGGAATCTCATTTTCCAGTTCCGTCCGTTCTTCATCATCAAAGCATGCATTCATACGGGTATCGATCACCCCGCAGGCAATGGCATTTACCTGAACATTACTTGGCGCAAGTTCTTTTGCCAGTGCTTTGGTAAAAAGATTCACGCCACCTTTGCTGGCTGAATAGGCCACTTCACAGGAAGCACCGGAAACACCCCACATAGAAGAGATATTAATGATTTTCCCCTGTTTTTGAGCTACCATATATGGAATCGCATATTTGCAGCAGGAGAACACGGAAGTCAGATTCGTATTTATCACGTTGTTCCATTCGTCAATACTCATATCTTGCAGCAGACCAATGTGCGAAATTCCGGCATTGTTGATCAGAACATCAATAGCACTATGAGAATCCTCAATCTGTTGAAACATTGCTGCCACCTGTGCATGATCTGAGATGTCGCAGGCAACAGGGGTACATGTTACATGATAAGTTTCTGTCAGTTCTTTTGCATATGCTGAAAGACTTTCCACAGAAGTCCGGCAGTTTAAAAACAGGCGGTAACCTGCCTGTGCCAGTTGTCTGGCAGCTGCTTTTCCGATTCCATGGGAAGCTCCGGTAATAAGTGCTGTTTTCATAAATTTATTCATTCCTTTATCATTTATTAGTATAAAATTTGTTTCTGTCATTTTAATAAAGTACACAGAGCATTTTTTATAATAAGTCTTCCGGGTACTTGCGTTAAAATTTGACAATCTGTATTATCACATTTAAAAAATATAACATAAGAATTTTAACATAAGACAGATACCGTGTATAGAATGAATACCGTTGCATTCCTGAGAAATGCTATTCCAAACATTAAAAACAGACTAAATTTGGGAAAATCCATAGCCTAATTTAATGTAAAATGATATAATTAGTCAAAAAACAAGGGAGAAATGTTATGGAAGTATGTAAGATCAGTGATGTGATCCGGGATGCGCGGATCAGAAGCGGAATGACGCAGGAAGCACTGGCATTTGGGATTTGTTCAGTCAGCACGCTGTCGAAAATTGAAAATGGTCGACGCATGCCGCAGGTGAGAGTTTTTGAAGCGCTGATGGATCGTATGGGGGAGTCATCGGAGCGCTGTCTTGTGTATGTCGGCGAGCATGAACTGCAAAAAAAGAGGATGCAGGATCAAATGACACTGGCAATGCTTTTGAAAGACCGTCTGCTGTTGGAAACAGAACTGGCGCAGTATGAGAGACTGGTGCAAAAAAGAAAGCTTATGGATGAGCAGTGGCTCAGTCTTGGAAATACTGTTCTGCAGTGGTGGGGCGGTGCTGCCCTGCCGGATACGGAACAGCGACTGACGAAAATCCTTGGCATGAGCTGCCAGAATTATCGGGAAAAGTGGGATGGGGAAATGCAGTATACATACTGTGAAATCCTTATTTTTCAAATGCTGGTACAATGCCGGATGTTAAACGGTGATTTTTTATGGAGCATTTCTGTCCTGAATGGAATGCGTCACTATCTGAAATGTGGCAGCGGTATTCTGTGGAAAGAGCGGATGCTGATCTCCGTCCATGTTTTGCTGGCACAAATTTATTATATTGCAGAAAAGTATCCAAGTTCTGCCAAATACAGCGCAAAAGGTCTCACCATCAGTATCAATACGGACTGTTATCATTTTGCACCGGTCTTGTTGAACTTACTGGCAGCTTGTGAGGCAAAACTTGGTGATACTTCAGAAGCAGATCAGGCAGAAAGCTGTTCAAAACTGCTGGACGCATTTATGACAAGTCAGAAGTACCTGTCGAAGTTCATAGACTAACATTACCATAGTTTGTAGTTGAATCCCATGGCGAAAATGGAAAATTCGAAAAAAGTATGATATTTTGCATAAGTACCATTCACAAATA
This sequence comes from Roseburia sp. OM02-15, assembly GCF_003481835.1. Classification (NCBI taxonomy): domain Bacteria; kingdom Bacillati; phylum Bacillota; class Clostridia; order Lachnospirales; family Lachnospiraceae; genus Roseburia; species Roseburia sp. OM02-15. The sequence continues at coordinate 349,671 of NZ_QULX01000001.1, forward strand.
AAAAAAATGTGCTAAACTAAAGAGAATGTAAAAAAAGTATTTCATATTAAGGAGATTAATATAATCATGAATATTGTAGTTTTAGCTGGTGGACTCAGCACAGAGAGGGATGTTTCCCTGAATACAGGAGCTATGGTAAGTAAGGCACTGCGCTCCAAAGGACATAACGTAATTATGCTGGATGTTTTCATGGGTTACCATGATCAAGAGGAAGATATCACAGGAATTTTTGAGCGTGCGGAAGAGGCAAGTGCCGAAGGGACACAGATTCCGGGAGAAGCTCCGGATATCGCACAGGTAAAGGCAATGAGAAAAGATCAGTCTGACTGCTTCTTTGGACCAAACGTGATCAAAATCTGTCAGGCAGCGGATGTCGTATTTATGGCACTGCATGGCGAGAACGGTGAGAATGGTAAAATTCAGGCAGCCTTTGATCTGTTTGGCATTCAGTATACAGGAAGCCGTTACCTTGGAAGTGCACTGGCTATGGACAAAGGCATTTCCAAGAAAATGTTTGAGGCAGCCGGCATCCCGACACCGCATGGTATTTCCATGAGCAAAGCACAGCGTGGTGTTCCGTTCGCAGAGACAGGATTAAGCCTTCCGTGTGTTGTAAAACCATGCTGCGGCGGTTCCAGTATCGGTGTTACCATTGTCCGTACTGCAGATGAGTATGAAGCTGCTCTGGATGAAGCATTTAAATATGAAAATGAGATTGTGATCGAGGATTACATCTGTGGTCGTGAGTTTTCCGTTGGTGTTATTGACATGCAGGCACTTCCTGTTATCGAAATTGCTCCGGTAGAAGGTTTTTATGATTACAAGAACAAATACAAAGCAGGAAGCGCAGTTGAGACCTGTCCGGCTGACATTCCGGAAGAAGTTGCAAAAGAAATGCAGAAACATGCTGTTGCAGTTTGCCGTGAACTTGGTCTGGACGCTTATGCCCGCATGGATTTCCTGTTAAATGACAAAAACGAGATGTTCTGTCTGGAAGCAAATACTCTGCCGGGTATGACAGCAACAAGTCTGTTACCGCAGGAAGCAGCTGTCATCGGCATTCAGTACGAGGATCTGTGTGAGCGTCTGATCCAGATTTCTCAGGAAAAATACGGAGGAAAACATGAATAACACATTGGAGCAGATGACACTGGAAAATATCGCAAAAGCATGCGGCGGTACTTATGTAGGCGACGATGCACAGCGCGGCAGCGAGATCACCGGCGCAGTTATTGACAGTCGTCAGGTAGAGCCGGGCTACTTATATATCCCGATCCGCGGAGAGCGCGTGGATGGACACCGTTTTATCCCGGATGTATTTGAAAAAGGTGCGCTGGCAGTTTTATCCGAGGAACCATTGGAAAATCCGGCAGGACCGTACATTCAGGTGGCTTCCAGCGAGCAGGCACTGAAAGATATCGCAGAATTTTACCGTTCCACACTTTCTATCAAAATTATCGGAATTACCGGAAGTGTTGGAAAAACAAGTACAAAAGAAATGATTTCCGCTGTTTTAAGCCAGAAATATAACGTGCTCAAAACAGAAGGAAACTTTAATAATGAGATCGGTCTTCCTCTGACGATTCTCCGCATTCGCAGAGAACATGAAGTGGCAGTGGTTGAGATGGGAATTTCTGAGTTTGGTGAGATGCATCGAATTGCAAAAGTAGCAAAACCGGATATCTGTGTCATGACAAACATCGGACAGTGCCATTTGGAAAATCTCATTGATCGTGACGGTGTACTCCGTGCGAAATCAGAGATTTTTGATTTCCTGAAAACGGATGGACATATTGTGCTGAACGGAAATGATGATAAGCTGATTACTGTGCAGGAAGTAAAAGGTGTAAAACCGGTATTTTATTATGTAGAAGATGGTACTGCTAAAAAAGCAGATCTGCCGTATGAAATTACCGCAGATGCTATCGAAAATAAAGGACTTCGCGGACTGAATGCAAACCTGCATTTTCCAGAGGAAGTCTGCCAGATCCATGAGCCGATCCCGGGCGTACATAATGTATACAATGCATGCGCAGCGGCATGTGTCGGACGTATCATGGGACTGACCAATGAGGAAATCTGTCAGGGTATCGCCCATGCAAAAACCATTGCAGGACGTACGAACCTGATCACATTGGGTGAGGTGCTTGTCATCGATGACTGTTACAATGCAAACCCGGTTTCTATGAAAGCATCTTTAGATGTACTGGCACAGGCAGATGGTCGCAAGATCGCGGTTCTTGGTGACATGGGAGAACTTGGAGAAAATGGGCGTGAGATGCATTATGATGTAGGAAAATATGCAGCAAATACAGGTGCTGATATTCTGTTCTGCTGTGGAACTCTCAGTGAGGAACTGGCAAAAGGTGCACAGCGCGGACATACAAAAGTAATGTATTTTGCAGACCGTGAAAAACTGACACAGACATTGATCAATTTTGTGGAAGCCGGTGATACGGTACTTGTAAAAGCTTCTCATTTCATGGAGTTTCCAAAGATTGTAAAGGCGCTGGAAGAAGCGTTGGAGGCATAAAAAATCAGATAAAAAATAACTTTTGGGTTATTAGGCAGAGTATAAGAAATATCGAGAATATTTTTTTATGACAAGAACTATAAAAAGAAAACTGGGAAATAGCAATTTGCTATACTCCCAGTTTTTTTGCGTTATAAAATTGTTTTTATTTTTCTGAAAAATGCCAATACTTCGTGCAAAAGAGATATTTTTTTATTGCTCAGATGCTTTCTGTGCATCCAGCATTTCCTGAATCATATTCTGAGAAAGGCGGCCAAGGGCACGTCTCTCTTCTTTTGCCAGCTCTTTCGGATAGATCGGAGCACCATATTCTACCGTAACATGTGTCGGTTTTACAAATGGCATATGATCTTTGATAATGTCTCTGGTATGGGAAATTGCCATTGGAACGATCGGACATCCGGTTTTCTCTGCAATTTTCATACTTCCCTCTTTGAACGGTGCCATCTCATCGCTGTCTCCGCGGGTTCCCTCCGGGAAAATGCAGATGGAAATGCCTTTTTTGACATATTCGATTGCCTGCAGGATTGTTTTTAAGCTGGCTTTCATATCATCACGTTTCAGAAACAGGCAGTAGAGCCGTTTCATCCAGATGTTCAGCAGCGGAACCTTTTCCAGAGAATCCTTTGCGATGTAGCCGGTCAGATCCGGACAGAGTGCATAGGTGATCATAATATCAAAATAACTGTTGTGGTTTGCTACATAGAGCACCGGTATGTCCTTTGGTACATTTTCCTGCCCTTTTACGGTGAGTTTTACACCGCAGATCCGGCAGATGACACGAAATGCCCACTGTACCATGCGCAGGCTACTGATGTCACGCAGGTGCGGATTTTTTTTGCCGATGAGCCATTCTACAAAAAGCACCGGAATTCCGATGATCAGATAGCAGACGGCGAACAAAACTGCAAGAATTGTTCTTAACATAATATTTCCTCCAAATAGTTTTTAGGTACTCTCAGAATCTTTCCTTTAAAAGATTTCGAAAGTACATTTCTAAAATGTAATAAAAATGTAATTTCTTTTAAAAAGACTTATCTAGTATAGCAGATAGTTTTTAATAAATCTATGCATATTTTTCGGATTTGAAAAATAGAATAGACCAAAGAAACAGCGGGGACAGGGAGTAGCAGTTTTTATGAAACGAATAAGCAGCATTTTTACCGTGAGTCTGCTGGTACTTATTTTGGGGCTGACAGGCTGTGGATTACAAAAGACCGGGACGCAAAAGGTACGTGATCTGGATTATACCGTTGTCACAGAACAGGAGCTTCCGGAGGAATTACAAAAGGAAATTGATGAACGCTATACCGAAGACTTCAAAATGACCTGCATGCTGGATGACAGCCTGTATATTGTGCGTGGCTTTGGAATGCAGGAGACCGGAGGATACAGTATACAGGTTCAAGATCTGTATCTGGCGCAAAATGCGATTTATTTTGAGGCAGATCTCATTGGACCGGAAAATGGTGCGGAGGCAGAAAAGGCAGTCAGCTATCCGTATATTGTCGTCAAGACCGAACGACTGGAAGAAAATGTGGTATTTGAATAGGAAAGGGGAAACATATGGAATTAAAAACAGAAGCTCTTTATATGGAAGAAAAAAAGGGACCGGCGATCACTCAGGTAACATTTGATGAAACATATCATCTTCCGGATTATCTTCCGGATTTTTTTTCTGTGATACTAAGCCGCGGGGATGTCCGGCTGGATGAAAGTAAGTGTGGAAACGGACATATCATGGTGCGCGGTGTGCTGCAGTTTCGGGTATTGTACCGCACCGGACAGGGGGAATGGAAAATCAGCAGTCTGGAAGGGGAATATCCGTTTCAGGAGACACTGATGCTGGAGGAAGCGGGAGAATTTGACATGCCGCAGACGGAGGTGTTTCTGGAAGATCTGACGGTTCGGATGATCAATGCCAGAAAGCTGAACATTCAGGCTTTGTTAGAGATTCACTGCACCGCCCGCACACGGTTGGAATTGCAGATCCCGGTGGGAATGGAACAGGAGGAGTCCTGTGAGCATCTGTACCGAAAAAAGGAGTTTCTGGAACTGTGTTATCGCGGGGAAGAATTGTGCGCTATGCGGGAAGAAGTGCGTCTGCCTTCAAATAAACCGAATATCCGCCAGTTACTCTGGCAGCAGGCACAGCTTTTTGGCATGAATGTCCGTGTGGCAGCCGGGGAAGTGACTGTACAGGGCGAATTGCAGGTGTTTGTCATTTATCTGGGAATGCAGGAAGACCGCATGCAGTGGGCAGAGATGCGCGTTCCGTATCAGTGCCGGCTGGAGATTCCGGAAGCTTCCCCGGATATGGTGTCGTATCTGACAGCAGATCCCGGCGCGATTCGGTGTAGTGTGCAGGCGGATGCCGATGGCGAAGAACGGGTGATTCTGGCAGAAGCGGATATTCCGATTCGAATGTGGCTTTACCGGGACATCAGCAAAAATCAGCTGGAAGATGTATATTCGCTGGAAAAACAGCTGATACCGAAACGAAAACCGGTAAAAATCCGGCAGCTTCATATGAAAAATGAGAGTCAGTGTCGGGTAAATGATACGCTGCAGATAAAAAATACAGAGGAAGAAGTGCTACAGATCGGTGCCGGTTTTGGAACGGTAGAACCGGAACACTGGGAGATTTCGCCAAATGGTCTTATGATCGAGGGAACGGTTCGGATGCAGGTCTTTTATATGGTAAGCTCCGACAGTGCGCCTGTGGGAGCAATGGAGAGTTTAGTGCCATTTCAGTGTCAGATGGAAATGCAGGATCTGGATGAGACCTGTGAGATTGAGATCCAGACAACATTGGAACATTTATCCTTCCTGATGAAAAATGCATCAGAGATCGAAGTGCAGGCAATTATCAATGTCAGTGCATTGGTTACAAAATTAAAAGAGGAAGAACTGATCAGTGCGATCGAAGAAGAAGCGGCAGATGCACAGGCAGACGAAAAACTGCCGGGGATTGTGGGACTGATCCTGACCGGCTCCTCAGACCTGTGGGAGATTGCCAAGAAATATCATACGACGGTGTCTGCCATCCGCAAGACGAATGAACTGGAGGAGGAAACCGAATTAAATGGAAGAAAAATTTTGGTAGTCAAACAAGTTCTGGATATCGGATGAGCCCGAACGTATATCAACTGCGAGATGACGATTACTTCTATATATAAAAGTAAAATATAGAGATAAACGATAAAATAGATAGTAAAAATAAAAAGAAATTCGGAGGTTTGCACAGAATCATAGAATTGTTACAAAGATATTACAGAAAAGTGTGAAATATTTCTAAAAAGCGTCTATTTTGGTTGAAATCCTGCAATGAAGATGTTATAATCCTAAAGGTAGCTGAAAAAGGATTTACAAAGGAGTATTTATATATATGAAAAAGAGATTATTAGCAACAGTTCTGGCAGCGGTTATGGTCATTTCCGGAACTCAGATCGCAGGAGCAACATCCCTCTCTCAGGCAAGAAGCCAGAAGAATCAGGCGCAGAACAAACTTGATTCTGTAAACAGTCAGATCGCAGATATTGAGAGCCAGCAGTCCAGTCTGCAGTCAGAGATTGATAAAGTAGATTCAGATTTAGTAGATGTACTGGTAAGTCTGGACCTGATCTCTGATCAGATTGATCAGAAAAAAGTAGAGCTTGCACAGGCAGAATCAGATCTGGCAGCAGCAAAAGAGAAAGAAGCTGAGCAGTATGATGCTATGAAGAACAGAATCCGTTACATGTATGAGAACGGTGACAGCTCTTTCCTGGATGCATTCGTTGGTGCACAGAGCTTTGCAGATGTATTGAACAAAGTAGAGAATTTCTCCAAGGTATATGATTATGATCGTAACCTTCTGGTAGAATATCAGAATACAAAGACAGAAGTTGCAAACCTTGTAACTCAGGTTGAAGAAGAGAAGAAAGATCTGGAAGAAAACCAGGCTACATATCAGGAACAGCAGAAGAATCTGGAAGAGATGAAAGCTCAGAAGAGCAGCCAGATGTCTGATTTTGAAAATCAGCTTGCACAGGCACAGAGCCTTGCAGCACAGTACAAACAGACTGTTGCAGAGCAGAATGCGATCATCGCACAGAAACTTGCAGAAGCACAGACTGTAAAAACATCTACTGCAGGTGTTTCCAATGTAGCAAACAATAACAGCAGCTCAGGTTCCAAATCAGGATCAGGTTCAGGATCTGCAGTAGCAAGCTATGGCTGCCAGTTCGTTGGTAATCCATATGTATGGGGCGGCGAGAGTTTAACAAACGGAGCAGATTGTTCCGGATTTGTTAAGAGTGTATATGGACACTTTGGTGTATCACTTCCACACAGCTCCGGTGCATTGACAGGTGTAGGTCGTGCAGTATCCACATCCGATATGCAGCCAGGTGATATCGTATGCTACAGTGGTCACGTTGCAATTTACATTGGCGGTGGTCAGATCGTTCATGCAAGTTCACCATCCACAGGTATCAAGATCGGACCTGTAAACTACGGAAAATCCATTATTGCAGTTCGTAGAATTTTCTAATCAAAGAACAGATATTAAAATCCTCTGGGCATTATGCTCAGAGGATTTTTTTGTGCAAAAAAGAGGCACAGTTGATCATGTTGTTCGCCAGAAAAAGTGTTCGTATCTTAGACAGGAGATAACTTTTATTTTGGGTAAAAAAATTCCCGATCAACAGTAAATCATGTGATCGGGAATAGATTAGATATTGTATTATTTGCAAAGTTCAGCAACAACCTGGTTAATGACTTTTCCGTCAGCTTTGCCTTTCAGCTCTGCCATAACAGCTTTCATGATCTGACCTTTGTTCTTGGTTGCCAGTACGTCGGCAAAACGCTCAGTAAGGATTGCTTTTACTTCCTCTGCGGAAAGCAGCTTCGGAGCATATTCACTGATAATGTCATAACGTGCCTGATATTCTTCTTTCAGATCAGTACGGTCTGCCGGGCAGGTATCCACCTGTTCTTTTACACTTTTTAACTCTTTTAAAATCACGCGGGCAACCAGCTCCGGTTTGATGTCATCACGGCATCCCTCATCGATGGCTACTTTTTTGACTGCGGATACTAAGGATGAGATGGCATCCTTACGTACTTTGTCTTTTGCCTTCATAGCGGCAATCATGTCTTTTTGTAATGTCTGCATTTCCATAATGTAGTACCTCCTGTATTTTCAGGCAGACAAAAGCGTCTGCTCATTTTTAGCAAAACAATGCTTCGTCAAGCGGATATTCACAATTAAAACAGGAAAAATCCCAGATTTACTTAAATATGAATACGGCTCAGCAGTTTGTTTATATAATACTGCTTGATATGCTGATAATGCTGGTGCAGTGTCTGGTGTGCCAGATCGGAATCCTGATTGCGGATCGCGTCCAGAATCTGGGTGTGTTCCTGTAAGGAGCGTGCTGCCAGATCACGATCATCCAATATAGTGGAAATAAACAGCATCTGCTGACAGTCTAACTGATCATATACCGTTTCCAGACGTTTGTTTCCAGAATAGCTGACCAGTAATTGATGGAATTTCTGATCCCAGCGGGTAAAGTGGAAAATATCATCTTTTTCCAGCGCTGTTTTCATATTGTTGAGAGCCATTTCCAGTGCATTTACCACCAGAGCATTCTGTTTATTGATACATGCCTTGATGGCATAATCCTGAAGAAGTTCGATGAGATCGTAAACCTCCAGAATATCATCTGTGGAAAAGGATGCCACGACAGTTCCCTTCCCCGGAACAAAAGAGAGCAGACCTTCGTGGGTCAGCTGCTGCAGGGCATTCCGGATGGGTGAACGGCTGACATTGTAGATTTCACAAAGCTTTCGTTCTACCATGACAGTTCCTGCCGGATAAGTATTATTCAGGATATCCTGTTTGATCTGCTGGTATGCAAGTTGCTGCTTGTTTTCCACTGGCTGATTCAGAGAATCATACTTGCTGTTTTCCTGATTTATCATGTTTGTTCTCCTGTATAAAATAGGTATTCCATGGAATACTTGCGGTGTGTGTCTGTTCTTATTGGGAAAAGTATAGCAAAAATGAGAAACAATGTAAAGTTTTGGAGAACCGCAAGTTTATCTTTTCATTTTTTCTGAAATGTGATAGTATATCAGAAGAATGTGACGATTTAAAGTAGTGACGTGAAAAAGATATAGGGGATTTGGAGGAAATATATAATGATTTCAAAACGTTTAAGAGAATCACTGGATTCATCCATTTGTATCCGTGACATTTTTGAGGAAGGTAAAAAACTGGCAGCAATTTACGGCGCAGAAAATATTTTTAACTTTACCATTGGAAATCCGAGTGTGGAGCCACCGGCAGCAGTTAATGAGGCATTAAAAGAGATTATCGACACAGAAAAACCGCTGGCACTGCACGGCTATCCTGCAAACGTGGGACATCCGGAAGTCCGCAATCACATTGCAAATTATCTGAACGGAAAATATGACTGCAACTATACAGAGCAGGGTATTATTATGACAAGTGGTGCGGCAGCAGCTATCGTAGTTATTGCAAATACATTGCTGGATGACGGTGACGAGGTCGTAACATTTGCACCGTATTTCTGGGAGTATAAGAGCTATGTGGAGACAATGTACGGAAAACTGGTTCCAGCTCTTTGCAATATGGAGACATTACAACCAGATCCGGAGACTTTTGAGGCAGCACTGTCACCAAAAACAAGATTCGTTCTGATCAACACACCGAACAACCCGACTGGTGCGGTATATACAGAAGAGTCTATTCGCATGGTTACTGATATTTTAAAGAAAAAACAGGAAGAATACGGTCATCCAATTTATCTGGTATCCGATGAGCCATACCGTAAACTGGCTTACGATATCGAAGTACCGTATCTGACTCATTATTATGAAAATACAATTGTTGTATATTCTTACAGTAAAGCATTATCCATTCCGGGCGAACGTATCGGATACATTGCTATGGAGACTTGTGTACAGGATTACGAAGACCTGATTGCAGGTATGACCGCTTCCATGCGTTACCTGGGCTATGTAAATGCACCGTCTCTTCAGCAGAAAATGCTGCTGAAATGTGTGGATGCTTCTGTTGATATCAGCATTTATCAGGAGACCAGAGACATTCTGTACAACGCCCTGACAGAGATCGGTTACACATGTATCCATCCGGACGGAGCTTTTTATCTGTTTGTAAAAGCACTGGAAGAGGATGATACAAAATTCTGTGAACGTGCGAAAGAAGAAAAAATCCTGATGGCACCGGGAACTGCATTCTACGGTCCGGGTTGGGTGCGTGTATCCTACTGTGTTCCGGCAGAAGTTGCAAAACGCAGCATACCGGCTTTCCAGAGATTGTATGACAAATATCAGGCTGAGCAGGTATTGTAATTAAGAAGTGATGGAGATTCAGATTTATTATCAGAAATGGGATGAAAAAAGCAAAGCTTCCCATGAGTTATTAGAACATGTGATTCGCATTTATGCCAAGGCGCATCAGATAAAATTGCCGGAAACGTTGCAGATTCATCAGGAAAAAAACAAAAAGCCGTTTCTGGAATATGTATCAGATATCTGCTTTTCTATTTCCCACAGTGGAGAATGGTGGAGCTGTGCAATTGCACCGCAGGAAGTTGGTCTGGATATTCAGGAAGAACATGACTGCAAGGCAGAACGTCTGGCAAAACGATTTTTTCATCCGATGGAAGTAGAGTGGCTGGAACAGCATGGATATGAGAATTTTTGCCGGTTGTGGGCATACAAGGAAAGCTATGTGAAATATACAGGGATTGGGCTTGTAAAGGGTATGGATTATTATTCGGTGGTGAAGCCGGATGGCACATTGACCGGAGAGGAAAGTGTCTGGCAAAAACAGATCGCCTTTCAATCGGAGTGCTATATGGTTGTGACAGCGAAGCAGGAAGCAGAAATAAAGCTGTTTTCATTGACAGAACAGAGTAAAAAATGATAATCTTATAAACTGGTATGGGGAATACTCATACTAGTTTGTAGTATAGAAGAAACACTCTATGGTATTTGAATACAGGTAGAAAAATGACTGTGTGTATGAGCAAGTAGAAAAAGTGGATTGCGAATGTCTGCTTTACAAGGAATACCAGATGAGAGATAATTTCCACCTTTGTATATGGGTGGTAACAAGATGATGTTATGAAGGGAGAGTAACATGCGAAAGAAGAAACTTATTGTTATGATCTGTTTTCTTGTGATCGTTGCGGTGCTGATCGGAGTATCCGTAGTGACACCGGGAAAAGTTGCAGATCCGGATAACTATGCCTGTGCTGCTTATGCGACCGTGTTTGCGTTACTGCCACCGGTTGTGGCTATTGCGCTGGCGTTAATCACAAAAGAAGTATATTCATCACTGTTTACCGGAATTATTGTCGGAGCACTGCTGTACAGCAACGGCAATCTGGAACTGATGATGAATACCATGTTTTTCAATGAGAGCGGCGGTATGGTATTTAAACTTGCCAACAGTTGGAATATCGGTATTCTGATCTTCCTTGTTATGCTTGGTATGTTAGTTGCGCTGATGAACAAAGCCGGCGGTTCCGCAGCATTTGGTAAATGGGCGTCCAAACGGATCAAGACAAGAATCGGAGCACAGCTTGCTACAATGGTGCTTGGAATCCTGATCTTTGTCGATGATTATTTTAACTGTCTGACCGTCGGAAGCGTTATGCGTCCGGTTACAGATACCCACAAAGTATCCAGAGCAAAACTGTCCTATATTATTGATGCGACAGCGGCACCGGTTTGTATTATCGCACCAATTAGTTCCTGGGCGGCAGCGGTTACATCTTCTGTTCCAGAAGATTCCGGAATCAACGGGTTTGCTGTATTTTTACAGACAATTCCGTACAACCTGTATGCAATCCTGACACTGGTTATGATCGTTGGAATGGTCGTATTCCGGGTAGATTTCGGACCGATGCGTACTCATGAATTAAACGCGATTAAAGGTGATCTGTTTACAACACCGGAGCGACCATATGATGAAAGCGATGAGGCAACAGAGAGCAGCAAAGGTATTGTCCTTGACCTGATTCTTCCGGTTGTAGTGCTCATCGCAGCTTGCATTATTGGTATGGTTTACACCGGTGGATTTTTTGAGGGTGAAAGCTTTATTTCCGCATTTTCCGGTTCCGATGCTTCTGTTGGACTTGTGATTGGTGGATTTATCGCACTGTTATTCACCTTTGTGTATTACATGCTTCGTGATGTTATTACATTTCATGAGTTTGCAGAATGTGTACCGGAAGGATTTAAGGCAATGATTGCACCAATCTTGATCCTTGCTATGGCATGGACATTGTCTGGTATGACAAACCTGCTTGGCGCAAATATTTTCGTTGCAGATCTGGTAGCAGGTTCCGCGCAGTTTCTGCAGGGATTTTTGCCGATCATTATTTTTGCAGTGGCAGCAGGACTGGCATTTGCCACAGGAACTTCCTGGGGAACGTTTGGAATCCTGATTCCGATCGTTATCGGGGTATTCCCGTCCGGAACAATGATGGTTATTTCCATTGCGGCATGTCTTGCAGGAGCTGTCTGCGGCGACCATTGTTCTCCGATTTCTGATACAACGATCATGGCTTCCGCAGGTGGACATTGTCACCATGTAAACCATGTTACGACACAGATTCCATATGCTCTGGCGGTAGCGGTTGTGTGCTGTATCGGTTACGCATTGATCGGTGTGTTAAATGCTGTCGGATTACTTGCGATTTCATGGATCGCGCTTCCGGTTTGTGTGGTAATTATGATCGTAGTATTACTTGCATTAAGGAAGAAATTCGGTAGAGAAGATATCTAAGCGTTGCAGTATCTTTACCATATGCAGTTAAATCATGTTTTGCATGAAGACTTTCTTGAATGTAGTAAGGGTAGAAGATATGTGTGAGTTGTAATAGTTAATCAGATATAAAAAAACTCCTTTGAGTATATTTATGACAGATGAATGATTCGTCATAAATGTAATCAGAGGAGTTTTTTATGTATCATTAAGTGAACTGACAGGTCTGAGCAAAGAGTATATGTGTTCCTACTTTAAAAAGCGGATGAACAAGACCATCATGCAGGTGCTGTGTGATATTCGGATTATGAATGCCTGCGTATTGTTGAATCGTTTTCCGGACAAAACAATAGCTGAGATTTCAAAAAAATGTGGTTTTGAAAGTCCCAGCTATTTTGGAAGTGTGTTTCGTAAACATCAAGGGATGACACCGGATACTTACCGTAAGTGGATTCCGGCAGATCACTGATTTAACTTTTGCATTTCCTCATTGAGCAGTTTGATATTGATATTATTTTCGCTGGTGGTTTTGTCTACCCAGAGATTTAAGGCATCTACTGCCAGAGAAATATCATTTAATTTTTTACTGATCAATGCAAAATCTTTGATCTCATCATCGGTGATCTTGCCATCCCGTGTAATCTGAATCAGGCGGTCGGTAAGCGGCTGAATGTCATTCAGAGATGCGATGGTTTCCAGAATAATGCTGGATAATTCCGATGGCTCAACTTCCGGAACATAGCGGTCGCCGATAGCGCATTTGTGTGAACAGTAGTAGTTACACAGATCTGGGCGCTTGTAGCAGTCTGCCATCTGCAGAATGTCATACGGTGTTGGCTCCTGAAGTTCATATTCAAATTTTTCAATGCGGGCGGCAGAAACACCGTCCATCAATTCACTGGCACCGTCTCTGGTAAGTCCGCATTCTTCGCGGCATAACTGATAAATTGTTTTATGTTCACGTTTTGATTGTTTTCCCATAATAATGTTTTTGTCCTTCTGTAAAATATGATTTCATGCTATCTGATCAATAATTCCTGGTAATAAAATTGGATATGGAATATCTGGAAGAGATTCTTAAGAAAATATTTCGCAAATAGCAGTTTTAACTTAAGAGTAATTCCCTAAAATGGAGAAATAGAAGTAGTTATTTCCCCGAAATCGGTATGTACGAATATATCAAAGAATATTATACTTGAAATATCAAGAGGCAGCAAGCTTATGACAAGGAAAAGCTTGAAATACAATTTTATGCATCAGGCATGAACCTGATAGAAAGAGGAATTATGTTAACGTTATTATTTGGAATCTGTATGTTAGTTTTATTTGGAAAACTGCTTGTTTTCGGAATCAGAGCAGCATGGGGAATTTCAAAAATTGTGCTCACCATTGTATTTTTACCAATTATTTTAATCGCATTAGTAGCAGGTGGATTGCTTTACATTGCATTCCCGATTTTAATCGTATTGGGACTGATTTCATTAGTAACAAGAAGATAGGAAAATATAAAGTATATCAGACGTGAGAGGAAGCTCAGCGGTATAGGTGATGAGTAACAAAATTATATTAGCAGCGAGATTCAATTTTTCACAAACAGGTCAGATAACGAAGGGAGTACCGATTATGGCATATGATTTAGAAAAAGAAAAACAGGAAGCAATTCGTCAGGTGGAACGGGTAATGGATCAGTTACAAGCCATAGATGTGGAAGTAAACGAATAAAGGGCGTGTCGTTAATGCGCAGTTAGTAATAAACAGTATTGGTAAATGAACAGAGATAAAGAAAGAGAGAAAAAATTATGTTAGCAAGTATATTTGGAGTTACAGGATTAATTGTTTGGATCGTAGTGATTGTTGCGGTGATTGCATTATTAAAAGGAAAAAACAAGACATTGTACAAAAGCGATTCCAACCGAATGCTTTGTGGTATTTGTGGTGGAATTGGTGAATGCCTGAATATTGATCCGACAATCATTCGTTTGATCTGGGTTGTAGTTACACTTTGTGGTGGTAGCGGAATTCTTGCATATATTATCGCAATGGTAGTAATGCCACGAAGAGTATATTAGTGAATAATTGTAAAGATGAATGGTCTTAGTAGAATAATAAAATATTAGCAAGCAAAAATGCATTTCAAAATACTGATATGATACCTCTAACGTAAACAGATTAAATATAAAAATCTGTTGCTTTAGAGGTATTTTTATGTCCGGAAAAACAACGTTTGAATGGGAAAGAAAAGTGTTGAATGTAAAAAATGACAAAATTTTTCATTTTTGAACATATGAACAATTTTTTTATGAAAAGGTCTTAAAAATGTAGAAGAAAAGAGGTAAAATAAAACGGCAAATGCAATAAAGTAATTGAGGATGGATAATGAGAGAAGATAAAAACGAAACAAGATGGGATAAACTTTTGCATATTCGAACCATGGGGCGGGATGATTCCCATTCCGACCAGCATAGATTTCCTTATGAACCGACACCATATTGTGTGTTGGAACGTCTGGCAAATGCCGGTTACATCCGCAAAGGAAATACGGTGATCGATTATGGATGCGGCAAAGGTCGCGTGGATTTCTTTTTGTCGTATCAGACCAGATGTCATTCCATCGGTGTAGAATACGATGAGAGAGTGTTTGAACGTGCACTGGAAAATAAAGCGGATTCGGCAGCTTCCGGTCGTGTGGATTTTGTGCAGGCGAATGCAGAAACATTTGAAGTACCGGAAAACGTTGATCAGTGTTACTTTTTTAATCCGTTTTCGCTGGAACTTTTAAAACGGGTAATGGGACGTATTCTGGATTCCTATTATGCAAAACCGCGTAACATACAGTTGTTTTTCTATTATCCGACGGACGAATACATTTCTTATATGATGACAGTGAATGAGCTGATGTTTGTGGATGAAATTGACTGCAGAGATCTGTTCCCGGGAAATGATCCACGGGAGCGGATTGCGATTTTTGAACTGCAAGGGGAAGTATGATGTCAGAACAATAGAAATTAAAGAAACTAAAGATAAGAACAGGAATATTTTTCGTTGCTGTATTTGTGATCGCCATCGGTTGCGCACATTTGATTCAGCGTTCGCAGGAAAACAGAGAAAAATTGAAAGCTTTCTATACGGCAGAATCCATGATCCGACGGATCGAGTCACAACTGAGCCGCTATCTGGAAAACTCAAAATTTTTCAAAAACATTAGAACTGGAAAAATTTTGTGGAAGAGCTGAATGTCGAGAGTCTTGAGGCGGAATCCTATCATTTCAGGATCTGGAAATATGATCAGAATGAGGAAAAAGTTACGATTATGCAGGGTGAAGAAAATGATTTCACGGATGCGCTGGACGTAGAGTGCAGTGTGCCAAATGATACGTGGCACTTTGAGATTGTACCGAAACATGGTTGGATCACAACAGCTGAAAAGGCGCTGTGGTATGTGATCACAGGAGAAAAAAGAAACGAGCGGACGCAGGTAAAACTTAGTGTTATGTATCTGGATGGAAAGTATTGAAGATGTATGATGTAAGAAATTTTCAATGTAGACATACATCAAAATCTCCCCGCATAGATTGTAAAAAAAGCAAACTATGCGGGGATTTGAGTGAAAGGTTATATCGAGGAACGGGCAATGGAAATTGCGCGTTATATCATAGACAACAAGGCAACGGTTCGTCAGGCAGCAAAGAAGTATGGTATCAGTAAGTCGACAGTTCACAAGGACATTACAGAGAGACTAAAACAGATCAGTCCGGCACTGGCAGTAAAGACGAGAGTTGTGCTGGATGTCAACAAATCAGAACGGCACATTCGTGGGGGAATGGCGACCAGAGAAAAATATTTGCATCAACATCATATCTAGAAGGTGAAAAGGCAGGAATAGTTTCTGCCTTTTTCTGTATTGTGTTATACTAGAATTATCAACTTGAATTGACGAACGGTAGAAAATATAAAGGGGACGTACAGAAATGCCAAAAGGAACGAATCAGAAATTTAAGTTATATCAGATGGGAGATGACTCCCACCTCTATAGGTGATGAGAAACAAGCTAGTATCAGTGGTGGGAGCCAATCCCCCATCTGATATAGCCTCCGGCAGGATTACAGAGGTGCGCAGTTGAAGTATGTCATGCAATTGCATGACGCGCACCTCGCAACAAGAATGCCGGAGCATTCTTGAACGGCTAGCTCAGATCATGTTAGAAAAAACAGATGATGAACATTACATCACCATGCCTGAAATCATGAAAGCATTAGCAACGTATGAGGTTACAGCTGACAGAAAAAGCATTTATAACGATCTACGTGATCTGGAAAAACTGGGGATTGAAGTAGAAGGCGAGCCCGTTGGAAAGTAAAAAATCCGATTTCAATATTATCAATGGAATGTGAAAAAGGAGACAGAATTGCGGCACAATGGTGCGTGGTATCACATCAGTCCGTGGGACTTGTTGTGGGAGGATGAAAATTATTTTACAGTTAGTGTGAACGTGCATGTCAGCAGGCAGTTCCTTGGATGGGTATTTTCTCTTGGAGAAGGGGTAAAAATTATTTCGCCGGATGATGTAGTCGATGAAATGAAACAGGAAATTGAACGGTTGATTCGACAGTATAAATAATGATGTAATACGTGGTGTTGAAAAAATAATAAGAGAACAGGCGGGCGGAATCAGCATCTATCAAAAAGTAAAATTACGAAAACTGTGATATGTATAGAATTATTTATAACAGAGACAACATGTAAAAATAATTTGAAAGATATAGAGAAACGAGGATATACAAGGATACTATGAGCAATCAGACAAGCATAGAATTACAGAAAGATGGTCGTACACTGACGCTTTATGTGATCCGGTCAGCGAGAAAAAGCATTGGCTTACAGATGCGGGAAGATGGGACGGTACTTCTTCGAATCCCGAATCGTTTATCCGCACGTGCGCTGCAGGATTTTCTGACACGGGAGCAGACGTGGATTTGGCAAAAAACAGAACAGATGCAGTCACGTATAAAACAGCGGGAAACAACAGGTGCAATCCCAGTGGTGCAACTCTCAAGCAGAGATCTGGATCAGATTAAGGAAAAAATTGGTTCACGGGTAGCATATTATAGCAAAATCATGGGCGTGACGGTTGGACGAATTACAATCCGAAACCAGAAAACCCGTTGGGGAAGTTGTAGTTCCAAGGGCAATTTGAATTTTAACTATCAGTTATATTATTTGCCGGAAGAACTGTTGGATTATGTGGTGATTCATGAGTTGGCGCACAGAAGACATATGAATCATTCCGCAGATTTTTGGGCGGAAGTAGAAAAATATTGCCCAGATTATAAGGTGCAAAGGAAGCGGTTGAAGGAATATAAACTGGTGTAAATCAGTGCGATTATTGCGTAGATGCAGCGGTTGAAAATGCGAAAGTGCGGAATATAAGCCAGTGTAAATTGGTGTGATTATTGGTGAATGGAGTGGGCAGAGTATAAGTTTGTGTAAAGTGGTGTGATTACTGGTAGATGCAGTGGGTGAAGATGTGAAAGAGAAAAATAGGTTTGTGTAAAGCATTGTAATTACTGAGAGGTACTGATAAGAAGATATAAAAAATGGACAGATAAAGAGATTTATTAGAATCCCCGATATCTGTCCGATTTTTATTGTTATGATTTGTTGTACTGTTACGTTATAACTATTACAGTTTTTCTATTATAACGGGACCGTAACGAAACAATTTATATCAGATGGGAGATGACTCCCACCTCTATAGGGACGCCACTGAAAAACTGTTTTTACATACAATATATAGTAGCGAAAAACATATAAATATACTTTATCTTGTACTGTTTTGCGCAAAATAAGGACTTTTTCAGTGGCGTCCTATAGGTGGTGAGAAACAAGCTAGTATCAGTGGTGGGAGCCAATCCCCCATCTGATATAGCCTCCGGCAGGATTACAGAGGTGCGCAGTTGAAGTATGTCATGCAATTGCATGACGCGCACCTCGCAACAAGAATGCGGAGCATTCTTGAATTTTGATTAGTCGATGTAAGATACTGCAATACGATCAGCTGGAATCTCACGCTCCGGGAAAGTGTCATCGGTATCGCCAAGTGTTACAGCACAGCATGGAACATGTCCTTCCGGAAGACCAAGTTTTGCAACCAGTTCCGGTTTGGCATTTAATGCAGCGATTGCGCCCCAGATATTGCAGCTTCCGATTCCAAGATCAGTAGCCATCAGGCACATATGCTCAGCCATCATAGCAGCGTTGGAGTACTGTACGTTACCCATTGCCGGATTTTCAATCGGTGTGGAAATTACTACGAGGCAAGGAGCGCCATAAAGTGGTTTTGTGGAAGGATCACCAAAAAAATCAGCACCGTTGCGGTCTAATTCCTGTAATAATTCAGCATTGCGGATAACAGTCATATGCATGGTATCATATTTTCCCATTCCGATCGGTGCTGCCTGTGCAGACAGTAGGATTTTCTGTAAATCTGCATCTGATAATGTGTTTTTGTAGCTTCTGACTGATTTACGACAAGTCATAGTTTTTAATGTTTCCATAGTAGTATCATCCTCCTGTAACAAAATTTACTGCATTGATTCTGTTATGAAAAATGCAGTTTGACCGTAAAATTAGTTTTTCCTATCTATTATTATACTATGAAAAAATAAGGATTCAATGTTTTTTTGATTCATCGGGGTGTATATCAGTATGGCATTAAGTCTGAAATATAGAAATGTGGATTTTAACGATAAGGATATCATACGACAGGCGTAACAATTATTGTATGGCTTATATATAGAGCTTTTGTGGGAGAATGTATTTTTTCGTTTTCCCTCTTGTAAAGTGGCGTGGGAGTAATATATAATAGAATGAAATGGCGAAGCGTTTTTGTCGATGTATGGCAAAAATTTTTTTATATATAATTATATAGAATCATATATAAAAAGTGAAATCAGCCATGATGAATATCAATATCACATGTAAATAATTTATTGCGAAGGAGGAAACGATCCAATGAACAGAGAAACTGTCATAGTGATTGATTTCGGCGGTCAGTACAACCAGCTTGTGGCACGACGTGTCCGTGAGTGCAACGTGTACTGCGAGATTTATTCCTATAAGACTGATATCGAAAAGATCAAAGCTATGAATCCAAAGGGAATCATTCTGACCGGAGGACCGAACAGCTGCTACGAAGCGGATTCACCGACTTATACAAAAGAGCTGTTTGAACTTGGAATCCCGGTACTTGGTCTTTGCTATGGTGCACAGCTGATGCAGCATATTTTAGGCGGAAAAGTAGAGCGCGCCGAGGTGCGTGAGTATGGTAAAACAGAGGTATTTGTGGAGAACAGTTCCAAATTATTCCACAACGTATCTCCATCCACTATCTGCTGGATGAGTCATTTTGATTATATTTCAAAAACAGCTCCGGGATTTACGATTACTGCTCACACTGCAGACTGTCCGGTGGCAGCAGCAGAATATGAGGAGAAAAAATTGTATGCAATTCAGTTCCATCCGGAAGTACTTCACACAGTAGAAGGTAAGACAATGCTTTCTAACTTTGTATATGAAGTATGTGGATGTGCCGGTGACTGGAAGATGGATGCATTTGTAGAAAATACCATCAAAGATATCCGTGCAAAAGTAGGTGATGGACGTGTACTTCTTGCATTATCCGGTGGTGTAGATTCTTCTGTTGCAGCAGGACTTCTCTCCAGAGCAATCGGAAAACAGCTGACTTGTGTATTCGTAGATCACGGTCTGCTTCGTAAAGATGAAGGTGATGAGGTAGAAGCTGTATTCGGACCGGAAGGACAGTTTGATCTGAACTTCATTCGCGTTAATGCACAGCAGAGATATTATGACAAACTTGCTGGAGTAACAGAGCCGGAAGCAAAACGTAAAATTATCGGTGAAGAGTTCATCCGTATTTTCGAAGAGGAAGCAAAGAAAATCGGTGCCGTTGATTTCCTGGCACAGGGAACTATTTATCCAGACGTTGTAGAGAGTGGTCTGGGCGGTGAGTCTGCAGTTATCAAATCTCACCACAATGTAGGTGGACTTCCTGAGTATGTAGATTTCAAAGAAATCATTGAGCCGTTGCGTGACCTGTTCAAAGACGAGGTTCGTAAAGCCGGACTGGAGCTTGGAATTCCGGAGAGACTGGTATTCCGTCAGCCGTTCCCGGGACCGGGACTTGGTATCCGTATCATCGGCGAAGTTACCGAAGATAAGGTTCGTATCGTTCAGGATGCAGATGCAATTTATAGAGAAGAGATTGCAAAAGCCGGACTGGATCAGGATATCAACCAGTACTTCGCAGCACTGACAAATATGCGTTCTGTTGGTGTTATGGGTGATGAGAGAACTTATGATTATGCCGTTGCACTTCGTGCTGTAAAGACGATTGACTTTATGACGGCAGAAGCTGCAGAGATTCCTTATGAGGTTCTAAATAAGGTGATGAGCAGAATTATTAATGAGGTGAAGGGTGTAAATCGTGTATTCTATGATTTGACGAGTAAACCACCTGGAACGATTGAGTTTGAATAGTTGGAGCAGAGCTTCAAAGCCTTTATTTTCAAGGGTTTTGAGGCTCTTTCCTTTTAGAATTGCATTTTGATTGCATTTTTTTATTTAACTGCTCTGTGATAGATTGCTGTATGCTGATTGCTGGTGTAATCGGCAACACTGGTTGTTGCCGGAGTATAGGTGAGAACGCCAGTTAATTTTCTGGCAACTTCCACGTTGGTGTTGGGATATAAATGTCCATAGGTTCCTAACGTGGTTTGTATCTTTTCATGCCCCAGCCGTTCTTTAATCAACAAAGGATTTTCTCCCATACTGATGAGCAGGGAAGCATGGGAATGTCTGAGTGCATGAATCTTGATACGGTGTACGCCTGCCAATCCAGCAAGTTTTTCTAATGCCCGTGGGAGGGTGTGCTTACTGGTGGGAATCCCATTATAGCTTAGTACAAGGTCGCAGCCCTTTAAAACCTTTTGCTGTACTTCCTGCCATGCTTTCAATTCTTTGATGGTATCTGTGTCAATATAGATAGTGCGAATACTGGCTTGTGTTTTTGGCTCCACAAATTTGTATTCGTCCATTGTTTTATAGTACAGCGTTTTCGTTATACTTAAAAGTCCGGTTTCAAAGTTGATGTCCGACCATTGCAGGGCTGCGGCTTCTCCGATTCTCATTCCGGTCATAAATAAGAGCCAGTATGAAATGAAAAGGTAATGTTCATAATAATCTCCCTTGTAGAGCAGGGAAATTACCTTTTGAAATTCATCCAGTGTCCAGAAATCCACTTTTGTTTTCTTGCTCTTGATGTTTCCTATCATTCGTGACGGATTTTTCTTTGCAAGACCGAGAACAACTGCTCTGTCAAAGGCAATAGAGAGCATACCCTGTACAATACGGATATAGTTTGGACTAAATTCTTTTGCGAGTTCAAGCTGCCAGTTCTGGACATTAATGGGTTCTATCTCATCCACCGTCATTTTGTAAAAGTATGAAAAATGCTTCTGAATGGTAGAACGGCGGTTCAGATAGGTACTTTCCTTTACCTGTGTTTTATACCAAGGAAGATAAGTTTCCTCAATAAACTGTTGAAAAGATAGCTGCTGTTTCTTTTCTGTTAATTCCTCTGTGGATGTCAGCATAAGTTTTGAATATGCTTCTCTGGCTTCTTTTTTTGTCTTGAATCCACTTTTGTATTTCTGAATCTGTTTTCCGGTAATCGGATGAAAACCTAAGTTTGCTCTAAAATAATAAGTTCCGTTTTCTGCTTTCTTAATAGGGTCTTTTGCCATGAGTTCACTCCTTACATAAATGTGCAAGAAGTACAATCAGTTTGATTTATCAGTAAAAGTAATCCCTAGCAATTCTTCCACAGCTTCTCTGGGAACCCTGTCCAGTTTGCGTGACTGATAGTAGGTATGCCCTTTTGAAATCATAAGTTTTTTTGCTTCTCTTATGATGTCTGCTGCGAATGAAGTCCCATAACCCAGTTCTATTAAGTCTTTTTTTGTTACTGTAATCATGTTCCTCCTTTCCATAGACCAGATATGAAACCCTCAATATCTGTCTATATTATATCAGATTTTATGGCAAAAGTAATATTAAGATTGTATTTCCTGCAAATAGTTATTTGATTTTGAATGAAAAATTGTAATTCAAAATAGTATATAAGCAAGCCGAACAGCTTTCGCTAAAGCTCATGGGAATCTCACCCCTGCATGGTTCTCATCCAGCCGTACCCTTTGCCAGCGGTGCTACATCATCACACGGACTAAGGCTGTACGGAAGTATCATTATCACAATAGAAAGGTCATGGCGGCAGCTTTTGCAGTAAGCTGCTTATGGAACGCTGGCAGGAATCGCTATCCGGTTTCATCCCTCCTTTGGTGGGTCACGGCGTGCCAGCCCAACGGCTCTCTTTCTATCGAAACGTATTCGGCTGCTTTATGCTGCGTTGATTAGACGCTTTCTTTTTCAAGGAACAATCCGGCTTTGTCAGCCTGTTAAAATGCACTGGTGATAATGCACTTTAATAGACTGGCAAGCTCTGTCTGGGAAGCATGGGCTTGTCCACGCTTCCACAGGCAAGCGTTATTTTTATTTTGGTTCCCTGATTTCAAAAGATAAAATCTTTGCAATCAGACGTGTTTCCATCCGGCGGCGTAGGGTTTCATCTACAACCATGTGGGTATTCCCATATTCGTCTTTCATGGGACGCATGGAACGGCTGGCAATAAAACCGCTGTAATGGCGTACAATCTGGTTGACTGCTTCAATATCGCCGTCCGCAGCCCTTACAATCACAGGAAACGGAATCATAGGGTGCTTTGCTGTCATGCTTCTTCCTCCATAAATTTCTTGATAAATTCCAGTCCGGCGTGTCTTCTTCTCTGAATGGTAGAACGGTTGACTTCTAGAATTTTTGAAATTTCCGTATCGTCAAATCCAAGAAAATAATATCTCAGGATAACATCACGTTTCTTTCCATCCAGATTTTCCAACGCTTCTGCTAACAGGCTGTTTTCAATACGGACAGTAAATCCATCCATTTCAAAAGTATGGAAGTGGGATGGATAGGTGTCTTCGGAAGAAAACAGATTAACGGTGTAATCGTCCATATCACAAAACAGGGTTTCCCGTTTACACTGTCTGGATAACGCTTTGAGATAGTCTTTGCGTTCATCCTCCATAGCGACTTTACAGATATAATCAAACTGGTTCTCTATGGTTGTCTGAAATTCAGATGGCTTCATCATTGCTCACCCCCTTTCCAGCCTTGAAAGGGAGCGAGTTGATAGGAATTTCTGCTTCTTTCCCCCTTTTCGCTCTTAGTCCCGACAGGACAGGGGGTGCAGTTGCGTTTTGAGAAGAAAAAATTTAAAAACTTTTTCTTCCAACTAAAAAAGCACGCAAACAGACGATAGTTCTGCTTGTGTGCTTCAATAGTTCTTTCTATGTATTGCAAAAAACCACATTGATGGTCAGACTTTTCTAGTGTAGGCGGATGGCTTTTTTTAACGGTTTACCGAATGTAGATATATTTAAGAAAATATTTTGCATAGCGGCTTCCTCCTGTAAGCCGCTGTCTGTATCAAGTAGTGAACTTTAAAAATCATCTGTATTTCAGGCAAAAAAAGACGGCGGCTTTTGTTAAACCGTCGTCTGGAAATGATGATGTGATTTTTGACGCAGGGAAAGTATGCTGCCAAATAACGGTTTTTTTTAATTTCCGTTTCGGCAGCATAGTTTTATCTTTGATACGCACAATAGGAACTGTACAACTATGTAATACGTTTTTCTATACCTGTCACTATTACAACAGGAACAGTAAAATGTACAGAGGTGGTGTATTATGCGTAAAAAAGAAGATAAATATGATTTCAGGGCGTTTGGGCTTGCTATAAAAGAAGCCCGTAAAAAACAGGGTTTGACCCGTGAACAGGTGGGAGCAATGATTGAAATTGACCCACGCTATTTAACCAATATTGAGAATAAAGGGCAGCACCCCAGTTTACAGGTGCTTTATGACCTTGTATCTCTGCTGAATGTATCAGTGGATGAGTTCTTTTTACCCTCTGATAGTCTGGCAAAAAGCAGCAGACGAAGACAGCTTGAAAGCAAAATTGACAATTTTACAGACGCAGACCTTGTTATCATGGAAAGCGTTGCTGATGGTATTGTCAAATACAAGGCAATGGAAGATAAATAACTTCTATTGCCTGCAAGAATAAGATTGAAATTAAAATGAGCCGATAGTCTATAAGTTATGATAACCTATAAATTATCGGCTCTGCGTCTAAGCGTCTGGCTCTTTGATAATGGTTGTAATACCGTTTTTTATTGTCACTAAATTTTCTTTTTTGCATTTTGGACAAAAGAGAGGGAAATTTACCAGTTCCGTGTCTTTGCGTATTTTAGTTCGTGTTTTACTGTTACAGACAGGACAAAGTACCCATATTTGTTGTTTTGCCATAAAAATCACCTGCCTTATGAAATGGCTGAAAAAGGAATTGCGAGAGTGCTACTTATAAAGCGATACCACATTCTAAGGCTAGAAACATAAGCTGTTCTGCTTTACTTAGCCCATATTCACACAAATCCCTAATATCCCAAGTGTCATTATCTAAACAATCGGCTCCATATAAAAATTGAAGAAAAGGAATATTCCTAAATGTACAAACAGCTAAAGCTGCTGAAAATTCCAATTCAACAGTGATACAGCCTTGAGCTTTTCGGTCATTGATAATACCTAAGGTTTCTCGATATATTCCATCAGTAGTCCAGCTTTTTCCTGTTACATAGGGACAGTCATACTTATCTAAACATGAAATCAATGTATTTATGTATTTTGGGTTTACTGATAATTCCTGATTTGCAGGAATATAGTGATAGCTTGTTCCCTCATCTCTAACAGCAGAAGTGGGGATGATGATTTTATCTTTAACTGAATCATTTAAAATGCCGCAGCTTCCAAAAAGGATAATTTTTTTTGCTCCTAATGCAATAATTTCTTCTAAGCCAGATACACAAGCGGCTGCACCAACTAACGATAAATAAAAAGCTATTTCTTTTCCTTTATAATTGATTTTATATACCGGATTTACTCCATTTGCTGTATATAATTCCGCAATTTTTTGAACGGAGTTCAAAGAGATAAACTTATCAATAATGTTTTTGGAAAATGTGGAAATACATACTTCGGGAAAATTATCAATGGGTTTTATACAATCTGTAGGATTGATTAACGCTGTTTTTTCTTCATAGAATTTCTGAAAAATAGTAGTATCCATATTTGACACATCCTTTCCAAATTATTTTAAAAGAATATTTTTTATAATATACAAGATGTTTTCGGGTATTTGAGGACTTATAAACATAAGGTTGCTATACAGCCGTACTCCTTGATAAGAAAATATAATTATGTCAATAATGGCTGCGGCATTTACTTCGTTAAATTCTTTTGTTTTTATTCCATAAGCAATTAAAGATTCCCAAGTCTTTTTACTTAATAAATATTGCTCATATAGTAGATTTTCATTGCCTTTACGCTGTAAAGTGCTAAAAAATTCATAAATTGCTAAAGTTAAACAATTACTACTATCTAACATTTCTATTTGATAGCGATTTAATAGTTCTAATAGAATTTGTTTAGCAGGAACTAGACTTTCGATTTTGTTTAAAACTTCATTTTCTTGTGTTTGCATAAGAGCGTTAATGATATGAGAAAAAATTTCTTCGGTACTTGAATAATGTCTATAAAGACCGCCTCGACTAAGTCCGGTTTTTTCACATATATCTTTCATTGTGACTTCTTTAAATCCCTTTTCTGCAAATAATTTGTATGATTCTGAACAAATAAGTTCTTTGGTCTTATCGCCTTTAGCACTCACTACTATAACCTCCTTTGCGACACAGGTGTCCCTTTTTATAATTATGCGACACTCGTGCCGCAAAGTCAAGGATTATTTTACAATCTTCCAGTTTTCCCCGTTCTTTTCCAGCACAAGATTAAACTGTGATACCTGTGTTGTCATGGTCTGGTTATCCAGATATTTCACTGCAAGGGAAGCCGTTACCTGATTTCCGTTTCGATTGTAAACAGGATTCACCAGTTCCGAGAAAATGTATTCTTTCCCCACAGGTTTCAGCACGCCCTCATTCACATAATAGGTCAGCTCCTTTGCAGTTGCCGTAGGGTACAGCTTGAAAAAGGTAGTGAGAAATTCGTTGATTTCCTCTGTGGTGATGGAATCCACCGTACCGTCACTTTGTACTGCTTTTGGGGTGTAGCCGGATTTTACGGGAACACTGGTAATGGTTGGGTTCTGGATAATCGTCAGGTTTCCAGAGCCGTCCACATAGACTGTCACCTGATAGGCGGAACGGACGGTTTTACCGGATTCCCCCTCTGTGATACGCTGTTCTATGGTATAGGTCACTTGATAATGCTGTTCCTTTTCTTCTGTGATTTCCCATATCTGAAAATCAGTCAGGGCAGATGATACGGGGATGTCCTTTCGGACAGTATCTACATTCAGGGCTTGTAGCTCTCCGGTGAGATACCCTTTTAAAGCATTTGTCCGGTTATCAATGGAAGCGGCGGACTGTTCCCATGAATAGTAGACTTCTGCGAAATTCTCCACAAAATTCTCTATCTTGTGGGTGTCGAGGATTTGTTCCTCAATCACTTTGGTTTCATGGACAGTATGAATGTCTATTGCCGTGAAATTCTTATAGACGGCAAATAGGAAGCTCACTGCCAGCAGCACCCACAGGGCAATCACAGTTTTTTTGTGGGTATTGACTTTGTAGACTTTCAGTTTCTTTTCTTTCTGCTTTTTCTGGTTTTCCTCTTTTCTAATCTGAATCATATCGGTTCATCCTTTCTTATTGTTTGATTCGTCCGGCTCCGGCAAGGTGCTGTTGCCAGTAGGAGCCTGTCAGGTCTGCGTAACCAATGGGATTTCCGGCATGGTACATCCGGTTATTTCCCACATACAGTCCCACATGGGTGATGTAGGTTCCGGCGTTGTAGGTGGAGTGGAAAAAGACCAAATCTCCTGCTTTTGCTTCGGACAGGGGGATGTGCTGCGTCACATTGTACTGTTCCTGTGCTGTTCGTGGCAGGGCGATTCCTGCCTTGCCATAGCACCACTGCACCAGTCCCGAACAGTCAAAGGAAGTGGAGGGGGAATCGCCCCCATACACATACGTCCAGCCCTCATACTTTAAGGCTTCGTCCATGATAGCCTGTACCGTTTCATCATCAAACTGTGCCACGGTCAGGTATTGCGATACCAAGAGGACATAGAACATATTTCCATAGG
The DNA here is from genome assembly GCF_003481835.1 of Roseburia sp. OM02-15. Taxonomy (NCBI): domain Bacteria; kingdom Bacillati; phylum Bacillota; class Clostridia; order Lachnospirales; family Lachnospiraceae; genus Roseburia; species Roseburia sp. OM02-15. Next base: position 377,371 of record NZ_QULX01000001.1, read on the forward strand.
AATACCGCCAGCCGCCGTTTTTCTCTACGGCAACAGGGTTGGTGTAGGTGACTTTCTTTCCGCCGGATTTGTCCCTTGCGAAGCTCTCTGCCAGTTCCAAGGTGTATTTTTTCCCGTGTCCTGCCACATAGTCTAGGAAACCGCCGCCGTAGTTGTAGGATTGAATCACACTGTTTAAGTCACATCCCTTTGTTTCTGCCGCTGCGAGCAGTTCCGAGAAATACTTGCAGCCCTGTTTGATGGATTCCTCTGTACTAAGGGAGTTCGGGGGAAGCCCCAAAGATTCCGAGGACTGCATAACGTCTTCCAGTGTGCCGCCGGATTCCACCTGAATGATGGCAAGCAGCACATTTAAGTATTCCTCTATGCCATATTCCCTTGCATACTTTTCCAGCATAGGTTTATGGGCGAGGACTTCCTGTGATACGCTCACGCCCCCATAGATAAGGTTTCCGCCGCTTCCTCCGTCTTCCTTATCCGAGAAGACAATCACAACCAAAAGGAGCAGGGAGAACATCATCACGAACACGCCGGAACAGGCAAAGAAAAGGTGTCTTAACTTCATGGTTTCTCCCCTTTCTTCTGTTTGGCAGCCGCTTGTACTGTTTTTGTCCACTCCTTTCTGGCGGTGGTACTCCGGATGGTAAAGTTGGATTCTTTGACCACAGGGGCAGCACGTTTTCTTTCCGGTATCACAGGAGCCGTATCATTCTGGATAGGTCTTGCCGGACGGGGAACTGTCGGTGTGATGGTTGGAGCTGTCTTTTGCCTTTCGTCTGTCTGGACAGGAGAAGCCGGTGGGACTATCTGGCGTTCTGTCCTTACAGGCGGTGTCTGTTCATGGTGGATGGAAGCCGCTTTTACTACCGGAACCGAAAACCGCTCTGCCACAGCCCGCTCATAAGGAACCTGTCCCCGTTCCCTGATGGATGGGGAAGCTGGCTGCATGGCTGGTTTTCCAGCATGAGCGGTATCTGCATGGTTTCGGAAATTTTCCGGCTGCTTTGCAGTAACAGGGCGTTCATGGACAGGAGCCGCCCCTTTGGGTGCTTCGGAAGCTGTCTTTTGCGGCTGTTTTGCTTGTTCCAGTTCCGCCCTGCGTTCTGCAATGGTCTGTCTGCGGCTTTCTGCCTGTGCGTTCCGCTGTTCGGCTCTGGCAGTTCGGGTCTGGGTCACGCTGGAAGTAAAATCCCGTACTCCCTCTGATACCTGTGTTTTCCCGTGGTAAAGGGCGTACTTTGCATTAACGGGCAAATCCTTTGCCTGCTCCCGAAGCTGTCCGGCAGTATCGGCTATCTTATCTTTGGTATCTGCCGCCGCACCTACCGCAGAACCAGCCCGTTTCCATACGGATTCCTTTTCCGGTGCTGCCTGTCCGTCTGGTCTGCTGTGGTCTGCCTGTGTCCGTTTGGAAGAGCCGGAGTGGGAAGCAGTTCTCTGGTCTGAGCCAGCCTGTTTTCCTGCATGATAGGAAGCCGTTCCAGCCCCAAGAGCTGCCACAGAACGTCCTAACTTATGCTGTAAACGGTGCATATGGGCGTGCATGAGCATACGGGGTCTTCGCATGATACGGCTTCCCATGCTTTGGGAATCGCCGCTCTGCAAGGAGAACATCCCCATCAAATCCCCCAGCTTGAAATAAATTCCGGCAAAAGTCACTATCTGCAAGAACGCTGTCAGGAAGAACGGATATTCCCCAGACAGGTTATAGAGCATGGTGGAAATGCTGAACGCTACCGTGATAATCAGGGTGATTCCGGCTCTGGTAAGGATGGTGTTGAACAGTTTTGTAATGGCACGCTTTGACATCCCCTCAAAAGAGGGAACCATGCTAAGGAGGAAACTCACAGGCAGGAACATGGCGTAGATGATAAAAAGCACCTGTGAGAAAATCATTATCCCTGTGAGCAGGAATACAAAAATGGAGATACCGATATTGAAGATAAATAGGAAGAAGACGGTTCCCAAGCGGTTGATGGTCTTTGTGATGGTAAGGTTCGTGTTTTCTCTGTCTTCGATTTCCTCCACCACGATTTCTTCCCTGTCCTGCCCGTTGTTTTCGTCTGGACTGGTTGATAGTAGGCTTTCCACACGGTCAGCCCCAATGCTTTCCACATCCGAGTTGCCGTATTGCAGCAGGAGCCACGGCTGCTTAACCTGAATGGAAAACAGGCTGTTCCGTATCAAATCCACACTGTCTTTTCCTTGACTTTCCGAGTTTGGCAGCACAATCTTTGTACCAAGGGTCAGGCTGGCATTGCTGATGTCTGCGGAAAATTCATTGATTTTCCCGATATAATCAGGGGCATAGGCGATAAAGGCAGCGGACAGCACGAACACCACCACGAAATTGACAACGGCATGGATGGCTTTTGTGGTTTCCCGTTTGATAAGTCCTGTATAGGCAACATAAATCCCTACCACCAGAATGAGAATCAGCAGGAACCCGATATAAAATCCCTCCGAGGACAAGCCGCTGGTGGTAACGCCTGCCAAGGTCTGCATATTTTTCCCAATGGAATCCGCCGTAGAGGAAATGAAGTCCAGTGAGTAGGCTTCCTGAATCAGATACCCCGTAGCGTTGGAAAGGTACAGGCTGATTGTCCAGATAAAATTTGTGATGGCATACAGCCCGTACATCACCTGTTTTCCGATACCGTCCAGCCAGTTCCACGGGAGCCAGTCCCATCCGCTGTTCACATAAAAATCAAGCTGGTAGTTGTCCAGCGGATATTTGCTGTATTCGTTGGCAGCGTCCACCGTATCATCCACCAGTCCGGCAGCGTGGGCGGCTGTGCCGAAGACTGCCAGCAGCAGGAGGATGAGCAGGAGTGCCAGAAGCACCCTGCCAATCACTTTTCCTGCCATTTTCCAAGACAAGCCCTTTTTTGCGTGATAGGGAACTGGGAATTGCGGTCGGTTGGAAGTTCTATGTATCACCATCATTCCACCTCTTTTCTTACGGGCGGTCTGGTATCAAAGGCGTGGAACAGGTCTTCAAAGATAGGATGGAACTGTATCACGCCCACACGCCCGTACAAATCGCTGATAAGGCACTGTCCGTTTTCTAAGTCACGGAGCCGCTTCTGGTTATTTTCATCTTCGGAATCCACCCCGAAAAAGGCGAGGGTCTTCTTGATTTCGTTGATGTCTGTGGAACGGAACGCAAATTTCAAGCCCAGATTGTTTTTCAGCTTTTCATCCAGCAAATCGTCCGTGTTCTGGGTGACAAAGTAAACGCCTGCGTTCATGGCACGTCCGGCACGAACCAGCTTCATAGAGAGGGTCTTGCCCTGTGCCACCTGTAAGAAGCTCCATGCTTCGTCCAAATCCACAATCTTAAACACGCTGCGGTCGGTGTGGATGAAGTCGAGGGCAAAGGTGCTGATTACAATGAGCATTGCCACGGAAAGCAGCTCCATTGTGGTGTATTCTTCAAATGAGGTTTCCTTATCCGGCAGCACCAAATCCGCTACCTGAATGATATTGAGCTGCTTTTCAAGGCTGACGGACTGTGTGACATCCCCATCCGAAAAGAGCAGGTGTGCAAAGTCATAGTCCGTAAAGGATTCGATATGGTCGGCTATGCTGGTGCTGATGGTGGTTCCCTCCGCCCGTAGTTCCTCAATCACTTTGAAAAGCCCCCGTTCTTCACTGTTTGTTACTGCACGAATAGCTTTCCGAAGAACAGGGAACTTTTCCCCGTCACGGCTGGAAATGCCCGTTAAAAAAGTCAGGATGTCGATTGCCAGTGATTCGGAATCCTTTGGGTTCTCCATAATCACATACGGGTCAAGTAAGCCCCTGTTCTGTTCCTCCGAAGTCAGGTTTACGATATTGATTTCATGGGCGATTTCCGGCAGGGTTTCTTTCCAGCGTCCCCGTTCCGCTTTCGGGTCAACAATGAGAGCCTGTGCTCCAAACAATACGGAATAATAGACAATCATGTTGTTGCTGAATGATTTTCCACCGCCGAGGGAGCCGACAAAAGCGGCAGCAAGGGCGTTGGTGACGGAGCCTTTTACCCCTTGACTGGCAAGGGCAGGCTTTAAGTACACGTTTCTTCCTGTATCAAGGCTGTACCCGATATAAATACCCTCCGTTTCCCCCAACATCTGGGTTGCCCCGAAGCCAAGACCAGCAAGGAAGTCGCTGGTGACATACTGGATGTAATCGTTCAGATACCGTTTGCTGGCAGGGAGAAATTCCCCATGCAGCCCCAGCATATCCCCAAAGGGGCGAACCAGCTTCACGTTCAAATCGTCATAAAAATCTTTCACCTCATTGCAGCGGCGTTTCAGTTCTTCCAAGTCGGGAGCCGTCACACGCACCACATAGGACAGCTTGTACATGGATTCCTTGCTCTGGTCTAAGGTGGATTCCAGCTCATTCACGCTGTCTAAAGCGTCCCCCACGTTTGTACTGGTTTCGCTGTCATTCTGCCATGCATGGTTGTCCAAATCTTTCAGCTCTTTTTTCTTGTTCCGTACCGTGGAGAGGGCTTTCCGGTTTGTCACAATCTCCACATTCATAGAGGTATCAATGGGAAAGGTAAATTGCTGCTGCTGATAGTAAAAGATTTCCGAGGATGGGAAGTCCAATTCCCCCACAATGCTGTTGATGGTAAAGTAGGCGGCATAAACTGTCCCGTCTTCCTGTTCGATTTTCAGATACCGCTGGTTTTCCTCTATCAGACAACGGGTGGGTTTGATGAGGTCATAGTATTTCACCAGCATTTCCTCCTGAAAACGCTTCTTTGGCAGGTAATACTCATAATCTTCGTAGGCGGTTCCGGTCTGCCCGTATAAATGCTCAATCAGATAGCCAAAATCGTCCTTGTTAAGCCGCCGGACTTTAAAGCGGCGTGAGATTTTACTTTCCAGCAGTTTTTCCATCTTCTGAAACCGCCAGATTTCCTCATTGCTCATGGAAACAAAATCCCCCATGAGCTTGTGGTTGACTTCGTGGAGGAAATCGGAAACGGCGGTCTTTGCTTCCCTGCGAAACTGCTTCATGGTGACTTCCTGCTCATTGACAAGCAGCTTGAAGCCGATAAAAAAGCGGTAGTCCACCTGATTTTCCCCTATCATGGAAATCAGGGCTTCGGTCTGTGCGTCAATCTTTGCACAGGCAACGTCCTTTAGCTTACCTGTCACTTCCTGTTTGGAGCGTCCCTGTGCTGCCCGTATGCTGGATTCCGTGCTGATTTGCAGGGCGTGAATCTTCCCGTCCCTGTTCTGGGCGATAAGCTGCCGGAAGGAATCGTGTACCTGATATTTCTGTTCGGGGCTTAAAAAAGAATAGTTGTAGGGAAGCAGCTCATAGTAAGCAAAGCACTCCCCGTCATGGTTGAACACAAGGTTATTTTCGATATATTTAATCGGATATGCCATAAATATCACTCCTTACTGCCGTGATGGGCTGTGCCGGATATTCCTTTTCCAGCTTCACGGGCTTTCCTGCATAGGTCAGTTTCGGGCGTACCAGATATGCCAGTACGGATTTCAGGAAGCCGTAAGGCTTCTTCCCGTCAAAGGTCTTCTGGCACATGAACCAAGTGAGGGCAAAGGGTACGCCGAAGTATTTCAAAAATGCCCCGTCAATGAACGAAAGGGGAGGGAGGTTCCCTAAGAGTATCACTGCAAACACCGATACCACGAACCACGCCATCTGCGTAAATGTGATGGGGAATGGCAGCTTAAAATCATTGATGGAATAGAGTACCTTTTCCACCGACCAGATACTGGTATAGCTTCGTATTTTCTTCATGTTGTCCGTCCTTTCTAAAAGATGGGGGCAGCAAACGAGCTGCCCCTGAATCAAAAAATCCGCCTGTATTTCCTGAAAGAGATACAGACGGGTCTACCGTAAGATTTCATATACGCCGTGGTTTGTGACAACAAAGGTTCCCTCCAATTCCATGTCACGCCCATAGGCGGCGTAGTCGATATAGTTTTGTAAGTGTGCCGGAAGTTCGCCAAGCTGTCCGCTTTCTTCCAGATAGCAGCGAGCCACATCCGCCATATCATCACAGCCGGAATGGCAGATAATATCGTCTTCATGCTCACAGAGTTCTTCGATACTGCCAAAGTAGGATTGTAGCTCTGATAGTTCCTCCTGAATGTACTCCGGTAAGTCCTCCACCATTTCACACAGGCGGTTGACTTCTTCAATGGGGGTATATTCGTCAATCTCAAAGGGCAGCTCATAATCATGGATGGCGTATTCCTCATATTCATCATTCAAACCGATACGTTCCTTGACTTCCTCAAAGTCCACAGGCGGCGTGAACCATGCCCCGACCAGTTCGCCCTCATTGTATTTTCCTAAGTTGGCAATGTAAATCCGCATTTCCTCCAAGTTCTTCTACCTCCTTTTAGCGGTAATAAAAGATACCATTGTCCGTAAACAGGTAGTTTTCGCTGGTTTCCAGTTCCCGACCAATGGCAGCGTAGTCGATATGGTTCAACAGGTCTGGATGTACTTCTCCAAATAGCTGTACCTCCTGCACCAGATAACGGGCGAGGGATTCCCCGTCCTGCACCGGATAGCAGCGTATCTGGTCTTTGTGGTCGATAAATTCCGTAAAGCTGGGAAACCACCGCTTTTGTACCACATCCATTTCATAATAGAGGGGCGTTCCCTGCATTTCCTGTACCATCCGGCAAAGGGCGTTGATTTCCCAGAGCCTTGTGTTGCCCTCCAATGGAAAGGGCAGCTCATAGTCTTCAATTTCGATTTCTTCCTCACTCTGAACCCCAAGACGTTCCCTGATTTCTTCAAAATCCACAGGGCAGGAAAACCATGCCCCAGGATATTCCTCAAAATCTTCATGGTAAAACCGTGTGGTGTTCAGGATGTAGATTCTCATTTCCTCAATCAGTATCACGTCCTTTCTTAGAACAAAAAATGGCAACTAACTTTGTTTGTCAGTTGCCATTTTTCTAATAAAATATTCGCTTTAATTCTTCATCACTATTGATTTTTTTAATTACCCAAGGTTGTAAAAAATAATTGATTTGTGGGTCTAACATACTTACTAAATGAGTTTGTCCGGCAGGGGTTAATATTTGTAAATGTTGAAGTTCTATTACTAATCCATTGTTCATGGGTAATGGCAGGGTGTGAGTTGGTTCACGTAAAAACTCCCGAATGATTGTCACCTGTTCTGGTGTCATATTTTTCAAATATTTAATCTGAGCAGTTCCTAATCTCTTAGAAGCATACTTGTCATAAAAGAAATGAAAAATTTTAGATAGTAATAAAACGATTAGTAAAGCTGTGGAAATCACAAAAACAATGCCTATTGTAAAACCATATTTTTCTCGAAAATTTATAATATAAAACTTTTGGGCTAACTTTTGAGGCAATAATAATAATGTACCACTGGCAATAGATAAAGCTCCTAAAATGTTCGGTGGTAATTTCAAAAAATCAATAAAATCCTTCATACATTTCCTCCACTTTCAATTACTATTAAAGAAATTATACCACCATTCTTAGTTTATCTCAATTATCATACACTATCATATTACATCTTCTTTCTTTTGGGGAGTTACGCTCCCCAAGCCCCTAGTGGACTTCCGCCATGAAGCAATCAGAGCTTGCTCCATAACGGAAGTGTAAAATGGGTTCCCTATGCACCGATAATCTTATTGAACAGTTCCAGTAAGATGTCCTTTACACCGTCCGCATTAAAGACCAGACCGACCGCTACAAGGGACACCACCAGAAAACCGATAAGTTTGGAAAATTCCCTCTTAAATCCGAGGTACAGTCCAATCACCACGATTGCCAGCAGCACAAGGGACTGGGCGTTGGATAAAAACCAGTTGTAAAGATTCTGTCCGAAATTCATAAAATCTCCTTTCTTTTCTGTAAAAGTTCTTAGGTTCTAAGATTGCCGCCGTTAAAGCACCACCTTCTTTACCGCGGCGGCTTGCTGCTTCAGGATTTTTTCGTGCTTCTCCGTCAGCTTTGCATGGGTGATGATGTCATGGACAATCTGGGTGTGGTTCATCTTATCCAGACGGAGAGCCAGCTTTAACGTGGGTGCTACCTGATGGGAGAGCCAGTGCAGGGTGCGTTCAAAGGAATAGGGTTCCGGTTTGGTTGTCAGTTTCAGACTTCCCCTGTGTTCCCCTATAAACCACGCCCATTCCTCATTGATACGCCAGTCAGAACGGGGCTTTGCATTGTCCCTGTCCACGAACCGGACATAGCGGTTGATGATTTGAAAGGCTGTTCGTTCTGGATTGTCATGTTCTAACAGGTCACGGATGGCGTAAAAGGCACGCTCATTTTTCAGCCGGATTTCAAAGCGGTTCTTTACCTCTGCGTCTTCAATGGGAATATCGTGCTTTTTGTACTGTTCATAGTCCTTTTCGTAAATGCAGAAGTACACCTCACTTTGGAGGGAGCCGATATACAGGGTGTTCCCCATACATTCTTTTTCCTCACGCCGTACCAGTTCACCGCTGCGGTAGCTTTTGAAGCTGCGGAAGACCGAGATACATTCCTCATTCCGGCACTTCTCTGTCAGATGGGGAATGTTCAGGATTCCCGTTTTATCATTGATGGCAAGGTCAAGCCGCTTCATCACGCCGTCCTCCATGAGAACATCCATAAAAAATTCATACCAGCTCCGTTCCTGTGCCAGAAGATAGCTTTCAAACTGGCGACAGCCACGCCCTTTCAGTTCCAGCAGAACCCCTTTTTCCAATTCCGGCGATACTAGAACGAAAATATCCCCCAGATAGTAATGTTCTGTGTAAGAGTAGAAGCCGTAGTCTTCATGGATAAAGTAGGGGAGTTTTAACCGCAGCACGTCTTCCACGATATGCTTCACATCCGTAGTAGGAAAGCGAATCCGAACATAGTCAAAGAGCATTTCAAGGGGATTGTCTGGATTGAAGCGTTCCAGAGCTTCTGAGATGGCTTCCTGTAATGCTTCGGATGGGTGAGCCTTGCCCGTTTCAATATCGCTCAGGTACGGACGGGTGATTCCGGCAGCTAACGCAAGTTTCTGTTGTGAGATGCCGTAAACTTCCCGTTTTTCTTTGATGTCCTGTACCCATGTTTCTTCATTCAGTGAAAATCCCTCCTGTCTAAAAAAGCGTATGTCAACTTTCAGAGTCTTGTTGACATACGCCGGATATGGGAGAATCCCTTGTGTATCGTGGGATTCTGCCCTGTTGTTTGATTGTTGCCTGTCGATTTGTACCCCTCTGTTAGATACGAGGGGTTCATGCTGGCGTGCCTTGCGGCACACCAGCCACAGCAGGTCAGTCCGTTTCTGCGGCTTTCGCTTCGCACGCCGCCTGCACTTCCTGCCTGCTGTCTATCAGTTTTTTTATTTCTTTGAGGAAATCGTGTCCTTTTGGCACAAAGGGCGTGTAAAATTCCGAGATAACGCTGGTTCCCACATCCACATAGCCACGCCCTTTTATCTGCTTTAGGAAGAAATCCTTTGTGGTTTCCCCGAACATCATTCCATAGCCCATTTCCGACATCCGCCCCAGAGCCACACGGAAATTAAACTGGTCACGGATTCCGTCCCCCAGATACTTTGCGTCTGGACGCTGGCAGGCGAGAATCAGGAAGAAGCCAGCCTGCCGCCCAAGCATAACGATTTGTTTTAATTTGTTGAGGACAGCGGCATTTTCCTTTGTGCCGAGCATTTCCATAAATGCTACATATTCATCAAAGATAAGGAAATTTGCAGGAAGCCCCAGATAAGCGTAATTTTCCCCTGTCCGGTAATTCTCCATGAGCTTCATGTCTTCGCTGCGTTTCATCATTTCTTCATAGAAACGGTCAATGCAGTCGAGTATATCTTCCTTTTTGTAGTACACATCCGGCATAACCGCCTGTAAATCCGCAAGGTCGGCGTTCTTTGGGTCTAACACGAACAGGACGGCGTTGGTGCGGAGCAGGGCTTCAATGAGGGTCAGGATGAAGTAGGTCTTTCCGCCGCCGGTTCCTCCGGCAATGAGCATATGGGGGAGCTTGTCATACTCCCACCAGACATTTTCCATGAGCCGGAGCCTGCCGTCCTTTGCCTGTACATCCTCAATGGAGATACGGTTCGCAATGGTATCATAGAGCAGGGTGTACTCCACATAGGAATCCTTTAATTCCTTATCCGTCAGCTCACAGTACAAGCCGCTTTCCAGCTTTCTCTCCAAGTTTAAGAGCTGTTCCTGATATTTCCCCAAGGTGATTTCCACACGGATATGGAGCAAGCCTTGTTTCATCCGGTAGTAGATTTTGGGAAAGTAAGTGATGGTTTCTTTGGAACGGCTGGAAGACAAGTCCTTGAAAAAAGCGTCCTCCTTTCTCTGCTCCGATTCATACCACTTGTTTTCCAACACCATCCTTGCCAGCTTTTGGCGGTGGATGAGCTGCTTTACTTCATCCCTGCGGTATCGCCAGAACAGAAGAACTGCTGTAAGGCACACCAGCCCTGCCACGCCCATGCTAAATAGCAGATAAGGGATATTTACATCCTGTACTATCTGGGAGAGGGACACTTCCTGCCAGTTGGTTCCGGCAATCTGCCCGATATGAAACAGCAGGACAACCAGCAGAAAGACAGGGAGCAGAGAAGCAAGGGCAGTATAGAATACAAGGTCTTTATCCGTGGGACGGATACGTTTTCCACGGGGGAAAAGCTGCTTCATAGGAACAATCCTCCTTTCGTTTTTTTATGTTCCTGTTATTTTGCAGGAGGAACGTCTTTCTTTGGTGGCTGCGGATTCATGGCAGCCCCTTTTTTCAGAACAATATCCTCCGCCTTGATGTACCAGTCTACCTCTGCTCCCTGAAAGGTAGCCGTTGCCACGGTATCTGCCACAGGATTGATAAGTTCCACCTCTGCATTGTAATCGAACCCCTTTAATGGCACGCTGGCAGGGATGGAAACCTGAATCATACGCCCCTGTCCTCTGGATTTTAAGTCATAGGTACGCTCCTTGATTTCTTCTGATACCGAGCCGTCTTCATTCTGGAGGTGAACCTCACGGCGGAGGGCAGAAAATTTCAATGCCCCGAAAGTTGCTTCCTTGTCAATCACGATTCCGTTTGCTAATCTCATAGTCTGATGTCCTCCTTTTCCTTATGCTTTTACCATATCGTCAGCGTGCAAAATGTAGTTGGTAAAGCCCCTTGTGCCGATTTTATAGCCCTCTGCGGTGATACGTGGATTGACGAGCTTCACACGTTCCTCAAAGTCAAAATGTTTCTCTCCGGCTTCGGCAGGGAGGATAACCACAATATCATCCGCCCTCTGTACGTCTGAATAAAGATTGAAGCTGCGGGAGAGTACCGTCATGCGTCCATTGATTCTTCTCTGTTCTGTCTTGTCTTCTCCGGCAAACTCCAAGTTGCCGAATGTCTTTTCCATGTTGGGGATAACGAATTTTAATTCCATATAGATATACCTGTCCTTTCTGAATGTTGTGTTTGATGGTTAGTTTTAGGTTCCGGTTTGAAAGTCGGAGGTGAACGCTCCGGCGGTGGTGATTTCTTCGTGGTATCACATCCTTTCTGGGACTATTGAAGAAATTACAGGGTTGTGATATTATCTAGGTGTTAAAAATTAAATCGTCATGGTTAGGATTGTTAGCTTGTGTTTTTTCATGTAGCTCTGTCATGTACTCCCAACAACTTAAAAGTAGATTTCAGTGGAGATTTATAATATCAGGAGGTACTCTTATGACAATAATAACAACTGTAAAAAGCATTATGGTGGGCGACGGAATTTCTGGGAATTTTTGCTAAAGTGTGCAGGGGCAATGGAAAAAATTACGGCTGGCATGACATGAAGAATCCGGGAGGGTCAAATCTCCAATTCCCATCGGGGCTGTTTTCAGCCCCATTTAATTTTGAAACAAAAAATAGACGCCCATTGTTGAACGTCTATTTTGGGATGATATTGAGGTTTGCTGGTCTATCTTATAAAATCTGAATGTACTTCGATTGCATTTTTATTGCATTTTTAATTTGTTTTCATATAGATTTTAGTGGTTGATAGTTCCTGAAAATGTCTTAAAATCAATGATTTTCACTTATATGGCATACTGTCTGTCTGGAGTTTGAATAATCCACACAATTATAAGATACCAGTATTTATGCGGGTTACAAGCAAATTTGCTTAGTAATTGGCAACAAAATGGCAACATTTTGTGATTATTCAAGAGATAAAAATTTTATTTCATAACGTATATAAAGAAACCTTACTGATTTTCAGAAGTAAAAAACTGAATATCGGTAAGGTTTTTCTATTTTCTTCTTTTATTTTTCTTTTTTAGTCAATTCTTTTACGAGGTAATCACTCAGTTCCTGAGATGGTACCTTGGCACGTTTCTGGTAAGTATCCAGTTCCGGGTACTTATATCTCCATTCATCATATTCTTCCTTGCTGATTTCACCGTTTTTCAGTTTGTCAGCTTGTTCCATCCATGCACGAAGCATTTCATCGGCAGAGGAGCCGGGAGCAGATATGGAAGAGTCAAGGCAGAGATGAGGTTGTCCATCTACATTTTTTACCTTCAGACCATACATATCTTCCAGTGCAAATAGTGTATGCATCAGACCTATGTGAGTATCAATATCGGGCACAGTTAAAGCATGTGTGTTGACACCAAAGATCTGAGACATTTGTTTTACAAGATCAATCTTAGGAACTCTGGCTTCAGATTCATACTGAGCCATGCGGACATCTGAGGTTTTTCCCATGAATCCCAGTTGTTCTCCGAGTTGCTTTTGTGTCATGCCTTTGCGGTTGCGAAAATATTTGATACGTTGTCCGATTGCCATTTTTGTTTGCCTCCTTATAGTGGTCATTCGTGTTGCCATAATTAATTGTGATAGAAAATAAAACAATTCTGTTTAGGTTCAGTATAGCATGAGCAATTTCGGATAGCAAGAAGAACTTAAACAAAAAAATTTAATATTCTCGTCAAATTACTTGACTTAAATAAAAAAGTTTAGTATCATGCAAATATAACGACATAAACAAATTGCGTTAAGAAGAAGGGAGAGATGCGATGTGACGAACAGAACTTTTATGACAGTAGAAGAAGTTGCAGCGGAACTGGGGGTTTCCAAGTCTTATGCTTATAAGATTGTCAAACAGCTAAATGAAGAATTACAGAAGCTGGGTTATCTTACGGTAGCTGGCAGAGTAAACACCAATTATTTCCGCAAAAAAGTATGTTACAGCGAAATGTAAGAGAAAGAGAGGAGAATTTGTATGAGTATTCATAAAGATAATGCCACTGGAAAGTGGCGAGTAGTCTATCGTTATACCGATTGGACAGGAGAAACGCATCAGTCATCCAAAAGAGGATTTCCTACAAAACGAGAAGCGCAGATGTGGGAACGAGAGCTATTGTTGAAGAAAGAAGCCAAATTGGATATGACTTTTGAAAGCTTTTATGAAATTTATGTGGAGGATATGCAAAATCGAATTCGTGATAATACCTGGGGAACGAAGACAAATATTGCCAGAACTAAAATTCTTCCTTATTTCGGAAAGCGTAAGATAGGAGAAATTGAGCCTAGGGACATTATTGCATGGCAGAATGAACTGCTTGCGATCCGTCAGCCAAATGGAAAACCGTATTCTGCTTCTTATCTGCAGAAAATTCACAGTCAGTTAAGTGCTATTTTCAACCATGCAGTTAATTTTTACCATCTTCCATCTAATCCAGCACAGAAAGCAGGAAATATGGGAAAAGAGGAACACCGGGAAATGCTGTTTTGGACAAAAGAAGAATATCTGAAATTTGCAGATGCCATGATGGACAAGCCTGTTTCCTATTATGCGTTTGAAATACTTTACTGGTGTGGGCTTCGCATGGGCGAGTTATTAGCACTTACACCGGAAGATTTCAATTTTGAAACGCATACACTACGGATTAACAAGTCCTATCAGAGACTGCATCGGGAAGATGTGATTACACCACCAAAGACGTTAAAAAGTAATCGAACCATTAAGATGCCACAGTTTTTGTGCGATGAGATGCAGGATTATCTGAAAATGCTGTATGAGCCGAAAGAGGACGAACGGATTTTCACGATTTCCAAATCTTATCTGCATCATGAAATGAACAGAGGATCAAAAGTGTCTGGGGTGAAGCGAATTCGTGTGCATGATTTGAGACATTCCCATGTATCGTTATTGATCAATATGGGATTTACGGTATTGGCAATCGCAGACCGAATGGGACATGAGAGCATTGATATTACTTACCGATATGCACACCTGTTTCCAAGTGAGCAGACGCAGATGGCAGAACAACTGGATATTGAAAGGATGGAAAAATCAAATGGAGAAGAATCTGGACAGTAAAGGAAGATGGAGAAACAAAATTGTAGCATTCCGGGTATCACCGGAAGAAGCAGAGCAGATTGATGCAAGTGTCCGATTGTCAGGACTTAGTAAGCAGGACTATATCACAAAACGATTAACTGATCGGGAAATTGTAGTACAGGGAAATCCAAGAGTGTATAAAGCATTGCGAAATCAGATGGCAGAGATTTATGAAGAATTGAAACGTCTGGAAAAATGCGGTGAGGAAAACGAAGAGTTGCTGAGTACCCTGAAATTGGTCGCAGAGACATTGTATGGATTGAAAGGGGATAATGAATGACAGAAAAAGAAAAAATGACTGCTCCGATTGCATCTGTTGGCGCAGATGTGGAACAGTCATCAAGTAATAAATTAACCAACCAAAGTATAGCAGATTTGCCCGGTAAGGGCAATCTGCAAGCCACAAATAATGCGGAAAATATAGCAAAATCAGCAAATAAAAAGAATCCAGATGATCTGGAAACAGTTTCTATGATGGAATTATACGATACTGCATATCCACCAAAATTGCCGATTGTAGATGGACTTCTGTATAACGGAACTTATCTGTTTGTTGGTTCGCCGAAAATTGGAAAATCATTCTTTATGGCACAGATCGGGTATCACATCAGTAAAGGACTTCCATTGTGGGGCTTTTCAGTCAGACAGGGAACGGTTCTGTATCTGGCATTGGAAGATGATTATGCAAGGTTGCAAAAGCGGTTATCACAGATGTTTGGAATGGAAGGCAGTGAGAATTTTTATTTCGCTACAAAATCAAAATCGCTCAATGACGGACTGGAAAGGCAGCTTGTAACATTTGTGACGGAGCATAAAGACGCAAGACTGATTATCATTGATACTCTTCAGAAAGTGCGTGAGGTTGGTGGAGATAAATTCAGTTATGCCAGTGATTATGAGATTGTAACGAAGCTGAAAGCATTCAGTGATAAATATGGTATCTGTTTTCTGGTTGTGCATCATACAAGGAAAATGGAATCTTCAGATAGTTTTGATATGATTTCTGGCACGAATGGATTGCTTGGAGCTGCGGATGGAGCATTCGTCATGCAGAAAGAAAAACGGACAGATAATAAGGCAGTTCTGAAAGTGGCAGGGCGTGACCAGCAGGATCAGAAACTGTGGTTGAACTTTAATCGGGAGAGATGTGTCTGGGAACTTACCAAGACAGAAACAGAACTTTGGAAAGAACCAGAAGATCCAGTGTTGGAAAAAATCAAAGAACTTGTAACAGAAACTACGCCAGAGTGGGCAGGAACAGCAACAGAGCTTGTGGAAGTATTGCAGGTGGAAATGCAGCCGAACGCATTATCACGAAAATTAAATGTCAGCCTGGAACGATTGATTCTGGAATATGGAATCCAGTATAAAGCGGAACGAGGACATGATGGAAGAAAGATCAGATTAACTTTTGTCGGAAAACAAGAGTGACGATATGCGACGGTTGCGACGGTATTTTATATAGCGTGTCGGTAGTGAAAATATCGTCACTATCGTCACGACCGTCACGGAAAGGAGAAACATGGAAAGAAAATCACAGGTGCAGATACCAAAAGATTTATTACTGGCATTGTTCCAGTATCATCTTGCCGGGAATGAGGAATATCTGCCGGAGATAGAAAAAGCATTGATGGAAAAATTAGACAGTATGGTAAAATGTCAGTTATATACAACATTCAAAACAGCACCAACCGAGGAAGAACGGAAAAAGGCAAGACAAGAGTATTTGGATAAGTGTGGAATACATGAGAACTTTCGTTGGTAAAGATTCTGCTTGATGACCTTATGACAGGAGCGTGCCACGCACCTGTAAATAGCAGACAAAGAGAAGGTTTGTAAGGTGTAGCCGGTAGTTGATTGGCGAAGAAAAAACTTTTCAAAAGGGGGCCCTGAATCAGGGCGTCCCTGCGGAAATGATAAATGAAGGGAGAATGACACCATGAGAGAAGGAAGATTAGGTTACAACAGTTATAACAAAAGATATGGATTATTGTCATCAGACTTATGGATTGATCCAGGATTTCACTGCGGAGAATGTCTGGAAGTTCTAGTTGATGATCAGTGGGTAAAGACACGAATGGAAATGAATCTGGCGAGAGAATGGTATTTGGTTGGAACACAATATTGTGGAGATCTGGAGTATGTACGGGCAAGGATACCGGAATAAAGCAGAAAGGAAGAGTAATAGTCGGTTTGTTGTTAGTGAAAAAAATAAGCCCGGATACGGGCAGAAAAAAGAGGGCGGATACGCCCAAAATGAAAAGCTAAAGCTAAGTTATGGTAGATGTAGGAAGCATCTCACAAAGCCCTCGGCGTTTGAGAGCGAAATACACCCATCGCACAAACTTCGTTTATGCTCTGTGTATTTCGCCCTGCCGGGAGCTATTGTAGCCGGAAACGGCAGTTAGTTCGTAAACGGATGCCGATGCATCCACTCACAAATGATATGGCGGAATTTATTTTTCCGAGGACAAGGAGGGAGTGCCTATCGGAAGAAATTCATTTATTCAAATGACAAAACTAAGCAATGTAAAAGGCAGAATCACTTATATATCCAGTCACGCAAAACAGGAAAATCTTTATGCAGTTTATGAAACCACAGAACGGAAATTTTGGCGGGAACTTGCAAAATGTAATCAGGAAGAATTTGTAAAAAGCGGGACGGATGGTAAATGCATTGAAGCAAGGGAATTGATCATTGCTTTACCAGAGAGTTTTACAGAGTATCAGCCAGACAGATTGTTGCAACTTTTTACAAATCATTTTAAACAAAATTATGGAACAGAGTGTATTGCTGCTTTGCACCACAATAAAAGAAAGACCAATTATCACATTCATTTGATATTTGCAGAACGGAAACTACTGGATGAACCAATCATTAAGATTGCCAGCAGAAATATGTTTTATGATGAAAATGGAAAACATGTCCGAACCAAGAAAGAGATATTAGGAGAAGATGGCGAGATTCGGGAAGGTTGCAGTATTGTGAAGAAAGGAGAAGTCTATGAGAAGAAGCTGTTTACTCCGAAAGATGAACGCTTCAAGAGCAATTCATTTCTGGATGAGGTAAAGCATTCTTATACAGATTTAATCAATATTTATGTGCAGGACGAGAAACAGAAACTACAGGTATTTGAGCGTGGCAGTGTTTATCTTGCAACAAAGAAAATCGGAAAAAATAATCCGAAGGCACAGGAAATAGAAGCAGATAACCAAAAACGCCGGGAATGGAACAGAGCTGTTGATATGGCGTTGATTAGTGGAGTGCCGGAACCGAAGATAATGGAAGTGAAGCGGAAAGAAATCACGGAGCCAATCAGGAAATCAATTGCCCGGCGTGGAAACAGACCACGATTATTTCCCAGAGTTGTAACAGTGGCTGTTGAGGCATTGGAGTTTTTAATAGCAAGTGTACTGTTTAAGAAACCCAGGGAAGTGCCAAAACAGACAGAGCAAACGGAAACAGAACACCCAAAGCATGTTGCTGAAAATAGCACGGCAGCAGTCAAGACAACAAAAGAAGAAAAGGCAGAACCGGAACAACCTAAAATGACGAGGCTTGCATCAAAGTATCCGAAACTATTTAAAGTGAATAAAGAGCTGGAAGATCAAAACGGTGCAATTCAACAGAAACAAAAACAGCTTTCTGCAAAGAAGAAAGAACTGTCAGAGGTTAAGGGATGGTTTAAAGGAAGAAAGAAAAAAGAATTGCAGAAAGAAATTGATGAACTGAAAAGCCAGATCAGAGATATGAAAGATTACCTTCCAAGGCTTGTGCAGAAGATCGGTTATAGAAGTGTACAGGAATTTTTAAAAGATTTTAAGGATTCTCAAACTGAGTATAGCCAGTATCGGACTGCAATAGAAAAATGGAAGAAGGAAACGGGCAAAGAGCCAGTAGCACATGGTATTAGAGCAAAGCTGGCAGAAAAGAAACAAGAAATACAGAATGAACAGAAAAATAAACAGCATACCCGTAGTCGGAACAAAGATCGGGGAGCAAGATAGGAGGACAATCATGGAGAAACACATTATGGGAGAAAACGGAATTAGTTACACTTTAGGAGAGGACGGTCTGTACTATCCAGATCTGTACCTCCTGGAAGAGACAGAGTATTCGATTGGAAAGTATGGAATGCTGAGAAAAGCTTACTTGAAAGAGCATCGGAAAGGATTATATCTGGAGTTGGTGCTTGCAGGAAAGTTAAATGAGCATCTGCATCAGATTGACGAGGAATGTAATCAGATGATGGACAAATTGATGGAGCAGATGAAAGAAAAGCAGGGAGTGACGGAAGAACTGAAGATGCAGGATCAAATGGCATGGGTTGGGAGAATGAATAATATCAGGGCTTGTGCGGAAGAGATAATCTATGAAACATTCATATTTATGTCTGATTACGATTATAGAAAATCATTGATATGAGGGAATTGCTTTGTTATAATAACCAAGTGCATAAATTAAGAAAAATAATAGAAAATTATATAGTACGATATTAGGAGGAAAAGCTATTTCATCTTTAACTTGACATTTATGAATTGATTCAGAGTTATCGTAATCTTAAAACATTTGGAAAGCGCAGATTTATCGTGTGAATTAATATTCCTCATGTTTGAGAGGAATATTTAGATACCTTATTTTGGTGCAAGCATGAACGGCTTTTGACCTTTTGATTCGGATCTTATAGTATGACTGTATATAATTTATGGAATTTGGAGATTACCAAAATGGAAAAAGAAAAAATTTTTGGAGATATAAAAGAAAAATTTTATGATATTGATTTGGGAACAGAATCAAGTATTGTTGTTAATGGAGATTCTTTAGAGTTGCTAAATAAAGTGCCAGATCATTCAATTGCTTTGATTTTAACGGATCCACCATATCATTCCACTAAAAAACGTAATATTGTAGGCGATACAAGCTTTTCAAAAGATTCAGATTATATTGAGTGGATTAAAAAGTATGCAATTGAGTGGAAACGGGTACTGAAGCACAATGGAAGTATTTTTTGTTTTTGTTCGTCAGCTATGTCGGCTCAATTACAAATAATGTTTTCGCAGTACTTTAATATTTTATCGGAAATTACGTGGACTAAACCTAACGCGCCAGGATATGATGGCTGGAAACAAAAAATGAAAAAGGAATCATTAAGACAGTGGTATCCTCATTCTGAAAGAATTATTTTTATGGAAAATGCAGTAGACGGAAATCTTTTTAAAAGTTATTTTGGAAGCCAATTAACTGTTTGGAGAAAAAGTGTTAAGATGTCTACAATAAAACTAGCAGAAATTACAGGGGCATATGGAAAAGTAAATCATGGTGGAGCAGTTGCAAATTGGGAAGCAGGGAGAAATATTCCGAGTAGAGAACAATATGAAAAAATAAAGGCTGCGTTAACAGAGGCGGGTGTAGAAGATATTCCTGATTTTGAGGATATTATAAGACCATTTAATGTAAATAAAGACGTGGAATTTACTGATGTATGGACATTTGAAAATGTTCGGCAATATCGTGGAAAACATCCAGCAGAAAAGCCGGTTGATTTATTAAAACATGCCATTAATGCAACAACTTATCCTGGAGATATTGTGTTAGATTGCTTTGCAGGTTCAGGTTCAACAGGAGTTGCGGCATTAGAACTTGAGAGAAAAAGTATATTGTTTGAAATAGAAGAAAAATGGAGTAACTATGCGGCAGATAAGATGCAGAGCGTAGAATATTTTGCAAAAGGGAAAGTCGGAAAATAATCCGACTTTCCTAATTTTTTGCTAGAGTTTAAAAGAATCCATTCTCTTTGTTTGCATCTAGAACGCTTTGCATCCATTCTAGAGTAGGATATATACCAGAGTCTTTTACTACAACATTACAGAAATGATGTCCCCAACCAAGGTTATAAGGTTTATGATTAAATGCGCCATATTTCAGCTCGTTTATATGAAATAGATTCACTTGTGTAACTGTTAGGTCGGGAACTTCACGACCTTCTGGTTGTGCTACTTTATTTAAAAATTCATTTCCTGAAAGTTCTTTTAAACAAAGAGGACAAATTGTACAGTTGTTTTCATTTATAATTCGCATTTCTTTTAATTTTTGATAATCGAGTAAACCGTTGGCTTCGCAACGCTTAAGTATTTCAGATTTTCGGAATTGGGCATCTTCCAAGGTCATACCATTTTCAGAGGCGACTTTTATGCTGTCAAAGCAAAGCCAATATTCAGCTTCAAGTTGAAGACGACATTCTTGTATTGTTAATTTACGTGCATATTCATATAAGCGAATTCCTGCACCTTTGGGAGACTGGGAAGCAAAGCCTAAGTTTATTTTTTTGGAACGAGTTGAATCAAGAGCTGTTGTAGCAGGCACTCTTGCAACAAAATTTCCACCCAAAGGTTTTTCACGGCTATTGGCAGGTGTCCATTTTAATTTTTCAGGATTATATTTATCCCAATCTGAACGTGTTTCGTAAAAAACTAAGCAGTTATCCCCAAGAGATAAATGATTATTATCGAGGAACTGTGTTGGATTTCCTGAGTTGAAGTAATCTTTAGGTGAGATAAGTACGATGTATCCTTTCTCAAATTTATTTTCTAGAGCCAGTGTTCTTAAATTTTCATCTCTAATCCATTGATGGAATGGAATAAGAACAGTGTTATTTCTGCTAACTCTGTTTTGAAAGATAACATCATCATCAGCGCCCCTAGTTTGTCCAGTTTTGCTTATTTTTCTTTCAAGTAGTTCTGGTAATTTGGGTAGTTTCTTAGCCATAGTTTTTACCTCCTGAGTTAATTATTTGTTTCGGTGCGTATTTTATCAACCAGTCTAAAAAGTTCAGTTAGTGAAATATTAAAGCCGTCAGCAATTTTTTGTATATTATTTATTGAAATATTACGATGACCGTTTTCTACAGAAGCATAATAGGTTCGATCCATATTTATATGTAATGCAAATTTTTCTTGACTAATTTTTTGAGAAATTCGTAATTGTTTAATTGCCATGCCAAAATATAATTGAATATTCATAAAATCACCTCTTTTTTATCATAAAATTAAGAAGATTATAAGACAACGGATTATAAGTCACAAAATGTTTTGCATATAAATTAAAATAGAGTAGCAGCTATTGACAAAATGAATAAAAACTGATAAATTTAATAAAAAATAATAAAGCTGCTAAAAAAAGCAGCTAGAAGGGAGACGGAATGAATATTAATAAACAATTGTTGGAGGCTGCAAATCTTAATCCAACAAAAAATAGTAGACAAGAATATATTTTTACGTTATGTGAGTATATAGAAAAGAATGAATTAACATTGCCTTTATATCAAAGAGATGTTAGTTGGACATTGGCAAAATGTGTTGAATTGTTAAATTATCAACTTTTAAGTAAATCTCCCATATCTGCAATCTCCATTAACATAATAAATAATACAGAAAAGGAATTTGCAGTACCACAAGTTTCTTTTATAGAAAGGGAATTACTTTCTGAAACTGTAAGAGGGCAGATGTCTGTTGTAGATGGGCAACAGAGGCTAACAACAAATTATAAAGCATATTGCAATCATCCAGATTTAAAAAGTGTAGTGTTAGATTTAGGAAAGGGAGAATTTGTTATAAATGCGGAAGCATATCGGAAAAATCAGGTTCCGGTTGGTGTGCTTTTGAATAAAGATGATAATGAACTAATTGCTTACACAGAGAAAAATAAAGCTTTAGCAGCACCGATGGTAGTAAATGCGTTATTACAGATTAGAAATAAAATAAAGACTTATCAATATACAATTAATTTTGCAACGGATCTTACTGAGGATGAGCAGATTAACTGGTTTGAAGTCTTGAATAATGCGGGAAGTCGTGTAAGTATTATTCAAATGAGATTTTCTAAATTGAAAGCCCATGGTATTGATGTATATACCCAATATACACATGTGTATCGTAATATGGTACAGGAATATGGATATGATTTTTTTACACCGCAGAAGACAAATGTTTCATATTCAATTGCAGCATTAAATCCAGCGTATGAGGTACTAGTTTCGGGTAAACATTCGAATAATTTTGCACCCATTTCATCTGATACAAAAGAAAATCAGCTTTGTAACTTAGATCCAGATAAATTAAAAGAATGTTTTGAAATGACATTAGAAGCATTGGAAAAGGCTTTGAGGTTTATTGAAAATAATGATTTGGAAAAATATAATCGTTCCGATTATGTGAATTATCTTATTGGATATTTTGTATTTCATAAAGAAAAAATATCAGAGCAACAAAAAAATAATCTAATAGATTGGTATAATAATGTGACTTTTACTAATAAATCGAATACGACACGAAGAAGGATATATTCGGATCTATTAAATTTATAGAATGAAGGATTGGAGGAAATAAAATATGTCAGTAAGTGATTATTTTTCAACATTTTGTTCGAATTTGAGAATGGATTCTGATACTGTATCAACAATTCAATATAGGTATCACCAGATAACAAAAAGAATAAATTTGGACTATTGGAATAGTTCATCGGAAACAACACACAGTTTATATGTAGGTTCATATGGGCGTGGAACAGAAATATGGACGAGTGATATAGATATTATTGTCCAGTTGCCATATTCTACCTATGAAAAATTCAATGCATACAAAAGTAATGGACAGTCAGCGCTGTTACAGGAAGTTAAGGGAGTTTTGCAAAAGACTTATAGTACATCATATGTAAAGGGTGATGGACAGGTAATAGGGATTAACTTTTCGGATGGAATCAATTTTGAAATTGTACCTGCCTTTATAAATACAGATGGAAGTTATACTTATCCTGACTCTAATAATGGAGGAAGTTGGAGAATAACGGATCCCAAAAAAGAGATTGATGCAATGAATAGTAGAAATAAAGACACAAACAAAAACTTGAAGCGCCTTTGTAGAATGGCGAGAGCGTGGAAAGGAAATTGTAATGTACCGATGAGTGGAATACTTATAGATACGTTAGCTTATAAATTTATAAATGATTGGGAATATAAAGATAAATCTTACCTTTATTATGATTTTATGAGTAGAGATTTTTTCAAGTATCTTAAAGAATTGGATGAAGATCAGAGTTATTGGCTTGCACCAGGAAGTCAACGTTATGTATGGAAAAACGGAGAGTTTCATACAAAAGCAAAAACGGCATATAATAACGCAGTTTCTGCAATATCATATGAGAACAGTAATTATTCATATTCAGCTAAACAGAAATGGAGAGAGATTTATGGAACGAAATTCCCGGAATAGTCAAGGATATAAATTGGAATCACAAATTCGGGAGGCATATGGAAGAGTTACATATTCACAGACATGCCATGATAAGTTTATAAATCGGACAGTGAAATTAGAAGATAGAATTAAAGTGGCACAAATTGTATTGTCTGCAATCACAACAAGCGGTTTTGTGGTAGCAATATTTTCTGACGATAATATTGCTAGTATTTTAGGAGCAATAGTTTCCTTAGCATTGTTAATATTAAATACATATATTAAAAATTTTGACCTTTCCGGAATAGCACAAGAACATAAAAAGGCTTCTGATTTATTATGGAAAATAAGAGAAGAGTATGTGTCGTTATTAACAGATTTTGAGATGTTGGATTCAAATGATATTCGAAATAAGCGAGATGAGTTGCAAGAAAGAACATCAGAGGTATACAGTAATTCACCTAGAACGGATGCTAAGAGCTATACAGCAGCACAAAAAGCATTGAAAACAGAGGAAGAACAATCTTTTTCAGAAGAAGAGATTGATATAATGTTGCCTAATTCTATTCGGCGCTGTAATCGACAAATGGTAGATTGATAAAAAGAAACATTTATGAAGGGATTTTTAAATAAAAGTTGTCATTGATGGATTTAGTAGTTATAATGAAGTGGCAACAAATTGGCAACAGAAAATCAGCGAGCCAAAATAATATATGCAACAGAAATAAAATAACGGCAAAAAAGACATAAAACTTAAACAAATACATTTAATAATATCTTTGGATTTGCCGAGTTTGAATAGTTGGAGCTAAGCTGTAAAGCCTTTGTTTACAAGGGTTTTACAGCTTTTCCTTTATAGGATTGCATTTTCATTGCATTATTTTTCTTCAACTGTTCTGTGATAGATTGCTGTATGTTGATTGCTGGTATAATTAGCAATGCTTTCAGTAGCAGATTGTACTTGTAATATTCCAGTCAGTTTTTTAGCAACTTCAAGATTCGTATTTGGATACAGATGACCATAAGTGCCGAGTGTTGTCTGTATTTTTTCATGTCCTAAAAGTTCCTTGATAAGTAAAGGATTTTCGCCCATGCTGATAAGCAATGAAGCGTGTGAATGTCGCAAGGCATGAATTTTAATACGATGAACACCTGCTAAATTTGACAACTTTTCCAAAGCTCTGGGAAGCGTTGTTTTACTGGTTGGAGTTCCGTTATAACTTAGTACAAGTGGACAATCGGGAAGAACCTGTTGCTGAACACTTTGCCAAGCCTTTAGCTCATTGAGTGTATCTGAATCAATATAAATAGTACGGATACTTGCCTGTGTTTTCGGCTCAACGAATTTATAGTCCGTCATTGTTCGGTAATATAATGTTTTGGTAATGCTAAGCAAGCCTGTTTCAAAATCTATGTCTGACCAATGTAATGCTGACGCTTCGCCAATTCGCATACCAGTCATAAATAATAACCAGAACGATATAAACAGATAATGTTCATAATAGTCTTTCTTACAGAGTAAGGAAATAACCTTTTGAAATTCTTCTAATGTCCAGAAATCAACTTTGGTTTTCTTGCTTTTGATATTGCCTATCATACGAGAAGGATTTTTCTTCGCAATTCCAAGAACAATAGCTCTGTCGAATGCGATAGAAAGCATTCCCTGTACGATACGAATGTAATTAGGGCTAAAATCTTTTGCAAGTTTCAACTGCCAGTTTTGAACATGGATAGGTTCGATTTCGTCTGTTTCCATTTTATAAAAATAGGAAAAATGTTTCTTGATGGTAGTAGCACGATTAAGATAAGTGCTTTCTTTTACCTGTGTTTTATACCACGGCAGGTAGGTTTCTTCTATAAATTGCTGAAAAGAAATGCCATCTTTTTTTGTTGTTAATTCTTCGGTAGAAGCTAACACCAGTTTTGAATATTCTTTGCTTCTTGTTTTCTCTGTTTTCCTATACAGATTCTTCAACATTTATTTGTTGATCTGCTCCGCAGGCAACAAATAAGAGCCGACTATCCTTATTTCTTTATCGTAAATTTACTTGTTACACAGTAATGAAAAAAGCCAATAGTTTGTAACTGAACTTTACAAACTATTGACTTTACATTTTGATGTCCACTCTTCAATGAATTATCATACGAATATATCTTCAATACTTTATAATTCAAGAGTAATAATAAGGCTATTGGCATGTACTTTTGCAACAATATTTCCGCCAAGAATGGCAACAAGTGTTTTTACTACTGCAAGTCCCAATCCTGTACTTCCATTATGTCTTGATTTATCGCCTGTATAAAAACGGTCAAAAAGTCGATTGCAATCAATTTCTGAACTGTCACTCATTGGATTTTCAATGGTAAATATAATATTATTATTTTCTTTCTCCATAAGTGTTATTTTTATCGTTCCAACAGAATACTTAATTGCATTTGTCAACAGATTTTGTAAAATTCGTTCTACCATATTTTTATCAGAATATACGTATATTGAATAATCTGGGAGATTTATTTCGGGTAAAATATTCTCCTTTTCTAATGCAACGGCATTTTCCGTAATTAAATTTATTAACATATTAGATATATTAAACTTTTCTTTTTCTGGAACTGTCTGCTGTTCCTCCAAAATAGAAAGGTCATAGAATGTTTCTACCAATTCTTTCATTTTTTCGGCTTTGCTAAAAATCACTTTTACACGCTGTGCTTGACTGGATTCCAAATTTTCTTTTTGCAATAATTGTAAATGACCAAGAATGACTGTAAGAGGTGTACGCAAATCATGTGATATATTAGCAACAGATTCTTTTAAATACTCTTCATTGCGTAATACGCCTGCAACAGCCTGTCGTTGTCTGATATTATATTGATTCAATATACCAGCCAGTCTTTCTAAATCTTTATCAATCAACGAAATGTCTAACATCTGCTGTGAATTTCCAGAATTCAATTCATTAACTTGATCCGCAAGATTACGGATTTGTTTTTTTAATTGAATATATCGAAATAGCAGTATTACTAAAAATATTGTTATGATAATTAAAATCCATTCTATGTTAGACATTTTCTCCACCTATTTAAAATCACATTTACAAAATTTTATCCACGAAAGCAATACCAATATACCAGACCATATACATCCTACTAAAATAGCTATAGGTTGAAAAAAGGTTTTCATGCTGACAACGATTCTGATTTGATAAGTAGGTAAAAAACCGACTGGTAATCTCAACATCATTCCATAGCCAAGATATAAGCTAAGACCAAAAATAATAATTGCTGTAACCGAAGTTGCTTTTACAGCATCCTGTAAATAGCAACAAATAAGTATTGCAATTAGAAATATCGCACTATTAAGCAGACAAGAATAAATGATTGCTTTTATAATATTGTAAAAAAACATTCCCACGTCTGCAACACCAAAGCGTCCAAATTCCCTTATGCACCCTGAAACTGGATAGACAAGAGCCATAAGATTAAAAGCAATTAAATACGATATTATTTTACTTGTAAAAATTTGTTTTCTGGAATGTCCAGCACTGACCTCTAAGTTTATTGTTCTCTTAGAAAATTCCTGTCCTAAAATCAATGCAAGTATAGCCGACATGATGATAAGAAGAAACGTAGAATCATACACCATTCCATTAAAAATATCAGCAAGAGAAGAAACAATTTCTTCTGTCGGTCCCATGACCTCTGTAACATAAGTATCTGCTGTAAAAAATCCTAAAATAAATATTCCAATCATACCACACCAGTAAATAGAATTATGTAACAACTGATATTTTTCCAGTTTTAATAATTTATCCATAAAAAACACCTCCGGTTATTTCAAGTCTGTATGTAAAAAAGCACTACCTGCAATGAAATATAAAATAAAATTCCATAAAAAATCTACAAACAAGCAAAAGTTTGTCGAATAGACCTTTTGCAATGAAATTAACCTAAGTTGTCCCATTGGTATTATTCTGCTGATTATTTGTGCAGATTCACTGTTCAGTAAAAAAATCATAACAAAAAATAAAACCATTGAAACTGTCAGTGTTTTCCCCATATCACGAAAAATAAAAGCAAAAAACATCGGTAATGCACACAGTGTTATCATGGCAAACAGAGTTAGTAAAACCATAGTATATGTGCTATCATTCCAAAAAAGTTTTTCTCCAATATAAAATTGACTAATAATTCCATGTACAAATAATGGAAATACCAGAATGATAATACAACCTATTTGAGATACAATTAACTTTACTCTAAATATAGAACTTCTTTTATGTCCGGCAGTAATATAAGTATTTAAAGTTCTTCCACTAAAATCACTTCCAATGAACAATGCTATAAACACTATAATCAAAAAATAGAGTAACGGAATATTGTATAATGATGCCATAATTAAGTTTGAAGAGCATTCTTTACTATCTAACAGCAATATGCTACTTAAAAGGAGATTGAATATTCCAATTCCCCAAAAATACCAACTGTGAAACAACTTATATAACTCAGTTTTTAGGAGATTTGACATCTTTTGTTCCTCCTATTTTGCTCAAAAAATAGTCCTCCAAAGTATCGCCAGATACAGAAAGTCCTGTTACAAGAATGTGCGATTCTGCCAAAGCAGACGCAACTGTCTCTAAATCATTCAAATAATCATACAAACGAATTATGCCATCTGGCATTAGTTTAAAGTTATCTGTATGAAGATTCTCTTCCAAAACCAGAACCGTTTTCTGAACATCTGTTGTTTTAATAGCTATATGTCGTTTACACCGTTCATTTAATTCATAATCAGAAATCTCTTCTATAATTTTTCCATGGTCAATCAGAATAAATTCTGATGCTGTTTGATACAATTCTTCTAAGATATGGCTTGAAACCAAAATGGTCATACCATATTCTTTATTCAAAATTTTCAATAAATTTCTGATTTCTACAATTCCAGCAGGGTCAAGACCATTGATAGGCTCGTCTAAAATCAATAGTTCTGGTGTATTTAAAAGTGCAATCGCTATCCCCAATCGTTGACGCATACCTAATGAAAAATTGCGGACACTCTTTTTACCTGTATCTTGCAATCCAACCATATCTAATGTCCTTTTAATAACTGATTTATCTGGTATGCCTCGTTGAATACGCTGTACTTCCATATTTTGATAGGCAGTCATTGACGGGAATAGAGCAGGCGTTTCAATCATACTTCCAATTCGTTTACGCTGTTTCTGCAATTCTTCTGTTCCAGAATTTCCCCATAAAGAAAGTGTACCACTTGTTGGAAACGCAAGCCCTGTGACTAATCTTAAAAAAGTAGTCTTACCTGCTCCGTTTTGACCAATAAATCCATAAATTTTTCCTTTTTTTATTTGTAAATTTATGTGGTCTAATGCTAATGTTTGTTTATATTCTTTGGTTAAAGACTTTGCTTCTAAAATAATTGAACTCATATCCCAAACCTCCTTTACTTAAACCAGTATAACGGGCAATTTTAAAGAATTTCTTAAATCGTAATGAGAAAAGTTAAAAAAATAATAAAGCTAAGGAACGTTTAATCCTTAGCTTTATGTAGGCGGTAGCCAATGCCCCAAACAGTATCAATAAATTCTGTATCAGAGCATATCGCTTTTAATTTATTGCGTAAATTACTGATATGAACATTAAGTGTATTATCCTCAGCAATATATTCCGTATCCCAAACACTTTGAAAAAGATTCGATTTTGAAAATACTTTATCTGGATATTTCATCAACAATTCTAAAATGCCAAATTCTTTAGCGGTTAAGGATAATTCTATTCCATTCAAAAATGCTGTATTTTTCTCTAGGTCTAAAGTCAGATTGTTATATTGCAAACATTCTGTCTGGCTATTTTGAAATTGTACTCTTCGCAGATTACTTTCAATTCTGGCAAGCACTTCTTCCATATCAAAAGGTTTTGTGATATAATCGTCTGCTCCCAGACGAAGCAAGTCGATTTTATTTTGTGTAGTTTCTTTCGCTGAAATAATAATAACAGGTATCGTAAATTTCTTGCGTACATCAGATAAAATAATATCACCACTCCGATAAGGAAGCATAATATCAAGTATAATCAAATCAATTTTTTCTTTATTCAAAAAATCCAGAACATGAAGTCCATCATATTGGCAATGCACAGCATATCCTTTTTCTTTTAGAAAATCAGCCAATAACGCATTTATTTCTAAATCATCTTCAATAATCAATATTTTATTCATTAGCCTACCTCTTTCCTGCAATGCTACTTTCCCATTATACATTTAAGGTTGTATTTCCTCAATACCATTGCAACCAATTATATGAGAGGGATTCTTATTTTGTCAATCTAATTGTAAGCAGAATAGTATAGATTGGATAAACAATTACCATACTATTCTGCTGTAACATTTATTCTACAATCTTCCAGTTATCGTCCTTATGAAGCACAAGCTCATACTGTGAGATTTGCGTCATTTTCGACTTGTTATCCAGATACTTTACAGACACACTGACCTTGAGGTTATCGCCATCTTTGGTAAAGACAGGATTTACCAGTTCTGAAAATACATAATCGCCGGATACAGGAGCAAGCACACCGTCTTTGACATAGTAGGTAAGTTCTTTTTCCGTAGCTGTCGGATAGAGCTTAAAGAATGTTTCCAAGAAAGCGGTAGCGTCCTTGACAGTATCGGAGCTGACACTGACATCGGCTTCCTGTGCTTTCGGTTCATACTTTGATTTCTGTACTGACGGAGCAAGGGTAGGATGATGTTCGGTTTTATGGGGAGATTGCACTGGTAAGGGAAGGAATTGAGAAAATTCATGAAGCATTGCCGGACTATAAGTATATCAGATGAGAGATGACTCCCACCTCTATAGGTGGTGAGAAACAAGCTAGTATCAGTGGTGGGAGCCAATCCCCCATCTAATATAGCCTCCGGCAGGATTACAGATGTGCGCAGTTGAAGTATGTCATGCAATTGCATGACGCGCACCTCGCAACAAGAATGCCGGAGCATTCTTGAAACCGATGAGAGATGTTCGGGAAGCAATGTATCCAGAGAAGATGACCACAGAACAGCTGGCTGAGGCACTGGATGAGATTGCAGAAGCATTTGATCCGTATGAGTATCGAGATAATGTGGAAATGGGAGAAAATACGGTACAGGAAGTAATGCTGGATTTGCGAAGCGGGAATATTCATTCCTATATTTCGTATCTGAAGGATATTGTAGACGAGGAATGCGATCATTCTGTGCGTGCAGGTGTATTGATTGAAAGACTGAAGCCTATGAACCGGAATTTCCAAAAGATATGGAACCAATGGTGTATGTAAACTATTGTGAAGAAAGTGATCTCATGAATCCAAGATGTCAGAAGTTGTCCGAGCTGGATGCAAAAACAGCAGAAATGGATAAAGAATGGTATGCAAAACGTGATCCGAAGGCAGACGAACCTACGAAAATCGCAAAGATACATGTGACTGTATATTATGCGGAAAAAGGTGAACAGAAGCTGCTTCATTGATTTCTGCTTCAAACTTTTATGTGACAAACATAACTGTCTGTGTTATTATAAAAGTGATATAAAAATGACTTTTGCGGAAACGAAAGTATCTTTATATTTTTTATCCGTATACTTCCTATAATGGGAATGAATACTTGCAAAATTGATTGCTAATATTTTTTCATTATTACAGGTACAATAAGAACATGTAATAGCGGAAATGAGGTATAGTTACTTGCAGGTAGAGAAGTATATTGCGGATAAAATAACATCTTTATGTGAAAAGCGTGATATCAGTAAATACAGATTATCGCAACTGTCTGGAATTTCCCAGTCGTCACTGGGAAGAATCATGGCGCAGGAAAACCTGCCGTCGCTGATCACACTTGAAAAAATATGTGCAGCTTTGGGCGTGACATTATCGCAGTTTTTTCAGGAAGGTAATTCAGAGAATCTGACAGAAGAGCAGGAAGAAATTTTAAGGATATGGAACGATCTGAATACAAATGAGCAGGAAACAGTGATGTCAATGCTGCGTGGACTTCGGAAGTAGGAGAACGGTTCGATGTATATATCGGCTGTTCTTTTTTTGTTTTTGAACGTTAAAACGGTAATGTTTTTCTTGTGTACAGTAGAGTGCTATAGTATAATAAAACTAGTTTTTTGCATAAGTATTAAAGCTATAATATGGAAATCGGCAAACCAGATGAAAGTCTGGGACGCAAAGCTACAGGGCCTGTAAAATGGCAGCCAGTTGCATAAATAAAATGACGTGCACTGTCTGTATGACAGTGCTTTTTTGTGGTGTTATTTCATAGGCGTAACTATAATAATTTTACTGGGAGAGAGAAAAGTATGAAAATGAATAAATCAGTATTGCAAAGAGGTATCATTTTTATATTGTGCAGCTGCATCCTTTTTTCAATCTGTCCGGTTTATGCTTTTGCAGCAGAAAATCAGAAAGAGAGAGTTGTCAGGATTGGTGTACCGGATGATACGTATGATAAGATAAATGGAAATGGAAAAAGAAGCGGATATGGATATGAATATCTGCAGAAAATCGCAGGTTATACCGGGTGGAAATATGAATATGTAGATTGTACATGGGAAAATTGTTTCGACAAATTAAAAAATGATGAGCTGGATATGATAGAAGGAATCTCTTATACGGAGGAACGGGCAGAGACTATGCTTTTTTCCGCTATTCCAATGGGAGACGAAAGATATTATGTCTATGTAAAACCCGATCATATAGACATCTCATCCTCTGACACTGCATCTTTCAATGGGAAAAAGATTGGGGTGCTTATGGGTTACCTGTCGGAAATGGTATTGAACGAGTGGGAAAAGAAATATGATCTGCATACACAGCATGTCAATGTTTCAAATAATGAAGATGCTTTGAAGAAAATTGCAGACGGAGAAATTGACGCTTTTGTATCGTTAGAGGATTCCCGTCTGGATGGGTACGGAATGGTGGCCTTAACGAATCTCGGAAGTTCAAAAATATATTTTGCGATTGGCCAGAGTCATTCTGATTTAAAGACAGAGCTGGATAATGCTATGAGAAGGATCACAGATGATGATCCTTATTATGCAGATGAACTGCATAAGCAGTTTCTGTCAGTGGACAGTGTATATTTTCTGACGGGAGAAGAACAAAAATGGCTGTCAGAGCATGGAGAAATCAAAATAGGTTATTTGATAAACGATGGCGGGGTCAGTACTCTTGATACAGAAACCGGAAAAGTGAGCGGCCTGATCACGGATTACATCCAGCTTGCACAAAACTGCCTGAAAGGGCAGACTTTGAAATTTTATATCAAGGGATATGATTCACAAGAGGATATGCAAAAAGCGTTGCATGATGGAGAAATTGATATGATTTTTCATGTGATGCAAAATACGAACGCTGCTGAAGACCTGGGCTATGATCTGACAGATACTGTCTGGAAGTATAATATGGCGGCTGTAACGGTTGAAAAGAGTTTTGATGAAAATGCTGAAAATACGGTTGCGATACCAAGAGAAGAGAGTGATTTGAAGTCTTATGTTTCCTACAATTATCCACAGTGGCATGTGAAGGAATATGCTACCTGGAAGGATGCAAAAAAGGCTGTATATAATGGAAAAGCAGACTGCATGATTATGGACTCAGGCAAGCTGAAACAATATTCCGATGATAATAAACTGTACAGTGTTTTTCTGGAAAAGTACGGTATGGTGTCATTTGCAGTCAGACATGGAAACAGCATGCTGCTGTCTGTCCTGAATAAGACTATAAAAACAATGTCTGCTTCAAAATTCTCCAATGCTGTGTATATGTATGACAGTAATCTGAAGAAAGTTACGGTAAAGGAGTTTATAAGGGACAATTTCTGGAGTTTTATGGTGCTTGTTGTATCTGTTTTTTTGATCGTGCTGATACTGATACTTGGATTACTCCGAAAAGCCAGAATTGCAGAGAAAAAGGCAAAAGAGGCACAGCAGCAGGCAGAAAAGGCGAACAGTGCAAAGACAGATTTTTTGAGACATATGAGCCACGATATCCGGACACCTTTAAATGGAATTATTGGGATGATCAATATATCAGAGCGTTATTATGGCGATCAAGAAAGATTATATGAATGTAAAGCAAAGGTAATGGAATCCATGGACTATCTGCAGTCCCTTCTGAATAATGTTCTGGATATCGGAAAAGTAGAATCTGGAACAATACAGCTGGAACACAAGCCATTTGATCTGGTTGCAATGCTCGTAAAACAGATTTCGATTGTTGAGACAAATGCAAAGGAGTATGGTATCCGCTTTGAAGGCGGAGTTTCCATGAGTACTTTTCATCACAGATATGTTATTGGCAGTGAGGAATATCTAAACCGCCTTCTTATGAATATTGCTGGAAATGCCGTTAAATATAACCGAAGCGGTGGTAAAGTAATCCTGTATTTCAATGAGATTTCAAGTGATGACAAGACGGCGGTTTTTGAATTTGTATGTTCTGATACGGGACTTGGTATGAGCGAAGAATTTCAGAAACATGCATTTGAATCCTACGCAAGGGAAGGAAAAGAAACAACGAATGGATATAGTGGTGCCGGACTTGGACTTTCTATTGTAAAAGATATTGTGGACAGGATGAATGGAACAATCAAACTGGAAAGTAAAGAAAATGTAGGTACAACGTTTACCGTTACGATACCACTTGAGATTGATCATAATGCTGAGAAGGAACAGCAAAAAAAAGTGGAAAAGCCTGATCTGTCGGGTAAGAGTGTATTATTAGTTGAGGATAATGAGCTAAATCTGGAAATTGCAAAAATGCTGCTGGAAGATGAAAAGATGGTTGTGACTACGGCAGAAAATGGCAAGGAGGCTGTGGATATTGTTTCCCAGTCAGTTCCGGGCAGATTTGATTTTATTTTTATGGATATGATGATGCCGGTAATGGATGGATTAGAAGCAGCCAGACAGATAAGGACATTGAACCGTAAAGATACAAAAGAGATACCAATCATTGCCATGACAGCGAATGCATTTCAGGATGATATTAGGGACTGCATAGATGCCGGAATGAATGCGCATATTGCAAAACCCATTGACAGTAAAAAAATAGAGGATACTTTGCAATTGGTTTTAAAACAAAAAATACAGTAAGACAATTCTTTGTGTTGTGTTTCTGGCAGCCCCGGTCAGGGTGGCAGATTTAGATGAAGATATTGATGCGGCAGTGCAATTTTATCTCAGTCGAGAAGACTCCCACTTCTGCAAGTGGTGAGTAATAACAAGTCTTTCTCAGTGGGAGTACAATCTCCGACTGAGATAAACGCTCCGCGGGGGCGCACATTGTCTGGGAGACAATGGTTTTGCGCCGACCGGAACGAAGTGTAGATGTGCAGTGATTCTGAGAAGAATATGTCAGCTTTCGCTGACCAGAATCACGCACCAAGTCTCACGTGCGTTCGATTTGAATAAAACAGGAGGTTGACAAGGAGATGTATAGAGAAATATATTTGACAGACAGACAGACAGACAGACAGACGGACAGACAGGAGATTTAATATGATTTCGAGAGCAAAGAAATATGTGGCAGTATTACTGGCTTTTGTATGTGTGTGTATGATATTTTCTCCCCAGACTGCATATGCAGCCGAGGACAGTCCGCAGCATGAAACTGTCAAAGTCGGTTTCTTTGCCATGGATGGTTATCATGTGATGGATGAAGAAGGCAACCGCAGCGGGTATGGCTATGATTTTCTTCGGCTGATGGCCCGTTATTGGGATGTAGATTACGAATATGTCGGATATGATAAGAGCTGGGATGATATGCAGCAGATGCTTGAAGATGGCGAGATTGACATGGTAACATCTGCCCGCAAAACACCGGACAGAGAAGAAAAGTTCGATTTTTCACGTCCGATCGGAACCAATTATGGGATGCTGACCGTCCGCAGTGACAACAGCACGATTGTGGACGGCAATTACAGCACTTACAACGGTATGCGTGTGGCGCTTTTGAACGGAAACACCCGGAATGAAGAGTTTGCGGATTTTGCAGACGACAAAGGATTTACATATGTTCCATCTTATTTTGATACGACCACAGAAATGGATGAAGCCCTTCAGAGCGAAAAAGTTGATGCGATTGTTACCAGTTCTCTGAGAAAAACAAACAATGAGCGAATCGTGGAGAAATTTGGCAGCAGCGATTTCTATGTCATTGTTAAAAAGGGCAATGCAGAATTGCTGAATGAGATCAATTATGCGATCGATCAGATGAATGCGGTTGAGGGTGACTGGAAAACGACGCTTTACAATAAAAATTATGAAAGCATAGAAACTAAGAATCTGGAATATACGGAGAAAGAAAAAAGTATTATTTCACAGTATTCCAAGGACAACCCGCTTCATGTTCTGTGTGATCCGACCCGTTATCCATATTCTTATAATGAAAATGGTGAGATGAAGGGTATTATCCCGGATTACTTCCGGAAAATTGCAGACTATGCCGGGATTTCCTATGAGTTTCTTACACCTGCCACCAGAGATGAGTATATTGCTTATCAGAAAAATACGGAAACCACAGATATGAGCATCGATGCACGCCTGGAAACAGATAACTATGCTGAGACGAAAAAATGGGGGATTACTGCACCTTTCATTACGATGCAGCTGGCAAGGGTGACACGGCGTGACTTTGATGGAAAAATTAATGTTGTTGCTACTGTTGACCAGACAGTATCAAATTCAATTGAAGATGCAATGGCACCCGGTGCAGAAAAACTGATGTGCAGTACCCGACAGGAAATGATGGAAGCTGTCCGTGAGGGTAAAGCAGATGCTGCCTTCGTCTACTATTACATGGCACAGGCGTTTGTGAACAGTGACACTACGGGCACCATGACATATACTCTGCTGGAACAGCCTACATTCACCTACCGCATGGTAATTTCATCAACTGAGAACCATGCGCTGGCTGGTATTCTGACGAAAGCAATGTATGCCATGCCCCAAAATCTCGTTGAAGATCTTGCAGCACAGTATACCACATACAAAGCAACAGAGCTTACATTTGTTGACTGGATACGTCTGCATCCTGTTGTTACTGTTTGGGTTCTTCTTATTTTTGGATGGCTGCTGACTGCTATGGCTGGGACAATGGTGCGTCTCAGTGCAAGAAAAAAAGCTCAGAAGGCGGCCCAGGAGAAAGCTGAGGAAATGGCGGAACTGGCAGAGCATGCACAGGCTGCAAACAAGGCAAAAACAGCATTTCTGTCACATATGTCCCATGATATGAGGACACCGATGAATGCAATCATAGGATTTACCGGTATTGCAATGAAAAACAATCCGTCAGACGAAGTGAAAAATTGTCTGGAAAAGATTGACGAAAGCTCAGAGCATTTACTGTCGCTGATCAATGATGTATTAGATCTGACCCGCATCGAAAGTGGAAAAGTGAATTACAATCCGGTACCGGCGGATGTGAAAAACATTACAGATTCTGCATTGGATATTACAAAAGGCTTTCTTACGAACAGAGATATCAACTTTAAGATTCAGCGTGAAGAAGCAAAGATTCCAAATGTACTTGCGGATCCTGCACGCCTGCGTGATGTGCTGGTCAATATTCTGAGCAATGCCGTGAAATTCACTCCGGATGGAGGGAAGATTACATTTGAAGCCCGGTGTCAGGAAAAGGGCGGGGATGGATATATAAATATGCGTTACCGCATTTCGGATACTGGTATTGGCATGAGTGAGGAATTTACAAAAGAAGTTTTTGAGGAATTTGTACAGGAAGATTCCGATGTGAGAACGCAGTACCATGGCGTTGGACTGGGGATGGCTATCGTAAAGAAGTATGTAGATATGATGGGTGGAACCATTTCCGTGCAGAGTAAAAAGTATGAGGGAACCACTTTTACTGTGGATATTCCTTTGGAAATTACAGATAAGGAATGTAATAAGTCAGATACAGGTTTTTCTGAAAAGGTAAATCTTACAGGTGTGAATGTCCTTCTTGCAGAGGATAATGAACTGAATGCAGAGATTGCTGCCGTGCAGTTGGAAGAGTTCGGGATGAATGTAGAAAGAGTTGTGGATGGAAAGAATGCTGTTGAGATTTTCAGAAATCATCCGGAAGGCACATTTGATGTAATCCTGATGGATATCATGATGCCTGAAATGAATGGTTATGAAGCGGCAAAAGCGATCAGGGCAATGAATGACAGACCGGATGGAAAAAACATTCCTATTATAGCAATGACAGCTAATTCATTTGCAGAAGATGTTCAGGCATCACTGGATGCAGGAATGAACGCACATTTGTCAAAGCCGATTGTGATTGATGAAGTTATAAAAACGATTTTAAGGTATGTATATAATTGATTAGCAGAGGTTCATGAATTAGTGGAATACAATTGACAGGAGGAATAAAATATGACAATGCAAGAGTGTTATGAAGCTATTGGAGGAAACTATGAAGCTGTCTTGGGACGCCTTCACAGCGAAGCACTGATTCGGAGATTTGCATTAAAGTTCCTTGAAGATCAGAGTTATATACAGTTAAAACAGGCATTGGAATTCTCATGGATATGCAGATGCCCGTCATGGATGGAATAGATGCTGCAAAGCATATTCGCCAGATGGATTCAGAAAGTGCTGAAATTCCGATCATTGCTGTGACTGCCAATGCTTTTAAGAGTGATGAAGAACATTGTGCTGAAGCAGGAATGAATGCTCATCTTTCAAAGCCTTTTGATATAAATAAACTAATGGAAGTACTTACATCCCTGTTGGACTTAGAATATACGGAGAATGAAAATGTTCAATAAAGAAAAGCAAAGTGATAATAATATCTTTTTACTGAATAATACAAAGTTAAATGAAAACTGTCAAAAAATCGTACAGGATGCAGTGAGCGAACTGAATATTGTTGGATTCATGACAGGATATTATGATGAAAATCTTACAATCACACAGGTCAGTTCACACATGTTGAAGAATCTGGGATATACGTTTGAAGAATTTCAAAAGAAAACATCAGGTTCTCTGAGAAATCTTTTCTATGGAGAAAACCAGACCTTTCTTGAATACGACAGGTTCCAACGTCTTCAAGGGTGTGGGGAAGGACAGATGCTGATGAGCGATGGCACACCTGTATTTGTCCGTATGTGCAAGAAAGATGCCATAGCAGATGATGGAAAGCAGGTATGGGTATTGTCTGTTCAGATTGACTGGATGCAGCAGAATCTGAAACTGATCAATAACGTGATCCATTCTGCGATGTGGCGTTTTGATTGTGACAAAAGCGGAAATATTAAGGAAGTGTACTGGAGTCATGAGTTTCGCACGATGCTTGGGTATCATGACATTCTTGATTTCCCAAATAAACTGGAATCGTGGGCAGATTTGTTACATCCAGAAGACAAGGAAGCAACACTTACACTGTTAGAGCAAGCAATTCAAGACAAAACAGATAGTGTGAAATATGACTGTGAATACCGCTTGAAGATGAAAGATGGTTCCTATCAATGGTTCCGGGCAAATGCCGAGACAACCAGACGTCTGGACGGAACAGTACGTCTTATTGTCGGTACATTCATAAATATTGACAAGAGAAAGCAGAGCGAGATGAAAGCACAGAGAAATGAGGCATTTCATCGCGCCTATACAGAGGGAAACATCTGCGAGTATTATGTAAATCTAAAGGATAATTCTTTTGAGTCACTAAAAGTAGAGGATTCCCTTCTGGAGATTTTTGAAAAGAGCCATACATGGGATGAACTGATTCAGGCATACCTGGATAATTATGTTGTTGATGAGGACAAGGAAGCGGTTTCTCATTTTTACAACCGTAATTTTATTGTTGAAAAACTGAGTGAAGGTTCAAAAGAAATCACTCTTGAATGCAGAATACGGATAAAAGGTGAGGAACGTTTGGTTCGCAATGTCCTTATGAGAGGAGAAAAAAATGACGGTTCCCGTTATGCAATGATTTTTGTCCGGGATATTACAGAAGCCAGAAAAGAAATGGAAAACATATTGGAGCTGACACGTAAGAATGATGCGATGGATCTGCTTCTTCAGGGAACAATGCGTCTGGTCAATCGTTTTGCTATGTGCAATCTGGAAGATGATACTTATAAGTTTTATAGTCTGCACGGAAAAAAGCCACCATACGATGCTTACGGAACATATCATGACCTGATCAGGAGGATTGCATCCCGCTATAAAGTGGTGGCAAAGGATGAAACGATTGACAAAGTGATTTCAGCAGACCATATCCGTGGCATGATTAGAAGTATGGATGATATTTATAAGCTGGAATATTGTACGGAAGATGAAAAGAATTTTAAGAGCATGGCTTTCATTCCTTTGTCTTGGAAAGACGGAGTACTTGAAAAGGTGCTGTTGATCTCACAGGATACCACTCAGGAAAAACTTGCGGAGATAGAATCGAGGATTGCTTTGAAGGAAGCTTATGAAGCGGCTAACAAGGCAAACAGGTCAAAGACAGAATTTTTATCAAATATGTCTCATGATATTCGGACTCCGATGAATGCAATCGTTGGTATGACAGCCATTGCCGGAGCAAATATTGATCATCCGGATCGTGTGATCGATTGCCTTGGAAAAATAACCAAGTCGAGTCGTCATCTGCTTGGTTTGATTAATGAAGTACTGGATATGTCACGCATTGAAAATGGAAAGATCGAACTGACGGAAGAAGACTTTAATCTGGATGAACTGGTAGATAACTTGATCGCAATGACACGTTCCGAGATTGAAGCTCACCATCATAATTTTGAAGTACAGCTCAACAAAATTGAACATGAATATGTAAGAGGAGACAGTTTAAGAGTACAACAGATATTTACCAATATTATGAGTAATGCCATCAAATATACCCCAGATGGCGGCAAGATACTGTTTTCTATTACGGAAAAGCCTACCACTTCCC
Source organism: Roseburia sp. OM02-15 (assembly GCF_003481835.1). Lineage (NCBI taxonomy): Bacteria > Bacillati > Bacillota > Clostridia > Lachnospirales > Lachnospiraceae > Roseburia > Roseburia sp. OM02-15. The sequence goes on from NZ_QULX01000001.1 coordinate 417,932, forward strand.
TGGATATAGGATGCTATGAGTTTGTGATTCAAGACAACGGCATGGGAATGAGCGAGGAATTTCAAAAGGTTATGTTTGACCCGTTTACTCGTGAAGATGATAAACGCATCAGCGAAATCCAAGGAACCGGTTTGGGAATGGCAATCACAAGAAATATCGTCAATATGATGAATGGAAACATTAAGGTAGAAAGCAAGCTGGGAAAGGGAAGCAGATTTACCGTTACTATTTTCCTTCGTCTGCGAGATGAAAAGTCAGAGACTATTGATGAACTGGTCAATTTGCCCGTGCTGGTTGTGGATGATGATAAGATATGCTGTGAAGGAACAGTGGCTACTCTTAATGAGATTGGAATCGACGGAGAGTGGGTACTGTCAGGAAAAGAGGCAGTAGAGCGTGCGGTGAAACGTCATGAGAATGGCAATGATTATTTTGTATATATTATTGACTGGCAGATGCCGGGAATGGATGGAATTGAAACAACAAGGCAGATACGCCAAAAGATAGGACCTGATGTTTCTGTCATTGTTCTGACGTCCTATGATTATACAAAAATCGAAGAAGAAGCCAAAGCAGCAGGAGTAGATGAATTCATTTCAAAACCGTTGTTCCGCTCAAGACTTACCGCAGCACTGCAAAAAATAATATCCGGAAAGCCGAGTCAGGATGCAAGAGATTACCTGAAAAATATCGCTGCAAGTGATTATACAGGAAAGAAAATCCTTTTAGTGGAAGATAATGAACTGAACAGAGAAGTTGCAGCTGAGATCATAGGTATGACAGGTGCTGAGATTGAAACGGCTGTAAATGGAAAAGAAGCTGTAGATAAGGTAGCAGATCATCCAAATGGATATTATGATTTGGTCTTTATGGATGTGCAGATGCCGATTATGAATGGGTATGAGGCGGCTACAGCTATCCGTTCCCTGCCTAAACACAAAGGTGAGCTGTTGCCAATCGTTGCAATGACGGCAAATGCATTTACGGAGGATGTGATACTTGCAAAGAGTGCAGGAATGAATGAGCATATTGCGAAACCTCTTGATATGGAAAAATTGAACAGAATGTTGCACGAATGGATGTAAGCCACGATAATAAAAAAATCAACTTTCAGATGATATTGGAAGTACGCTGGCAAAATCAGCACCGTTGCTGATGTGCACCCTTTCCGTACTGTTTGCCTATAAAGTTGGACTGTTTAACATCGGAGCATCTGGTCAGTATGCGGTGGGCGCAGGTTTTGGATTCCTGGCACTGGCAGTTATGATCTTCGGACAGTGGAGACCGAATCTGATCGCATTGACAGCTGTACTGTTCGGATTGTTTCGTGCATTATCTAACGTATATTCCGGATTTGATTTTCTGGCTTCCCTGAATATTCCGGCAACATTTTACAAGATGCTGCCGTACATTATTTCCCTTCTGGTACTGGCGCTGTTTTCCAAGAAATCGAGAGCACCGAAGGCAGAAGGTATTCCTTACGACAAGGGTCAGAGATAGTAATTGTTATAAAAAATGTATCGAAATATGACTGAGATAAGGGTAAATTGAAGATATAGATACAAGAGACATATAAAGTTAATATACAGATAAAATAAAGGAGCAAGATACATGGGAATTGTAGTTATCGGAGATGTATTTATTGACATCAAAGGATTTTCAACATCCACCTATATTCCATACGGAAGAAACCTTGGAACCATCGAGCAGATCCACGGCGGCGTAGGTAGAAATGTTGCAGAAGATATTGCGAACGTAGAACTGGAGCCGATTTTCATCGGAGCCGTAGATGACGATTCCATCGGGGAGGATGTCATACAGAAACTAAACCGCCACAAAGTCGATACCAGATATATGAAAAAAGTAAAAAACGGCATGGGAACATGGCTGGCAGTATTTGATCACAAAGGTGACGTGGTTGCATCCGTTTCCAAGCGCCCGGATCACAAACCGATGTCTGAGATTTTGGACGAGCATGGCGATGAGATTTTCAAAAATGCAGACAGCATTGCCATTGAAATCGACATGGATCAGGATGTAACAAAAAAGACTTTCGCTTATGCGGAAAAATATAATAAGAAGGTTTATGCACTGGTTTCCAATATGAGCATTGCCATCGAGCGCCGGGATTTTATTCGAAAAACAGGATGCTTCGTGTGCAACCAGCAGGAGGCAGGAATTCTGTTTTCTGAGGATTATGAAAATATCACCCCGGAAGAACTGTGCGCAATTCTGCAGGATCGTATCCGTTCTGCAAAGATTCCGCAGATGGTTGTTACCATGGGCAAAGCTGGTGCTGTTTATGCAACACTGGAAGGTGACGCAGGGGTTTACCCGGCACTGAAAGTAGATGTAGTAGATACTACCGGAGCAGGAGATGCTTTTTTCTCAGGGGTCTGCATCGGTCTGACTTATGGAAAAACACTGCGTGAGGCATGTGGTATCGGAACGAGACTGGCATCCACTGTTATCTGTACTTCCGAGAATATCTGCCCGCGTTTTATGCCGGAAGAATTTGGAATTACAAAAGAAAATCAGAGGTAATCAAAGCAATGGAAAGTATCATTATCGGGATTGCCGGAGGTTCTGGTTCCGGTAAATCCACATTTACAAACAGGATCAAGAAGCATTTCGGAGATGATGTGGTTCTCTTGGATCTTAACGGAGCATTTTTCGATGGCTCTGTTCATCTCAGTCTGAGTTGAGACTCCCACTTCTGCAAGTGGTGAGTAGTAACAAGTATTTCTCAGTGGGAGTTCAATCTCCGACTGAGATAAATGCTCCGCGAGGGCGCACATTGTCTGGGAGACAATGGTTTTGCGCCGACCGGAACGGAGTGTAGAGTGCAGTGATTCTGAAAAGAAGATGTCAGCTTGCGCTGACCAGAATCACGCACCAAGTCTCACGTGCGTTCGACTTGAATGCAGTTTCCTCCAAATATGATTTTTAGATTTTTCTGCAATATACCGTACCGATTGTCTTTGCCACTTGATTTCAAAACCTTCGTTACGGCACCTCATCATTTCGGTGTTCCTCTCTCTTTTTTATCTTGCTGTTTGCCTGAAGTAAACAGACAAACTTATGCATATTTATTCTAATTCCAGAACAAGTATTTCACAGCTTCTTAATGGCAGAGTTGCTGATTCTAAGGAATCTGATAATGTAGAGTCCATAATGTCTGTGGCTTCCATATTTGACAAAAGAACCTGTTTTGCCGGATGCTCCAAATTCAGGGTAACAGGTTTTTTACTAAAATTGGCAGCAACCAGAATGCGTTGAGTTTCTGTTTCACGATAATATGCCATTACAGAGTCCGTATGTTGGTAAGCAGGAACAAATTTTCCATAGGTGAATACTTCCTTATAAGCGGTTGATTTTCGCAGGGCAATTAATCTGCGATAATAGTTTAACACAGAAGATGGATCGTTTTCCTGATTTGCCACGTTTATCTGAGTATAATTTGGATTTATCTTCAGCCAGGGGGTTCCGCTGGTAAAGCCGGCATTTGGCTGATCGCTCCATTGTACCGGGGTTCTGGCATTATCACGACTCATTCGATTGCATACAGCCAGAGCCTCACGGTCTGTTAATCCGGCATCCCTTGCAATGCGATACTGATCTTTGGTGCTGATGTCATTGAATTCATCTATACTGTTCCATATGGCATTTTGCATACCAATTTCCTGTCCTTGATAAATAAAAGGAATTCCACGTAACAGAATGCTGACAGTGGCAAGCATTTTGGTACCAGCCGGGTTCTGTGCGTAGCTTGGTAAAAAGCGTGATACACCTCTTGGTTCATCATGGTTTTCAATAATGTTTGCCTCAAAACCACAGGTTTGCGCGGTAAGCTGTGCATTGGTGATAGCCGCTCTCCAGTCTTTAAATTGAACCGGTCCGGCTTCATACCAGCCGCGTTTGCCTTCTGTCAGGCAGTGTGCACTGAAATCAAACATGCTTGAAAAATGACCGTTTTCGCCAATGAACTCAGCAAGTTCATCGGCTTTCATATTAAAAACTTCACCAACAGTAAAGGCATCATATTTTTCGAAGGTGTGTTTTTTTAAATCTTCCAGTAATTCGCCAACGCCATCGACACTGTCTACCATTTTGGAACAGTTGACCATTCCGTCTGGACCATCCGGTTCATAATCAGGAAAATTAAGATCCTTTTTGATATTGATGATCGCATCAATTCGAAAACCGGCAAGTCCTTTATCCAGCCACCAGTTGATCATATCGTAAAGTTTTTGACGAAGAACCGGGTTTTCCCAGTTTAAATCCGGTTGTTCTTTGGCAAACATGTGGAAATAATATTTGTCGGTACCAGGTACTGGTTCCCAGCAGCTTCCGCCAAAGTAGGAACGGTAATTGCTTGGTGGATTTCCGTTCTTCCCCTTGCGAAAGTAGAAGTAATCTGCATATTCACCATCAGGATCTGCCAGTGCTTTCTGGAACCATTCATGCTGATCGGAGCAGTGGTTAATAACCAGATCCATAATAATATACATATTACGTTTTTTTGCTTCTGCCAGTAATTCGTCAAAGTCTTCCATTGTACCGAATTCTTCTGCAATCGCATAATAATCGGCAATGTCATAACCCTGATCTACAAACGGAGATTTATAGACAGGAGAGAGCCAGATCATGTCGATTCCCAGCTGTTTTAAATAATCCAGTTTTGAAATAACTCCTCTCAGATCGCCAATACCGTCTCCGTTGGTATCCAGAAAACTTTTTGGATAAATCTGATATGCTACCTTGTCATGCCACCATTTTCTGTTCATTGTTTTACCCTCACTATTGCCGGTTTCAGGCAATTTTCCATGATTGTTAAATAGAAGTAGTTTATATACTTATGTATTATACTACGGTTAGAAATGCTGCGCCAGAGAAATAATTCTGTTATTAAAGAAAGAGACTTATGCAAAGAGTAAAATAAAGAATTATAACTTAAAAATCATACATTACATAGCATAGAGTTGGGAATAAAAAACAGTAAATATGAAGAAAATAAAAGAAAAGACAGAAAAAAAGTAACATAAATAAAAAATAACAGAAAAGTATTGACAAAACAGGGGAAGTGCGTTACTATAATATCAACAAAAGAACTTAAGAAATAGAGGTACAGTCCAATGAAATGAGAAGGAAGAACTCAAAATCTAAGATAGGAGGTACGGTCCAAAAGGAACATAAGTAATTATTAATAATCTGAGAAAGTTGAAGGTGTAGACAATGAAATTACAGGAAATTCATTAAAAGCCCGGTCGGAGAAGAAAATCATCGATCGGGCTTAAAATTTGTCCTTTTTTCTCAGAATCACTGCACATTTAAAAAATCAAATACGATCATTGCAAAATATCCCCAGTCCCAATAAAGGGAATCAAAACTGTTTTCCAGATATTCGTAAATATCATCTTTTTCATATCCGGTCATTCGTGTCAGTATGACCAGCGAATCACGAACCACTTCATAGCAGAGATTTCCTTTTCCTTCAAGCAACCATTTCAAAAAAATACTGTGGCGGACAACGCCATATTCCATGCCAATCCATTGCATTTGTACGATCATGCTTTCCAGATCGCCGTCGGGAGACAGCAGATCAGAGAAAAATTCATTTGCAAGAAAATTTCGGATCAGAGCCTGATATTGGAAAAACTGCTGTTCAAAAGCATCCCATTCTTCTGCCAGATCATAATTGACAGTGCCTTCTGAAATCTGATCTGCAAGTGCCAGAAGCGGAGTCAGAAAACTGCTGTAAAGCCCTTCCTTTTGGTAATTGACGGCGAGATCCTGAAGAAGTTCATTACATTCCAGCAAGGTATCTTCCAGTGGAAAATCCATCTGTTCAATGGCATCAGAAAGCTGCCCAATGACAGATTCTGAAAAATAATCTGCCAGTAAATCCGAAGATAACGTCTGCTGCTGCAATTCCAGAAGAATATAAAAACATTCCAGCAAAATATGTTCCGGAGAGTCTGGGCTGTTTTGCATCAGAGAGATCAGATGGCTTCGAACAGAAAAAAGCAGATTGTCCGTATCAGAACACAGACTGGCATTGACAGAAGGAAAAGAAAGTTTGGTTTCTTCTTTCCACAGATCAATGACCGCCGGGCAGCTTGGCATTAAAGTCTTTTCTATGTGATTGGAAAAGGTATGAAATTCCCGTGGAAATGTAGTACATGTATCCGACAGGACGGCATCTCCATGTGCGAGAACCAGTCGGCAAAGTCCGTTTTCTTTCAGGAACGGACATTTTTTCTGCTCATTCAGGCGAATGACACGAGCTTCCTCCTGATAAGTGGTATAGGCAGAAAGTGTGGCTTTTTGCGGAGTAACATCTGTGGGCGGCTGGATGGTAAACCAGTTTCGGTAAGTGTCATCATCCACAGCAATTTTCCATTCCTGACAGCAGGTGATTGGACATTGGTCTGCGGTGCAGGTAAATTTTGAATAATAATTCGGGTAAAGTTCTAACATATGTAGTTCTCCTTTTTGGAACAGTTAGTGCTCATTTTGACTGTGATTTATCATAAAAAATATATCAGGTGGGAGCCAATCCCCCATCTGATATAGCCTCCGGCAGGATTACAGAGGTGCGCAGTTGAAGTATGTCATGCAATTGCATGACGCGCACCTCGCAACAAGAATGCCGGAGCATTCTTGAATGTACAAAAATAAATATTGCGTTCTGCCTATTGTACCATGGGAGAATGGAAAAAGAAAAGGTGAAAAAACTATACAAAATTTGCATTTTTTCGTTATGGTAAAATGGGGTAAAAAAGGGCGAAAAGTGAAAAAAGGGAAGATTTTATGCAGGTTTTCCTGTTTTGTGCAGTTTGTATAAATACAGAAAATGAAAAAAATAGTGTGGTTGACAGGTGACAGCGGGATGCGTATACTGAAGCCACATCAAAATCACAGGCGATGCATTCGAATGCAGTTTCTTTTGTCTGCTATGGACATATCTAATTTTCGTGGTCGATTTTCGACACAGGATTCCAGTTTTGATGAGTAACAATACGTGTTGGATTTCACGGAAGAGAGGTGATAGACATGGAAAAATGATAAGTAGCGGTAACAGTTTTTAAACAACTAAATGTAAAACGAAGTAAATAATAGGAGAACAGGTAAAATATGAGAAGAAAACAAATGATGATTGCAATGGGGGCAGTTACTTTGTCACTTATTCTGGGAACAGCACCATTAGTGCAGACTGGTCTGGCAGCTCAGGGAGAGCGTGCTTATGAACAGGGGTCAGAGAAACGTGGAAAATCTGTGGAAGCGTCAACGGTAGATCTTTCAAAAAAGGGAAGTATCACGATTCGAAAATACGATATAACATCGGCAGAAGCAGCTGGTGATTACAAGCAGGGACAGGATGAAGCAGATGGTGAACAAAATACAAAGGCAGAACAGGCTCTGTCAGATTACGGCATGGAAGGCGTACAGTTTTCCTGTCTGCGGGTCGGAAATGTGGAAACGCACATGGTGCATAGTGATGCAACGTCACTGGTGGAATTAGTCTATGAGATTCCGGGCAGGCTGGCAGAAATCCTGGGGTTGAAAGCAGAAGATGCGATTGATATGACAACATCGGATGAAGCGTATCCGTGTCAAAATCAGGACGTGTATCATTATACAAGCCAGCAGATTTCTGATGCTATGGAACAGATATTGGAAGAAGATAATGTTTCTGCGAAAAATGAGCTGGAACATTATCTGTATGATTATGGAACATTGAGTGATACAACGGATCAAAGCAGTGTGGCTGGGGTGATCAATTTGCCAAAGACAGACAGCCATGGGGAAACACATGCAGAAAATCTGCCACTTGGACTGTATCTGTTTGTGGAGGCAGAAGTTCCGGAACAGGTTGTGGATACGGTAGATCCATGGTTTGTTCAGCTTCCGTTTACCAACTTGGAAGCAGGAAATACCTGGCTGTATGACATGGTATGTTATCCGAAGAATCAGACAGGAAACCCGACGCTGGATAAAAGTGTGAGAAGGTATGCTGACAGTGTGCTGCCACGGAACGGGGAAAAGGTTTCTACTGCTGATTTTCTTACAGCGGGGAACGATTTCTCTTATGCGGATACGGTGACGGCATCAGAGGGAGATGTGCTGGATTATATTCTGGTTTCCAAATTACCGCATATTACTTCAGCTGCTACCTATCTGAGTGAATATACTTTCACGGACACATTAGCAGCAGGTTTACGTTATAACCGTGATGCAAAAATCGCATTTTATGATAATGCAGAAGATGCGAACAGTAATAATACAGAGAATGCCATTTCTGTGTGGGAGCTGGATTCCGGTGATTATTCTCAGGAATATGCCTATGTGACGGTACAGGATCCGGACACAGGAATGCAGACACCGGATGGCTCTACAAGAATGAATATCCGGCTGACGGAACAGGGACTGAATGTTTTAAATGGTGCTAAGAACCGTGAGGAGGGATTATCAGATTATTATATGGTAGTTTCTTATACGGCAACTGTCAGATCAGATGCATCTGTGATTATCGGTGATGAAGGAAATCAGAACAATGTCAGTTTGATCTGGAGTCGTACTTCGGATGGTTATTACAACATGTTGGAAGACCGAAATTATGTGTATACCTATGGAGTAGATCTGACAAAGACATTTTCTGATGATAAGGGAAACTTTAAAAAGGTAGAGTTTACACTTCAAAATAAGGCAGATGACTATTACGTGATTGCTGAAAAATCAGAGAAGGACGGAAAATATTATGTAACTGGAAAGACCGCTAAGGAAGTGGAGGCAACCGCCTTTGTGCCACAGAATGACAGCGGAAGATTGCAGATCGAAGGGCTGGAAGCAGATCAGTATCTTTTGACAGAGACAGCGACGGATCGGGGATATAATCTGCTGCGTGAGCCGGTAGAGATTGATATTACCGCGACGGACAGAGACGTGATCGCATCTGTTTGTGGCGTGACAGGAATGAATCAGGAAGCTGTGGAACAGATTGTAAAAAACTACAATGGCGGTATTTATGATGAAAATGGAAATCTTGTAACAGATCAGCTAGATGAGCTGACAGGAACGGCTGCTGGGAAACCAGCATCCGAGACAGCAAACGGTCGCACGATCGGAAAAACAGATCTGTATGTAGGTGCAATCCAGAAAGCATCCGCAAAGGTAGATCAGGTGGATGCATCTATGACAGATTCGAATGGAGCCGTCATTTTGACAGTAACGAATACGAAAAAGTTTCTGTTACCACAGACTGGTGGAAGAGGACTGTATCTGGTGACGATCATTGGTGTTGCAGCAGTTGCCGGAGGATGCAGCCTTATGTCACGTAAAAAAGACTTATCAATGAAATAAAGTGCAATATGAGAAAAATCAGACAGGCAGGAATGGTTGTACTGATCGGACTTGGAGTGATACTGATGGGGTATCCATGGTTCAGTAATTGGCTGTATCAACATCATGTGGCTTCCAGTGCAAATGTATACGAACAATATGCGGCAGAAAGTGGAACGTCAGAGATTACAAAACAGCTGGAAGCTGCAAGAAGATATAATCAGGAGCTGGTCAACAGCCGGGTAATGCTTACGGAACCATATTGTGATACATCCTTGCCAGAAGATATTCGTTATGAAGAAGTGTTGAACCCAACAGAAAACGGGATGATGTGTTTTGTGGAAATACCGAAGATCAATGTGTCACTTCCGGTTTATCATGGAACATCGGAAGAAGTTTTGAAAAAGGGGGTTGGGCATATGGAAGGTTCCGCGCTGCCGATTGGGGGCGTGGGTAACCGCTCATTTCTTCTGGCTCATACAGGAATGAATACTTCCAGAATGTTTTCGGATCTGACGGAATTAAGTGAAGGCGATCTGTTTTACATCCGGGTGTTAAATATGAGTCTTACATATTGTGTGTGTGAAATACAGACACTTTTGCCGGAAGAGGCAGATCACCTTTACCCGGATGAAAACCGGGATTTGATATCTTTGGTTACCTGTACACCCTATGGAGTAAACACACATCGACTGATCGTGACCGGAGAACGGGTATCGGATGCAGATGTGAAGAAAGTGGATGTGCCGGTAGAAACGGCAGACTGGAATGGTTCGGTATGGATGCGGGCATATCTGAATGCAATTCTGGCTGGCAGTGCAATGATGGCGGGATTGGCAGTTGTTGTCAAAGTATTGTCAATGCTTTGGAAAAAAGGAAGAAAGAAATGTTGAAAAGACAAAAAACGGGCAGAGTGGCACAAAAATGGAAGCATTGGTGTGGAGCAGCACTTTTATTGGCAGGATGTTTGATTTTTTTTTCTCCAAATCTGCATCAGCAATATCAGGACAAACGAATACAGAAAGAAATTGCAGAGTTTCACATGCAGTCAGAACCAGAGGAAAAATCGGATTTATTTGGAAAGATACAACGGTATAATCAGGAATTGTTTGAAAGTGGGCAGAACTGTTTATATGAACCGGCATATGTGGAAAAAGCACCTGAAATTGATGGAATTGTATCAGATAAAATGTTTGGATATGTGGAAATCCCAAGCATTGATTGTACGCTTCCGCTGTATCTTGGGGCATCCGAAGAAAAGTTGAATCAGGGCGCAGCAGTTTTGGGCGGTACATCTGTTCCGATTGGCGGAAACAATACCAATTGTGTGATCGCAGCGCATCGTGGCTGGAAGCAGCAGGTGTATTTTAAATATATTGATGCACTGAAACATGGGGATTGTATCATTGTGACGAATCCATGGGAACGTTTGGAATATGTAGTATCGGATATTCAGGTGATTGAACCGGATGAAATAGAGCGGATAAAGATACAATCGGGAACCGATCAGGTGACGCTGATCACCTGTCATCCTTACCGAAGTAGTGGGAAATATCGTTATGTTGTTTCTGCAAAACGGAAAGAGACAGGTACCGTGGGTGTTTCAGAGGCAGGAAAGAAGGTCTTTGTACAGGACAATGAATCAGCACAAAATTGCATAAGGACAAATTCGGATCAGACAATTTGGCAGGAGACAAAAATACGTTATGCAGGAGTAGCAGTATTGGCGGGATTCGTGATTTTTACGGTATATAGGAATGTGAAAGGGGGAAAGCGGAAAGATGCAGAAAACAGAGCGTGTGGTTAGAAAATGGATGCGTCTGTTTATGATGTTGGGAAGTCTGTTGTTACTTTTTCATGGAAGTACAGTTTTGGCAAAGGCAGCAGAAGCAGAGGTTAAGTGGAAGGTTGTTACGCAGGAAATCAATGAGGAACAGCAGTATGTTTATGATGGGGATAAGCCAGATGTTACCATAAACGGAGTGTTCCCTGACCAAACAGGAAATCAATGGGGATTTGTAGATCAGGGAGTGGTTAAAGATACAGAATCTATTTTGGTACCGAATTGGAATGGCTGGTGGCATGTCGTAAACGGCTGGGTAGATTGGAACAGTGGAATCTTTGATACGACATCTGGAAAATATAAATTTACGAATGGAAAATGTGAATTCCCATTGAATCAGACGGTAGAAATGAGTGGAAGCAATGGCTGGTATCTGGTTAATGGAAAAGCAGATGAAACTTATACCGGATTGGCAGCAGGCAAAGATGGAATATACTGGATGACAAAAGGAAAGACGGATAGCAGTAAGAATGGATTGGTAAAAGATACTATCGGTGTTACGGCAAATCAGGGGATTATTTACCTGACAAATGGTAAATTCAATTCGAGTATGGATACCGTTGCAAAAATCGATAATGCCTGGTGGAAAGTAAGAAATGGTATTGTAGATACAACATACACTGGTCTGGCAAAAAATGAAAATGGCTGGTGGTATCTGGAAAATGGGAAGGTACGATTTGATTATAATGGTGTTGCACAGAACGAAAATGGATTTTGGTATGTCAGTGCTGGAATGGTAGATTTTAAATATACCGGATTTGCCTATGGTTATTATTTTGTAAACAGCAGAGCATAGTGGGAGGAAACAACGAAATGACAGAAAAAAAGAGAAGGAAACTATTATCCCTGTCCGTATTTACTGCGCTGATACTGTTTGCGATATTGCTATTTGGGGAAATTACCGGGTTTGCGGCAGATTCTTCCATGATATTAAAAAGAAATATCGAACAAAATTTAAGTGGTGCATTTTCCAGTTACAACAGAAATGGAGCGGATGGCACAGAATCAATGTTATTATTGAATGAACAATGGGCATATTGTATGGAGCCAGCTACCGAATTGAATAATCTGACTGCAAACGGAACACGCTTTTATTTGCAGGAAAATGGAAATGGAGTCAAATGGCTTCAGGATCGATATGGCTGGAGTTTTGACAAGATTAACAATCTGACCAAGGCAGTGTGTTATGCAAAAAGTTATTTTGGCTCAGACTGGGTATGTAATTACGTGTTGACACAGAATCTGATCTGGTCAGAAATTAAGGATCATGAAGATTATAATCAGGCAAGCCGGTATATGCTGACGAATACAAAAAAGTATACTTGTGCTCATTTGGATTCAAAAGCGAAAGTTGATCAGGCGATTGCAGAAGTCTGGAAAAAAGTTAGTACTTATAATACGATTCCGTCATATACAGGGCAGACGATTTCAGCTGATGCCGGAGAAAAAATATGGATTGTGGATAAGAATAACATTTCAGATCAGATCGAGTTTGTAAATCTTCCGGCAGGTGTTCAGGTTGCCCCGGCAAAAGGAGGATTAACAGTTACCACCAATGCGTCTTTTGCTGGAAAATCAATCACCTTAAATTATAGAAAAAAGGGGCTTCCGACAGGTGGTGGCGTTTATATTTATGCGGAAGGAAGCAGGCAGAAGGTAGCACTTTGGAATAATGTAATAAATCCGGTCAGTGGAAGCGTGCGGATCGTATTCAAAAGGACGGAATATTTGCAGGCGTCGTATCGCGCACGGAATCAGGTTGCTCAGTCTTTTGATATTCACATAGAAAAAACAGATGCAGATACTGGCGAAGTTCTGGCAGGTGCAGAATTTGAAATCTACAAAGATGGGGAAAAAATGGCGACCGTAAAGACAGATGAAACTGGGCGCGCATCCTATCACTGGAGAGGAAATATTTTATATACAAATTATTTCTCCAGTACAAAAAAAGTGCTTGATTTTGGAAGCTGGGGAACTGCTTACCAGAGTGCAAAAGATGAAGTAATCGGAAAAGTAAAAATAGCAGTAGAACAGTTGAAATCTCAGACAGCATATACCTGGAAAGTGGTAGAAATGAAGGCTCCGGACGGATATGAACTGAATCCAGAATATTGGGAACAGACTTTCAATTTGAATACACATGCAGTTGAAGTGCAGTTTTCCAATACGGCACCCGGAAGTTTGAAATTGCAGAAAATATCTGAAAATGCAGAACTTGTAAAAGATAATGTCTGCTATACGCTGGAAGGCGCAGAATATGGAATTTATGCGTCACAGGAAGATGCCCTGGCAGATCAGAATCGGATCGACATACTGAGAACAGATGCAGATGGAAATACTAATATAGTGACGCTGCATGCAGGAACTTATTATATAAAAGAAATAACAGCATCCGCTGGATATTTGTTGTGTAATGAAAATGACGGTGAAACTGTTATGGATGGAATTCATCGGGCAGTAGTGACACCAAAAGAAACAACGCAGATTGTCTGTACAGAAGTTCCGGGAACACATACATTTCCACTTACGTTGAAAAAAATGGATCAGGAGCTTTCAGAACCTTTTGCCGTGCGTGGAAATATGTCTCTGCAGGGCGCCGTGTTTGAACTTTCCTATTATATGAATGTGAATGGCAAAACTGAGGACACACCATACCATAGATGGTATTTTTATACGGATGCGGATGGAAAAATTACCATCGGAGACAGTTCTTGTTTTTTGAAAAATGTTTATACTATGCAGGATGGAACTACGTTGAAATCTGATGAGTTATATACGGATGCAGATGGACAGATTTTTTATCCTTTGGGAAGTTATGTGTTAAAAGAAGTTGTGCCGCCGCGATATTTTCAACTGAAGGGATTTATGTGCTTTTCAGAAAATGCAGATAAAAAAGCTTCTGTGACGGATGGATTGAAAATGCTGATCAAACAGCGGGCGAATGGAGCTGAGGCAGAGCTGTATGGTTCTAATGATCAAAAATTTGAAAAACTGGAGACTGAAAATATTACTGTTAATGCATATGATAGTCCACGAAAGGGAAGTATCTGTCTGTATAAGAAAGATTCAAAAGGGTTTAAGCACCCACTGGAAGGTGTTATCTTTGAGATGAAAGGTGTACAGACCGGAGACGTTTATACAGGAACAACGGATGCAGAGGGCAGGATCGAGTGGAAAGATCTGATTCCGCAGACTTACCGAATTACTGAAATAAAAACGAAGGAAGGCTATCATCTGCTCAAAGAAGAAATTGAAGTAACGCTTCCTCTGGAGAAGTCTCTGGAAGAATGGGAAAAGAGTGATGCAGATTTATCCAAAGCGGTTTATGATGAAGTTACGAAAATGTATGGCTTTTATGATCTGACATATCATATTGATAATGCAGCAGAATTTTCTATGCCGGTAACCGGTGGTTCTGGAAAAATGCCGTGTGTTTTTCTGATAATTGGTATGGCAGCTGCAGGTACGGGAATCTTCCTGTTTTATCAAAAACGGAGAGAAAGAAAATGGAATCTAAATTAAAAAATGAAAAATAATTATTTACGTGTCCTGAATGATATGTTATGTTTTACATAAGATACAGAACGAGTATATGGAAAATGCGAAAAAATAGTTGACGAAGACTTGCTTCCTGTGCTATAGTGGATGGGCGATGGAAGTAGGTCTTTTTTTTATGCCTAAAATTGAATGCGATTCATAATTTTATGAAAGCATACAGTTGCAAAGAAATTTAATGGAGGTGGAAAGTTGTGCGCGTAAAGATTACATTGGCATGCACAGAGTGCAAACAGCGTAATTACAACCTGACTAAGGATAAGAAAGCTCATCCTGAAAGAATGGAAGTAAACAAGTATTGCAAATTCTGTAGAAAGCATACATTACACAAAGAAACCAAATAATCCGGCGATGCAAAGGATGTGACATGATGGAAGAAACCAAGAAAAAAGATGCTCCGAAAACGAGCTGGTTTACCGGTCTGAAGGCTGAGTTCCAGAAAATCGTTTGGCTGGACAAAAAATCACTTGGGAAACAGACTGTAGCAGTCTTAATTGTTTCCGTTATCCTGGGTGCGATTATCGCGGTGCTGGATCTGGGTATCCAGTATGGTGTTGATTTCCTTGTAAATCTTTAGGAAGGCAAAGGTGAGTTTTTATGGCTGAGGCGAACTGGTATGTAGTTCATACTTATTCCGGATATGAGAATAAGGTAAAAGCAGACATTGAGAAAACAATTGAAAACAGACATCTGGAGGAAGAAATTCTTGAAGTTCGAATTCCGATGCAGGATGTCGTTGAGTTGAAGAACGGTGCAAAAAAGCAGGTTCAGAAAAAAATGTTTCCTGGATATGTGCTCATCAATATGGTGATGAATGATGACACTTGGTATGTTGTCAGAAATACCAGAGGTGTTACCGGATTCGTTGGTCCGGGATCAAAGCCGGTGCCACTCACGGAAGCTGAGATGAGACCGTTGGGAATCAAAGAAGAAAAAGTGGTAGTCGACTTCAAAGAAGGCGATACTGTTACGATCATTGGTGGTGTATGGAAAGATACCGTTGGTGTTATCCAGAGCATGAATGAGAGCAAACAGATCGTGACTATCAATGTAGAGCTTTTCGGTCGCGAAACACCGGTAGAAATAAGTTTCGCAGAAGTGAAGAAAATGTAAGCGTAAGTAAAGGAACGATTACGAAAAATTCAAAGGAGGCAATCTCAAATGGCAAAGAAAGTAGAAGGATATATCAAACTGCAGATTCCTGCTGGTAAAGCTACACCGGCTCCTCCAGTTGGTCCTGCACTTGGACAGCATGGCGTAAACATCGTAGAGTTTACAAAACAGTTCAACGCAAAAACAGCTGATCAGGGCGATCTGATCATCCCTGTAGTAATTACAGTATATGCAGACAGAAGCTTCAGCTTCGTTACAAAAACTCCGCCAGCACCGGTTCTGATCAAGAAAGCTTGCGGAATCAAATCTGGTTCAGGCGTACCGAACAAAACTAAAGTAGCAACAATCACAAAAGCTCAGATCAAAGAGATCGCAGAGCTGAAAATGCCAGACTTAAATGCAGCATCCTTAGAGAGTGCTATGAGCATGATCGCAGGAACAGCAAGAAGTATGGGTGTTACTGTAGCTGAGGACTAATTAACGAAAATAAGTGGGAGGGTCCTCTCCCGATACAACCACAGGAGGTTATAATTCATGAAAAGAGGAAAAAGATATGTCGATAGTGCGAAAAAAATCGACAGAACAGTTCAGTATGAAAGTGCAGATGCAATCAAACTTGTAAAAGAGAACGCTACAGCAAAGTTTGACGAGACCATCGAGCTTCACATCCGTACAGGTTGTGATGGACGTCACGCTGAGCAGCAGATCCGTGGTGCTGTTGTACTGCCGCACGGAACAGGTAAAACAGTTCGTGTACTTGTATTCGCAAAAGGTACAAAAGTAGACGAGGCTCAGGCAGCAGGCGCTGATTTCGTTGGTGGAGAGGAATTAATTCCGAAGATCCAGAACGAAGGATGGCTTGATTTCGACGTAGTAGTAGCTACACCGGATATGATGGGTGTTGTTGGACGTCTTGGACGTGTACTTGGACCGAAAGGTTTAATGCCAAACCCGAAAGCCGGAACAGTAACTATGGATGTTACAAAAGCTATCAACGATATTAAAGCAGGTAAGATTGAGTACAGACTGGACAAAACAAATATTATCCATGTGCCAATTGGAAAAGCATCCTTTACAGAAGAGCAATTAGCGGACAACTTCCAGACCCTTATGGATGCCATCATCAAAGCAAGACCAAGCGCATTAAAAGGTCAGTACCTGAAGAGTGTAACAATGACCTCTACAATGGGACCTGGTGTTAAATTAAACACTGCTAAATATGTGTAAAAAGTTTTGAATTGTTGTTGACATCGAAATGATACAATGATATAATTGCACCGTTGTGTGAAAACACAGCGGTGTGTAATCGAAAGATTACAAAATTGCCGAAGACAGCAGGTGCCGAAAGGCATAAACGCAGAACCTGCCGAGGGAATTTACAAAACAGTTTAATGTTTAGTAAAGAAGAATTTTCTCCCTCTGTCTGCGTGACAGAGGGATTTTTATGTAGCATGGAAAGTGAGTACTTCCTATGTGAATGGATTCCCGTTTTCGTCTGAGGAAACAAAATTTAAGAAGGAGGTGCACGATTCGTGGCAAAAGTAGAACTGAAACAGCCTATCGTTCAGGAAATCGCAGCTCAGATCGATGGTGCACAGTCTGTAGTAGTTGTAGACTACCGTGGACTTACCGTATCTGAGGATACACAGTTACGTAAAGAATTAAGAGAAGCTGGTGTTTCTTACAAAGTTTATAAGAACACATTAATGAATTTCGCATTCAAAGGTACTGAGTTTGAAGCACTTGCACCGGTTCTTGAGGGACCAAACGCAATTGCAATCTCAAAAGAAGATGCAACAGCTCCGGCAAGAATTCTTGCAAAATTTGCTAAAACAGCTCCGGCACTTGAAATCAAAGCTGGTGTTGTGGAAGGCGATTATTATGATGCAGCAGGAATGCAGACAATCGCAAGCGTTCCGTCCAGACAGGATCTTCTTTCCAAATTACTTGGAAGCATCCAGTCTCCGATCACAAACTTCGCTCGCGTTATCAATCAGATCGCAGAGCAGGGTGGTGCTGCAAACTGCGAGCCAGCAGCTACTGAAGAAACAGCAGAGGAAGCTCCGGCAGCAGAAGAGACACCGGCAGAGTAATCCGGTGATGAAGCTGCAAATAGCAGCTTAAAAATTAGAATATTAAAAGATGAAAATATCGAAAAATTGGAGGTAAAAAGTAATGGCAAAATTAACAACCGCAGAATTTATTGAAGCGATTAAAGAGTTAACTGTTTTAGAGTTAAATGACCTTGTAAAAGCATGTGAAGAAGAGTTTGGCGTATCTGCAGCAGCAGGCGTTGTAGTTGCAGCAGCAGGCGGAGACGGTGCTGGCGCAGCTGAGGAGAAAACAGAGTTCGACGTTGAGTTAACAGAGGTTGGTCCGAACAAAGTTAAAGTTATCAAAGTTGTTCGTGAGTTAACAGGTTTAGGATTAAAAGAAGCTAAAGCAGTTGTTGACGAGGCTCCGAAGATGGTTAAAGAGGGTGCTGATAAAGCAGAAGCTGAGGATATCAAAGCTAAACTTGAGGCTGAAGGCGCTAAAGTTACTCTTAAATAATTTTATCCGAATTATTTTCACCAACCGGGAAACCGGTTGGTGTTTTTTTGTGCTCACAAAAATGATGCCAAAAAGTGAAAATAATCCTTGACTTGGCAAAAATACTATGCTACTATGATAAATGCACTATTGTGGTTTGATGGGGCTTATTGCGCCCTTTTCAGGGATAGAAAAAGAAAACGAGAGGTGAAGCGTCAATGGAGAAAAACAGGATACGTCCGGTCATAAACGGAAAAAGTTTGCGTATGAGTTATTCGAGACAAAAAGAGGTTCTGGAAATGCCAAACCTGATTGAGGTTCAGAAGAATTCCTACAATTGGTTTTTGGAAGAAGGACTCAAAGAAGTGTTTGCGGATATTTCGCCGATTGCTGATTACAGTGGACATCTGAGTCTGGAATTTACAGATTTCAGATTGTGCGAGGATGAGATTAAATATACCATCCCGGAATGTAAAGAGCGTGATGCGACATATGCAGCTCCTTTAAGAGTAAAAGTAAGACTTTACAATAAAGAAGCAGACGAGATCAATGAGCATGAGATCTTCATGGGTGATCTGCCGTTGATGACAGAGACAGGTACATTTGTAATTAACGGTGCTGAGCGTGTAATTGTAAGTCAGCTTGTTCGTTCCCCGGGTATTTATTATGGTATTGCCCATGATAAAATCGGAAAAGAACTGTATTCCTGCACTGTTATTCCGAACCGTGGTGCATGGTTGGAATATGAGACAGACTCCAATGATGTCTTCTATGTTCGTGTAGACCGTACACGTAAAGTGCCGATCACTGTATTGATTCGTGCACTTGGTATCGGTACAAACCAGGAAATTATTGATCTGTTTGGTGAAGAACCAAAGATTATTGCAAGTTTTGGAAAAGACGTTTCTACAAACTATCAGGAAGGTCTTTTAGAGTTATACAAAAAAATTCGTCCGGGTGAGCCGCTGTCTGTAGAAAGCGCAGAGAGCCTTATCATGGCGATGTTCTTCGATCCGAGAAGATATGATCTGGCTAAGGTCGGAAGATATAAATTCAATAAGAAATTAATGCTGAAAAACCGTATCAACGGACATGTACTGGCAGAGGATGTTGTAGATCCGAGCACAGGCGAGGTTCTGGCAGAGGCAGGTCAGAAAGTTGACCGTGAGCTGGCAGATACAATTCAGAATGCGGCAGTTCCTTATGTATGGATTCAGACAGAGGAGAGAAATGTAAAAGTTCTGTCCAGTATGATGGTTGATCTTCGCCATTATGTAGACGTAGATCCGGAAGAACTGGGCGTTCATGAGCTGGTTTACTATCCGGTTCTGGCACAGATTCTGGAAGAAAATACAGATATTGAGGATATCAAAGAAGCAATTCACAGAAATATCCACGATCTGATTCCGAAACATATTACAAAAGAAGACATTCTTGCTTCTATTAACTATAACATGCATCTGGAGTACGGTATCGGAAACGATGACGATATCGATCACCTTGGAAACCGTCGTATCCGTGCGGTAGGTGAGCTGCTTCAGAACCAGTACAGAATTGGTCTTTCCCGTCTGGAGAGAGTGGTTCGTGAGAGAATGACAACACAGGATCTTGAGACAATTACACCGCAGAGTCTGATCAACATCAAACCTGTTACAGCTGCAGTCAAAGAGTTCTTTGGTTCTTCCCAGCTGTCACAGTTTATGGATCAGAACAACCCTCTGGGTGAGCTGACACACAAACGTCGTCTGTCTGCATTAGGACCAGGTGGTTTGTCCAGAGATCGTGCAGGATTTGAGGTTCGAGATATTCATTACTCCCATTATGGAAGAATGTGTCCGGTAGAGACACCTGAGGGACCGAACATCGGTCTGATCAACTCTCTTGCATCTTATGCGAGAATTAACGAGTATGGTTTCGTAGAGGCACCATATCGTAAAATTGATAAATCTGATCCTAAAAATCCGCGTGTAACAGACGAAGTTGTATACATGACAGCAGATGAAGAGGATAATTACCATGTAGCACAGGCGAACGAGAAGCTGGATGAGAACGGATATTTTGTTCGTAACTCTGTATCTGGTCGATTCAGAGAAGAGACACAGGAGTATGATAAGACATTATTTGATTACATGGATGTATCTCCGCAGATGGTATTCTCTGTTGCTACCGCATTAATTCCGTTCCTTGAGAACGATGATGCGAACCGTGCCCTGATGGGAGCAAACATGCAGCGTCAGGCTGTACCGCTTCTTACAACAGAAGCGCCGGTAGTTGGTACTGGTATGGAGCCGAAAGCAGCAGTTGACTCCGGTGTTTGTGTAGTGGCAAAACGTGCCGGTGTGATCGAGCGCGCTTGCTCTAATGAAATTACAATCAAATACGATGATGATGGAAGCAGAGAGACAATCAAGCTGACAAAATTCTCACGAAGCAACCAGTCTAACTGCTACAACCAGAGACCAATCGTGTTCAAAGGCAATCATGTGGAGGCAGGTCAGGTTATTGCTGATGGTCCTTCTACAGCAAACGGAGAACTTGGTCTTGGTAAAAACCCACTGATCGGATTTATGACATGGGAAGGTTATAACTACGAGGATGCTGTACTGTTAAGTGAGCGTCTTGTTCAGGATGACGTATATACATCTATTCATATTGAAGAGTATGAAGCAGAAGCACGTGATACAAAACTGGGACCGGAAGAGATTACAAGAGATGTTCCGGGTGTTGGTGATGAGGCACTGAAAGATCTGGATGAGAGAGGTATTATCCGTATTGGTGCCGAGGTTCGTGCCGGTGATATCCTTGTTGGTAAAGTAACTCCGAAGGGAGAGACAGAACTGACAGCTGAGGAGAGACTGCTTCGTGCAATCTTTGGTGAGAAAGCAAGAGAAGTACGTGATACTTCCTTAAAAGTACCGCATGGTGAGTATGGTATTGTTGTAGATGCAAAAGTATTTACCCGTGAAAATGGTGACGAGTTATCACCGGGTGTAAATCAGGCAGTTCGTATCTACATCGCACAGAAGAGAAAAATCTCTGTTGGTGATAAGATGGCCGGCCGTCATGGTAACAAGGGTGTTGTTTCCCGTGTACTTCCGGTAGAAGATATGCCATTCCTTCCGAATGGTCGTCCG
The DNA here is from genome assembly GCF_003481835.1 of Roseburia sp. OM02-15. NCBI lineage: Bacteria > Bacillati > Bacillota > Clostridia > Lachnospirales > Lachnospiraceae > Roseburia > Roseburia sp. OM02-15. The sequence goes on from NZ_QULX01000001.1 coordinate 439,451, forward strand.
CTGGATATCGTGTTAAATCCGCTGGGTGTACCTTCTCGAATGAATATCGGACAGGTGCTGGAGATTCATCTGAGCCTTGCTGCAAAAGCACTTGGATTTAATGTTGCCACACCTATTTTTGCAGGTGCAAAAGAGACAGATATCATGGATACTCTGGATCTGGCAAATGATTATGTAAACTTAACATGGGAAGAATTCAAAGAGAAACATGAGGAGGAATTACTTCCGGAAGTTCTTGATTACCTGTATGAGAACAGAGATCATCGTAAACTGTGGAAAGGTGTTCCAATTTCCCGTGATGGTAAAGTAAGACTGCGTGATGGACGTACCGGTGAGTATTTTGACAGCCCGGTAACAATCGGACACATGCATTACCTGAAACTGCATCACTTGGTAGACGACAAGATTCATGCACGTTCTACTGGTCCTTACTCCCTCGTTACACAGCAGCCTCTGGGTGGTAAAGCTCAGTTCGGTGGACAGCGTTTCGGAGAGATGGAGGTATGGGCACTGGAGGCTTATGGTGCAGCATACACACTGCAGGAGATCCTGACAGTAAAATCTGATGATGTGATCGGACGTGTAAAAACTTACGAAGCAATTATCAAAGGTGATAATATTCCTGAGCCTGGTATTCCGGAGTCCTTCAAGGTACTGTTGAAAGAGTTACAGTCACTTGGTCTGGATGTGACACTGGAAGACGAGAACGGCGAAGAAGTAAAACTGCTTGAAACAAGCGAATATGGAAATACAGATCTGAACGCAATCATTTCCGGAGACAGAAACTTCAATTATGAAGAAAAAGAGTCTTTCGGAGAGATGGGATTCTCAAAACAGGAATTCAATGAAAAAGAAGAACTGGTAAATGTAGAAGACGATCAGAATGATGCTCAGACAGATGATTTCATGGACGGATTTGATGATAGCATTCTTGATGAAGAATAAGAGGAAGGAGCGTTGTAAATGCCAGAAACAAACAATAAAGAAGTCGGCACAAACATAGCGTTCGATGCCATCCGCATCGGACTGGCTTCACCGGAAAAAATATTGGAATGGTCCCGGGGCGAAGTAAAGAAACCGGAAACCATTAACTATAGAACTTTGAAACCAGAAAAAGACGGTTTGTTCTGTGAACGTATTTTTGGACCGAGCAAAGACTGGGAATGCCATTGTGGAAAGTATAAAAAAATCCGCTATAAAGGCGTTGTCTGCGATCGATGCGGAGTTGAGATTACAAAATCTAACGTTCGTAGAGAGCGTATGGGACATATTGAGCTGGCAGCTCCGGTATCTCATATCTGGTACTTCAAGGGAATCCCGAGCCGTATGGGATTAATCCTTGATATTTCTCCGAGAACACTGGAGAAAGTACTGTATTTCGCTTCTTACATCGTACTTGACAAAGGCGAGACAGACCTGCAGTATAAGCAGGTTCTGTCCGAAGCAGAATATCAGGAAGCATACGAAAAATACGGAAAATCCTTCCGTGTAGGTATGGGTGCAGAATCCATCAAAGAGCTTCTGGAAGCAATCGATCTTGAGAAAGATTCTGTTGAACTGAAAGCAGCATTAAAGACTGCTACAGGCCAGAAACGTGCAAGAATCATCAAGAGACTGGAAGTTGTAGAAGCATTCCGTGAGTCTGGTAACAGACCGGAGTGGATGATCATGACTGTTATCCCGGTTATCCCACCAGATTTACGTCCGATGGTACAGTTGGATGGTGGTCGTTTCGCAACATCCGATCTGAATGATCTGTATCGTCGTATCATCAACCGTAATAACCGTCTGAGAAGACTGTTAGAGCTTGGAGCACCGGATATCATCGTTCGTAATGAGAAACGTATGCTTCAGGAGGCAGTAGATGCCCTGATCGATAACGGTCGTCGTGGAAGACCGGTTACAGGACCTGGTAACAGAGCATTAAAATCTCTTTCCGATATGCTGAAAGGTAAATCCGGACGTTTCCGTCAGAACCTGCTTGGTAAACGTGTTGACTATTCAGGACGTTCCGTAATCGTAGTAGGACCGGAATTAAAAATTTATCAGTGTGGTCTGCCGAAAGAGATGGCAATCGAGCTGTTCAAACCGTTCGTTATGAAAGAGCTGGTTGCAAACGGAACCGCTCATAATATTAAAAGCGCAAAGAAAATGGTAGAGAAACTTCAGACAGAGGTATGGGACGTTCTGGAAGAAGTTATCAAAGAGCATCCGGTTATGTTGAACCGTGCTCCTACACTGCACAGACTTGGTATTCAGGCATTTGAGCCGATCCTTGTAGAAGGTAAAGCAATCAAGCTGCATCCGCTTGTTTGTACCGCATACAATGCCGATTTCGATGGTGACCAGATGGCTGTCCATCTTCCACTTTCTGTGGAAGCACAGGCAGAGTGCCGTTTCATGTTGCTGTCCCCGAACAACCTGTTAAAACCGTCCGATGGTGGTCCGGTAGCCGTTCCTTCTCAGGATATGGTTCTTGGTATTTACTATCTGACACAGGAGAGACCGGGAAGTATTGGTGAAGGCCATTACTTCAAGAACCTGAATGAAGCAATTCTTGCATACGAGAACGGATATGTAAAATTACATTCCAGAATCCATGTACGTGTGACAAAGAAAATGCCGGATGGCACAGAGAAGACAGGAACTGTTGAGTCTACACTTGGACGTTTCATCTTCAATGAAATCTTGCCACAGGATCTTGGATTTGTAGATAGAAGCAAACCGGAAAATGATCTGGTACTGGAAGTAGATTTCCATGTTGGTAAAAAAGGTCTGAAACAGATCCTTGAGAAAGTTATCAACATCCATGGTGCTACAACCACAGCAGAAGTTCTGGATGATATTAAAGCAATGGGTTATAAGTACTCTACAAGAGCTGCTATGACCGTATCTATTTCTGATATGACAGTACCGGAGAAGAAACCGGCACTGATCAAACAGGCACAGGATACTGTAGATCTTATTACAAAGAACTACAAACGTGGACTTATCACAGAGGAAGAGCGTTACAAAGAGGTTGTTGAGACTTGGAAAGAGACTGATGATGAGCTTACACATGAGCTGTTATCCGGACTTGATAAATACAACAACATCTTCATGATGGCTGACTCCGGAGCCCGTGGTTCTGATAAACAGATCAAACAGCTGGCTGGTATGCGTGGTTTGATGGCTGATACAACTGGTAAAACAATCGAGTTGCCGATTAAATCAAACTTCCGTGAGGGACTTGACGTATTGGAGTACTTCATGTCTGCCCATGGAGCACGTAAAGGTATGTCCGATACAGCGCTTCGTACCGCCGATTCCGGATACCTGACAAGACGTCTGGTAGACGTTTCACAGGATCTGATCATTCGTGAGACAGATTGCTGTAAAGATAGAAGTGAGACTGCTGGTATGTACGTAAGTGCATTCATGGATGGCAAAGAGGAAATCGAGAGCCTCCAGGAGCGTATCACAGGACGTTTTGCATGTGAAGATATTCACGATGCAGACGGAAACGTACTTGTTGCAGCAAATCATATGATCACACCGAAACGTGCAGCTCTGGTTATGAGCAAAGGTGTAGATGAGAACGGAGAACCGCTTGAAAAAGTAAAAATCCGTACAATTCTTACCTGCCGTTCTAAAGTCGGTGTTTGTGCAAAATGCTACGGTGCAAACATGGCAACCGGTCAGGCAGTACAGGTTGGTGAGGCAGTTGGTATTATCGCTGCTCAGTCTATCGGTGAGCCTGGTACACAGCTTACAATGCGTACTTTCCACTCCGGTGGTGTTGCCGGTGATGATATCACACAGGGTCTTCCTCGTGTTGAGGAGCTTTTTGAGGCAAGAAAACCGAAAGGACTTGCTATCATCACAGAGTTTGCTGGTGTTGCTACTATTAAAGATACAAAGAAAAAACGTGAGATCATCGTTACTAGCCCGGAGACAGGTGAGACAAAAGCTTACCTCATCCCTTACGGTTCCAGAATCAAGATCACTGATGGTGCATTCCTTGAAGCTGGTGATGAGCTTACCGAAGGTAGTGTAAATCCGCATGATATCCTGAAGATCAAAGGTGTTCGTGCAGTTCAGGATTACATGCTTCAGGAAGTTCAGCGTGTATACCGTCTGCAGGGTGTAGAAATCAATGATAAGCACGTTGAGGTTATCGTTCGTCAGATGCTGAAGAAGATCCGTATCGAGAACAACGGAGATTCTGATTTCCTGCCAGGAACCATGGTTGACTTCCTTGATTATGAGGAGGAAAATGAGAGACTGGCTGCAGAAGGAAAAGAGCCGGCAGAAGGAAAACAGGTACTGCTTGGTATTACCAAAGCTTCCCTGGCAACCAACTCATTCCTGTCAGCTGCATCCTTCCAGGAGACAACAAAAGTTCTGACAGAGGCAGCAATCAAAGGTAAGATTGATCCGTTGATCGGTCTGAAAGAGAACGTAATCATTGGTAAACTGATTCCGGCAGGAACAGGTATGAAGAGATATCGTTCTATCCGTCTGGATTCTGATATTGATGAGAATGCAGAGATTGATGCAAATGATCTGTTGGGCGACGATTTGTTAGCAGGCGATGAAACTGTTGAAAATGTTGAGACAGAGATTGATGCAGAAGATATCGACGTTGAGACTGAGACAGAAGAAGCTGCAGATGCAGAAGAGACTGTAACAGAATAAGATATAAAGAAAAGGCGGTGCCGTAGGGCATCGTCTTTTTGCAATTAGAAATGTCTGTCAGAGGTTGTAAAAGTTCTTTATAAATAACATTTGATCCGCTGTTATTGGATAAAACAATATCATTATCTGCTTTTTATATAGAAGCAACACATTGTATATGTATAAAAACAGAAAAAACTGGGAAAAATCAGAAAAATACGCTTGACAAGCTATTAGACAATCACTATACTATTTTAGTGTGCACAAAAGCGCACAGGAAACTTTTTTACAAAATATACAGGAGGTGAATAGAATGCCAACATTTAACCAGTTAGTAAGAAAAGGTCGTCAGACATCTGCTAAGAAATCTACAGCACCTGCATTACAGAAAGGTTACAACTCTTTACAGAAAAAACCTACAGATGCAGCTTCTCCGCAGAAGAGAGGTGTTTGTACAGCAGTTAAGACTGCAACCCCGAAAAAACCTAACTCAGCTCTTAGAAAAATCGCCAGAGTTCGTCTTTCTAACGGAATCGAAGTAACAAGCTACATTCCGGGTGAAGGTCACAACTTACAGGAGCATAGCGTTGTTCTGATCCGTGGTGGTCGTGTAAAAGACTTACCAGGTACAAGATACCATATCATCAGAGGAACACTGGATACAGCAGGCGTAGCAAACAGACGTCAGGCTCGTTCCAAATACGGCGCTAAGAGACCGAAAGCAGGCAAATAGGACCTGTAAAAGACCAATAGTATCACAAACAGAACTATTGTAAGTGTTGGAATTCTTTTTATCGACGATAATAGATAAAGATAGATGTTCCCAGCATGAACACATTAGAAAGACACATGTGAGTACCGTTGAATTAATCGATTAAGAAACTGCTGTGAAAGACAGCAAGCCAAGACCATGATTAAGGAGGGAAGTACCGTGCCACGTAAAGGACATAATCAGAAAAGAGAAGTTTTAGCAGATCCTATGTACAATAACGTAGTAGTTACAAAACTTATCAACAACATCATGTTAGATGGTAAGAAAGGTGTAGCTCAGAAAATTGTATACGGAGCTTTTGATCGTGTTGCAGAGAAAACCGGAAGACCGGCTATCGAAGTATTCGAAGAGGCTATGAACAACGTTATGCCTGTACTTGAAGTAAAGGCTAGACGTATCGGTGGTGCAACATATCAGGTACCGATCGAAGTAAGACCGGACAGACGTCAGACACTTGGACTGCGTTGGTTAACAATGTTCTCCAGAAAAAGAGGAGAGAAAACAATGGCAGACAGACTGGCAAATGAGATTATGGATGCAGCTAACAATACAGGCGCATCTGTAAAACGTAAAGAAGACATGCACAAGATGGCAGAAGCAAACAAAGCATTCTCCCATTTCAGATTCTAAGAGGAGGAAATCACCATGGCAGGAAGAGAATATCCGCTTGAGAGAACCAGAAATATTGGTATCATGGCTCATATCGATGCAGGTAAAACTACATTAACAGAGCGTATCCTTTATTACACTGGTATTAACTATAAAATTGGTGATACTCACGAAGGTACTGCTACCATGGACTGGATGGAGCAGGAGCAGGAGAGAGGTATCACAATTACTTCAGCTGCTACAACATGCCACTGGACACCGCAGAAAGAAAATAAACCTGCACCGGGTGCTAAAGAGTACCGTATCAACATCATCGATACTCCAGGTCACGTTGACTTTACAGTAGAAGTAGAGCGTTCCCTTCGTGTACTGGATGGCGCCGTTGGTGTCTTCTGTGCAAAGGGTGGTGTAGAGCCTCAGTCAGAGAACGTATGGCGTCAGGCAGACACATACAATGTACCACGTATGGCATTCATCAATAAGATGGACATCCTTGGTGCAAACTTCTACGGAGCAGTAGACCAGATTCGTGAGCGTTTAGGTAAAAACGCAATCTGCTTACAGCTTCCGATCGGAAAAGAAGATGACTTCAAAGGAATCATCGACTTATTCGAGATGCAGGCTTATATCTACAACGATGAGAAAGGTGAAGACATCAGCATTGAGCCGATTCCGGAAGATATGCAGGATGAGGCAGAGCTTTACCATGATGAGTTAGTAGAGAAAATCTGTGAGTTAGATGATGATCTGACAATGATGTATCTGGAAGGCGAAGAGCCGTCTGTTGAGCAGTTAAAAGCTGTTTTAAGAAAAGCTACATGTGAGTGTACAGCTGTACCGGTTTGCTGTGGTACTGCTTACAGAAACAAAGGTGTACAGAAACTGTTAGATGCCGTTGTAGATTTCATGCCGGCACCGACAGATATTCCTGCTATCAAGGGTGTTGATCTTGATGGTAATGAAGTAGAGAGACATTCTTCTGATGAAGAGCCGTTCTCTGCTCTTGCATTCAAAATCATGACAGACCCGTTCGTAGGAAAACTTGCATTCTTCCGTGTATACTCCGGTACAATGAATTCCGGTTCCTATGTACTGAATGCAACAAAAGATAAAAAAGAGCGTGTTGGACGTATCCTTCAGATGCACGCTAACAAGAGAACTGAGCTGGACAAAGTTTACTCAGGTGATATCGCAGCCGCAGTTGGATTCAAGATCACTACAACAGGTGATACAATCTGTGACGAGCAGCATCCGGTAATCTTAGAGTCCATGGAGTTCCCAGAGCCAGTTATCGAGCTTGCTATCGAGCCGAAAACAAAAGCTGGACAGGGCAAGATGGGTGAAGCTCTTGCAAAACTTGCAGAGGAAGATCCTACATTCCGTGCTCATACAAACACTGAGACAGGCCAGACAATCATCGCCGGAATGGGTGAGTTACATCTGGAAATCATCGTTGACCGTCTGCTTCGTGAGTTCAAAGTAGAGGCAAACGTTGGTGCTCCTCAGGTTGCTTACAAAGAGTCATTTACAAAACCTGTTGATCAGGAATACAAATATGCAAAACAGTCTGGTGGACGTGGACAGTACGGACACTGTAAAGTTAAATTCGAGCCGATGGATGCAAACGGAGAAGAGACATTCAAGTTTGAGTCCGCAGTTGTTGGTGGTGCTATTCCGAAAGAGTACATCCCGGCAGTTGGAGAAGGTATTGAAGAAGCAGCTAAGGCTGGTATCATTGCTGGATTCCCGGTTGTAGGTGTTAAAGCTACAGTTTACGACGGATCTTATCATGAGGTCGATTCCTCTGAGATGGCATTCCATATTGCCGGATCTATGTGTTTCAAAGAGGCTATGCAGAAAGCAAGCCCGGTTCTTCTTGAGCCGATCATGAAAGTAGAAGTTACTATGCCGGAAGAGTACATGGGTGACGTAATCGGTGATATTAACTCTCGTCGTGGACGTATCGAAGGTATGGATGACCTTGGCGGTGGAAAGATCGTTAGAGGTTATGTACCGCTGGCAGAGATGTTTGGATACTCTACAGACTTACGTTCCAAAACACAGGGACGTGGTAACTACTCAATGTTCTTCGAGAAATATGAGCCGGTTCCGAAGTCTGTACAGGATAAAATTATTTCCGCAAAAGCAAAATAAAACTTGAAATACTTTGACCTTTTTAATATAATCGAAGTATCGAGTGATAAGATTCAATTAAGAATTATGAATGCCGAAGGCATACAATTTTAAGGAGGACGCAAAAATGGCAAAAGCTAAATTTGACAGAAGCAAACCACATTGTAACATTGGTACAATTGGACACGTTGATCACGGTAAAACAACTTTAACAGCTGCTATCACTAAAGTATTAGCTGAGAGAGTAGAAGGAAACGAGAAAGTAGATTTCGAGAATATCGATAAAGCTCCAGAAGAGAGAGAGCGTGGTATCACAATTTCTACAGCTCACGTTGAGTATCAGACAGCAAAACGTCACTATGCACACGTTGACTGCCCAGGTCATGCTGACTACGTTAAAAACATGATCACTGGTGCTGCTCAGATGGATGGTGCTATCCTTGTAGTAGCTGCTACTGACGGTGTTATGGCTCAGACAAAAGAGCACATCCTTCTTTCCCGTCAGGTAGGTGTTCCTTACATCGTTGTATTCATGAATAAATGTGATATGGTAGACGATGAGGAGCTGCTTGAGTTAGTAGAGATGGAGATCACAGAAGTTCTGGAAGAGTATGACTTCACAGACTGCCCGATCATCAAAGGATCTGCTTTAAAAGCTCTTGAAGATCCGATGGGCGAGTGGGGCGACAAGATCATGGAACTCATGGACACAGTTGATGAGTATATTCCGGATCCGCAGCGTGCAACAGATCAGCCATTCCTTATGCCAGTAGAGGATGTATTCACAATCACAGGTCGTGGTACAGTTGCTACAGGTAGAGTAGAGCGTGGTACTCTTCACATCAACGAGGAAGTTGAAATCGTTGGTATCAAAGAGGAGATTCAGAAAACAACTGTTACTGGTATCGAGATGTTCCGTAAACTGTTAGACGAGGCTCAGGCTGGTGATAACATCGGTGCATTACTTCGTGGTATTAAGAGAGAGGACATCGAAAGAGGTCAGGTTCTTACAAAACCAGGTACAGTAACATGCCATACAAAATTCACAGCTCAGGTTTACGTACTGACAAAAGATGAGGGTGGCCGTCATACACCGTTCTTCAACAACTATCGTCCGCAGTTCTACTTCAGAACAACTGACGTAACAGGTGTTTGCAACCTTCCAGAAGGTACAGAGATGTGTATGCCTGGCGATAACGTAGAGATGACAATCGAGCTCATCCACCCAATCGCTATGGAGCAGGGTCTTACATTCGCTATCCGTGAAGGTGGACGTACTGTAGGATCAGGTCGTGTTGCTACAATCATCGAGTAATCACTTGCTGATACTGTAATACAATATAGTATAATAAGAGGCTTCCAGATTTCCTGGGAGCCTTTTTTACATTCATCTCAGTCTGAGTTGAGACTCCCACTTCTGCAAGTGGTGAGTAGTAACAAGTATTTCTCAGTGGGAGTTCAATCTCCTACTGAGATAAATGCTCCGCGAGGGCGCACATTGTCTGGGAGACAATGGTTTTGCGCCGACCGGAACGGAGTGTAGAGTGCAGTGATTCTGAAAAGAAGATGTCAGCTTGCGCTGACCAGAATCACGCACCAAGACTCACGTGCGTTCGACTTGAATATGATCGAATGTTGATTTGCTTTTTAGAAAATAAAATAGAAACTTAAAAAGGAACTTAAATCAAATGTAAATAGTCAGATAGAATTTTTAGATTGCTTATGTTAAAATATAAAAAATAATAAAAAGTAGGGGACTTTTGTAAATTAGAGAAAAATGCATTGGATTACAATATAGAGGGCATATATATTTTGCTGGAGGAGGACATAAAATTTGAAAAAGAGAATGGTGGCAATTTTATTATGTGTAGCAATGGTTGCAGTTAGTCTGACAGCATGTGGAAATTCTGATAAGGCAAACAATAAAGATAATGTATCTGTGAGTTTAGATAGTGAAACTGATACTTCAAATAATAAAAATAGTTCAAAATCGGAACAAAAGGAAAAACAGATAGACTACATTCAGGCAGAGTATCGAATCATAGATGCAAAAGAATTGTATGTGACAGCAGACAACATGGAAGCAACAACAGATTCCGATGGAAATGAGACTTATATTAATACAGAAAATTATACAAATCAAGATGTGTGTGACAATAGAGATAAAGAAACAGTGTTGCAACAATTGATGGCATCACTATGTGGCATTGCAGGTGCCATTGATTTAGATACTGCAAGAAATGAAGGGGTATTCGATAATGTAACTGACGATGGTGCAATGGAACCAGTAGCGTTTGTTGGCGTTCCGTGTACAGATGAGAATGGAGTTACATTAGGTGATACAGCACCAATATTTCGAAAAGTATTTGAAAATGAAGTTTTGAATGATCTTTTTGCTTTTAAGCCGGATTATGAGCTGGTAGAGGTAGACGGCGAAGATGATAAATGGTATAAATTTACATGGAGTCCGGAGACAACTTATGAAGGCATCTATGCAGAAGCCTATTTGCAGGAGCTTGCCGGTAGAAAATCTGAGCTTCAAACTGCTGTGAAAGAAGCAAACAATGGCAGCGATGCGATTGAATTAACAGTGTCTCCTGAGACTGTGGCAAAATGTCTGGATAAATATAATCTGGATGAGGGCTACTGGTTTGCATTTAATGATCTGGAAGATTATAATGCGAACTCCTGGAATTATGATGTAATTTACGATGGGGTTCGTTATACATCAACAGTGACAAATGATAATGTAAAAATCATGCTGGAGGTAAATGGTGAGCCACAAACTGTCATTATGCAACAATGGTATACAGATCTGTTGTTAGATAAGAATCCAGAACTGACGACAAAGGAAGAAGTGTTCTTTGGCAGTGAAAAATATCAGAGCATTGCATATTCTGAAGGAAGAATGCTGAAATTGGAGCAGAATCAGAAAGCAGCATTTGAAGCATGCGGATTTAAAATAGATGATTATAGATAAAAAGGAAAGATACTTTTTATGTATTGCTGATGCCTTCTAAAACATAGAAATATTTAAAATCAATATGTGGCGGAATGGGCGTAGAAATGCTATGAGTCTGCGAGAAGATCAAGATACATTTTGAAAAATATAAAAACAGGGAGAACAAAATTATGACACGACAGGAGCTGATTGCCAGTATCGAACAATATCAGCCATATAACGAGCAGGAAGAAATGGATAAACCGCTCATTCTGGAGTGGATAAAAAATAACGACAATGCATTTTTACGCGAAAATGTCGTGGCACATATGACGGCATCTGCCTGGGTGGTAAATAAGGACAGAAGCAAAGTGCTGATGGTATATCACAATATTTATAATTCCTGGTCATGGTTAGGTGGTCATGCGGATGGTGAGATAGATCTGTTATCTGTGGCGGTTCGGGAAGTGAAAGAAGAAGCTGGTATTTCCAATGTGACTCCGGTGTCGAAGGATATTTTTTCAGTGGAATCGCTTACCGTAGATGGTCATTGGAAAAATGAAAAATATGTTTCCAGTCATTTGCATTTTAATGTGACATATTTATTGGAAGCTGATTCAGAAGAAGCGGTTTCGATAAAGGCAGATGAAAATAGTGGTGTGGCATGGTTTACGCCAGAAGAAGCATTGAAAAAATCAACGGAGCCGTGGTTTGTGGAACATGTATATGCGAAACTCATAAAGAAAGCGGCATATACGATTTAAAAAATATAAACGATTTTTTTGACTTAAAAGCAGTGCTGATAGCAAAAGGAATAGGAAAAATAAGTGTTTTTATAAATATATATTATAACAAAAAGAAAAATAGTGATTTTTGATAATATTAAAAAATAGTAGAAAAGAGGGCATAGTATGAACGAATTATATGAACTGATTGAGCAGAAAATAAAGGCATCCGGTTATCCGAGAGAGATTTCCGGTGAGGCAGTATACAACGATATCTGTGACCAGATAGATGGAAAAGAGAATGGAGTATATCTGTTGTTATCAAAATTTGAGGAAGATGTAGTTTTCGAGTATCATATTACCGTTCGGGATGAAGATTTTAATTTGGGAATTTTGACAATGCGTACACCGGAAGGCGTATTTGAAGTAGATTTTGATGCATAAGGAGGAACTATGGATATCAAAGAACAAATTCATGCATTATCTGAGGAGATGATTGCAAATTTAGGTAAAATGGTAGCGATTGACTCTCAACTTGGCACACCGACAGAGGGCAAACCATTTGGCGAAGGTCCTGCAAAAGCATTAAGCGAAGGACTGAAAATTGCAGAAGAACTTGGTTTTCATACCGTAAATCTGGACAATTATTGCGGTTACGCGGAGATGGGCGAAGGCGAAGAAATCGTAGGAATCGCGGGACATCTGGATATCGTGCCGGTTGGTGGAGATTGGAGTTATGATCCTTTCGTGCTGACACGCAAAGGAGATTATGTATATGGACGTGGAACGACAGATGATAAAGGTCCGGTGATTGAGGCGCTTTATGCAATGAAGCTGCTTCGTGATTCCGGCGTGAAGCTGAATAAACGGGTACGTCTGATCATGGGATGCAATGAGGAGACCGGTTCGAAATGTATGGAACATTATAATGGGGTCGCTGAGGAGTTGTCCTGCGGATTTACACCGGATGCAAATTTCCCGTGTATTCATGGCGAAAAAGGACATATGTCTATGATGGCATATTCCAAACATACCAAAATTATTTCCATGAATGGAGGTTTTGTATCCAATGCGGTATGCGACAGTTGTACAACCGTGATTCCGGCAGAAGCTGGATTAAAAGAAAAATTGGAAGTTGCGCTTGGTGACACAAAACTTCAGGAGTACAAAGTAACAGAAGAAAACGGTCAGATTGAAATTTATGCAAAAGGTGTTCCGGCGCATGCAAGTACACCGGCACTTGGTATCAATGCAGCTGGCGTAACATTTGAATGTTTGGAAAAAGCAGGTTTTGAGGATGATTTTGTAAAATTTTATAACACACACCTTGGAACTTCCTGTGATGGAGCCGGAATTGGTTTGAAGTGTGAGGACGCTTATGGCGATCTGACATTCTGTAACGGAATTGTAAAAACAGAGGATGGCGTAATTTCCTGTACCATTGACATTCGTGTGCCGGTTACTTTCAAAGAAGCAGATGTTCGCAAAATGTGCGAAGGCAGACTGGAAGATGAAAATGGTCGGATCGAGATAGAAGAAATCGGTGATCCGCTGTTTTTCCCGCGGGAGTCTCCGCTGGTAGAAGCATTGTATAAAGCATACGTGGACGTGACAGGAGATACTGAGCATGAACCGATGGTAATCGGTGGCGGAACTTATGCGAAATCTTTGAAAAATATTATTGCATTTGGTCCGGAAAAACTGGATATGGATTATCATATTCACAGTGCAGATGAATTTATTCTGGTATCCGAAATGGAAGAAGCGGTTCTGATCTATATGGAAGCAATCAAAAATCTTCTGGCAATTTAGAGGGAAAATAAGATAGAAATGTACTCAGGAAAGTGATGAATGACACACGTCCTCTAAATATGAATATCGGCTATTTCTCTAGTGAAAAAGAGAAATAAAATTAAAAAAATTTTAAAGGTTCTTTTCAAAAAATCTAACGTTTCGATTTTATAATAAGTGATAGCTTCAAAAAACGAAGTGTAGAGTGCAGAGATTCTGAAAAGAATATGTCACAGTTTACTCTGACCAGAATCACGCACCAAGTCTTACGTGCGTTCGACTTAAATATTTTTGGAAATGAGAAAGGGGAAAAGCCGATGAAAATGTTTTGGGTTATCATGTTGTCATTGTTTTTAGGGGCATCAGGAAATCAACAATTGACAAATTCCGTTGAGATGGCACGGATTTCGAAGACACTGGATCTTGCGTTGGCACAGGGAAACCTAATTGAAAATGTAGATACCCATAGTGGTTCTCATGGGGATGGAGATTCTTTGCAGACATGGACATTTGCGGATGATTCCTTATTAAAACAGATTCAGGCAGATTCTGCCTGGAAGCCATTTCCTTTGACAAAAAATTTAGAAGCATTGCTTTATGGTGTTACATATGATGAGGGATTATCGGTAACGGTTGTCGGTCCATATGTTTCTTTTTCAGAGGAACAGCTTCCAAGAGTAGAACACGGATATTATTACTTTGTGGATCGGCAGGCGGAGTCAGAACAGCAGAATAGTGATGAGCAGATTCTGGAGCGTGTGTCGTATAATTTCAGTATTGCGATTTATGATACCGATACGGATACGTTATATTACGTGGAGGCGGATTCCTGATATATGGCTACAGACAAATATTTTTAGGAGAAGCAAGCCGGGGATTACAGGATGCATATTTTGAACGCAGAATAAGCATTTCCCCGCTTCAAGTGCGTAGAGCACTAAGTGGTGGGTAAGGGGGATGCTTATGTCAGTGGGAGTTAAGCTCCCACTGACAGGGCGCAAAGCGACTGCGTTCATGAGCAAGTAGCGAAAGCGGATTGCGAATGTCCGTTTTACCTAAGAAAAAGAAAACAGAAAATAAGGAAAGAGATTGCAAAGTTTGATAGATGTACCGAAATTAAATTTTGCAGTCTCTTTTTATATGCGGTATAATTATTTTATATGTTAGAAAAATGGGATAATGCAAGTAACCGAAAATAAGAAATATTATAATAAGGGAAGATGCAAATTTCTGATATAAGAAATATTGTAACAAGAGGAAGGCAAATTCTTAAAACAGCAAAATATCATAATGAAAAGAAGAACTATGACGATGAAGGAGATAAAATAAATGGATGATTTTTTATATATTTTAAAATTACAGTTGGAAGGTCGATTAAGTGACGATCAGATCACCGATCAGATGCACATTTATGAGGATTATATTCAGGAACAGGTTGCCGGCGGAAAGACCATGGAGCAGGTTATGCGCAAACTGGGTGATCCGGCGAAAGTTGCAGATATGATTGTAGAGCATTATGAAAAACTGGAAAAACAGCAGCAGCGCGAATCTATTGGAAATATGACAGCAGAGGAGATCAATGCGAATGTTCAGAATCCGGAGCATGGATTTCATGCGGAATTTATTGAGAACGAAGGATGGGACGTTCGTCTTGGAAAATTAAAACTGAATACCTGGTATGGAACACTGATCATTCTGGGTGCGGTACTTGGTATTTCAGTATTGATTTCTACGATAATGCATTAGATTGAGATTTTTATAATAATGCATTAGATCTTGTGTTAGATGAGGATCCTGGGATGTGCAGGAGAAGTATATCAGATGGGAGATGACTCCCACCTCTATAGGGACGCCACTGAAAAACCGTTTTTACATACAATATATAGTAGCACAAAACATACAAGTATACTTTATCTTGTACTGTTTTGCACAAAATAAGGACTTTTTCAGTGGCGTCCTATAGGTGGTGAGAAACAAGCTAGTATCAGTGGTGGGAGCCAATCCCCCATCTGATATAGCCTCCGGCAGGATTACAGAGGTGCGCAGTTGAAGTATGTCATGCAATTGCATGACGCGCACCTCGCAACAAGAATGCCGGAGCATTCTTGAAAGTATATCGTGCGTTGCCTTATGCACATTTTACAGCAAATATGTATAGGGGATTTTGGAATTGGCAGAAAGAGGAAAATCAGGGGAGAGCAGTAACGATGAAAAAGGCAGCTGGATATCTGACGTTATTTAGTACCATAGCAGCATTAAGTCTGAGCGGATGTGGAACTGCGACGAAACAGGAGGCAGATTCCGAAGCAAAAGCGGATACATATGTGACCTTGAGGGCGATCACTGTTGGAACTATGCCGGAAAATGGAATGGATGAATTTTACGAAGAACTGGATGAGATGACGAAAGAACTGGGATGTCATCTGCGGTTTGACTATATTCCATGGGGAGATGAGCGTTCACAGCTTAATATGGCGATCGCTTCCGGTGAGTACGATTTTATCTCAAATGGCAACTTTTCGGATTATTATCAGCAGGCAGCAAAAGGGGCATTTCTGGATCTGAATCAGTATCGTGATCTGGTGCCGGATCTGTTTGCTCATTATGAGGATTACCGGGCGGATTTTCTGACGAATCTGGAGTGGAACGGTGGTTTGTATGGAATCCCGCAGTTTAAGGCAGATTCCATCAGTGATACCGGTGGTGGATTTTTTTATCGAAGTGATTTATTGAAGGACTGGAATCTTCCGGAAGTGACAGATTTCGAGAGTATGCAGAATTATCTGTATGCCGCGAAAGCTGATCCAAGATATGAAAACGCTTTATTGATTACAGATAATCGGGTATGGACTGCTCTGTGGCCGATTTTTAACAAAGAATATCAGGAGATTGAATCAATTCATACTATGCCGTATGCGGTGGTGGATGCCACAGACGGGAAAAACGTGGTGAGCCGTTTTGAGACAGAGGAATTTCGACGGATTCTGGATGTGGTGCATCAGTGGTATCAGGATGGAATCCTGAATCCTGGTATTTTAGCTTCCTCAGATAATGAGGGTATGACGGCTCTTGAAATGTTGCTTGGGGATGAAAAACCGTGTGAGACAAATGCACCGATCTGGTCTGTAAATGATACCTATGTACCAGTTTTGTATGAAAAGCATCCGGAGTGGGAATATGGATTTTTCGATTATGATCTGTACAGTGGAAATATCACAAAAACAAGAAGTGGAAAGGAATTGTCCTGTATTTCCGTGTCTGCGAAGTGCCAGAATCCGGAAATGGCAGTAAAGATTCTGGAAAAACTGCATACAGATCAGGATTTCTATAACCTGATATCTTATGGGGTGGAAGGGATTCATTATCAAAAAAAAGACGGTGAGATCTCACATGAAGAAATTGTAAGTAAAGACGCTTTTTCCTATTGGGTAGGAAGCCCGGATCATACGCTGGAGCTGCCGAAATATATTGAGGATAAGCAGTGGGCACAGGTATATACAGATTTGCAAAAGCGGCAGCAGGAAGTAGAAAAAACTGCACCGGACAATCCGCTCATTGATTTTACCTGGGAAGATAATGGATTAAAGGAGCTTGAAAGTCGGCTGGAGGAAGTACGCAAGGACTATCTGCTGCCGTTATGTTGTGGCGTGTCGGATGATATTGATGCAGATTATCAGACGGCAATTGACAAGCTGTACGAGGCAGGATTGCAGGAATATCTGAATATTTTGCAGCAACAGCTGGATCAGTATTGGGAGGAACGATCATGAAGCTTCTGATTGTGGACGATGATGTGTATACAAGGGAAGGACTTGCGGAGAACATTCCATGGGAATTATATGGAATCGAAGAAGTAATGCAGGCAGAAAATGGCAAAGAGGCTCTGCACACCGTGTCATGGTATCTGCCGGATTTGATCATTACAGACATTCGTATGCCGCAGAAAAATGGCATTGATTTTTGCAAAGAAGCAATTCGTTTGGTGCCGGAGTGCAAGATTATATTTATCACGGGATATATGCAGACAAAGTATCTAAAGGATGCCATTGATCTGTCGGCAGTGGCTTTTATTGAAAAACCGATTCAGCCGGAGGCAGTTTTGGAGGCATTGGAAAAAGCAGTAGGAAAAATCCGCAGACAGCAGGAAACAGTACAACTGCAGAAAGAAAATATTTCCTATCAGAAGACAAGATTTTTGCACTTATTACAGCAGAAAAACATAGCGGAAGAACTGTTGGAAGAAATCTGCCAGAATTGCGGATTTGTATGTGCCAGAGATGAGAAATATCTGTGTGTAGAAATCCGATTTGAGAATGAAATGACAGAGTTGGAGCAGTGCAGGGAGCAGCTGGAACAATATCTGGCAGACAGTACGGATTTCCTGTTGTTTGATTTGATGCCGGAATCAGAGGCTGCTACTACTTCCGTTGCAGTTGTGGCATGCGGAGCAAAGCGGCAGCAGGAGATTCGCCGTAAGCTGCATCAGTTTGTGGCAAAATACCCGGAGTATACCGTTGCGGTGGGATATTTTGTGGAGCGGTTATCAGAGGTGTACAACAGCAGCCGCATGGCACAATTTGCCATGGAACAGGGATTTTTTCAACCGGAAGTACGTTATCTGGAGTTACAGCATCTGGTAAAACACGAATTTATCGATCCGGGAATTTATCAGGTGTTTCTTCAGACTTACCGGGAAAATCCGTGGCGTGTCCGTGACTGGTATTGGGAGCAGCTGGAACAATTTTGCGCGCAGAAGGATGTAATACCGGAAGGCGCACAGCTTATTTCACTGACAAAAACCTTTGCCAGTCAGATTTTGAAGGATTATCCGGAAAGCCTGAAAAATGCAGGACTGGAGACAGTGGAGCATTATATGGAATATTTGTCAGGCAGCAGGCACATTCAGGAGCTGAAAAAACGGTTTTATCAGTTGCTGCAGGGAATGGAACAGTGTCTGGAGAAACAGAAAGGATACAGCCGGGTGGTCAGTGATATCCGTACCTATTGCAGTCAGCATCTGTCAGACAGTGCCCTTGGCGGTCAGATGATCTCAGATCATTTTGGGTTGTCTGCGACGTATCTGAACCAGCTTTTTAAGCAGGAACTTGGCATGACAATCAAGCAGTATATCAGTGAAATGCGTATGGAACGTGCGGAGCAATTGCTGACGCAGACTTATGAGACGGTGGATGAAATTGCGACAAAATGCGGCTATTCCAACGGAAATTATTTTGCAAAAGCGTTCCGGGAAAATCGGAAAATGCCACCGACGGATTACAGAAAGATGATGGGGAAGCGTTATGAAACAAAAGGGACAACGTAAACTGCCATTTTTTTATCACTGGAAATTGTCCAGAAAGCTGTTGTTGCTTTTTTTCGGAATCGGTATTCTGCCGATCACGGTTATTTTTGGCATTACGCTGTATCGAATGGTGCAAAAATCCAGTCAGATGCAGCTGTATACCATGGATAAGAACTTTGACCGGATGGAACAGACTATGGATAATATTCAGGATCGCATCGGGCGTATCGGTTCGCTGGTCACAGTGTCTGACCAGGTAGGAGATGCTTTGCGCAGTGATGACAGTGACGGTCTGGTTCAGGAATTGCAGAAATTCGATGCGTTGTCGGATTATACCTATCAGCTGGAACTGAGTTCCGATGATATTTCCATTTTGTATTATATTCCGGAAAAATTTTTGATTTCACAAAGCGGAAATACCTGTTATCGACCGTTAAATGATCTGACTAAATGGAAGGTAGATGCCCAAAATCTGGAACAGACGGCGGGAGCTTCCTGGCGCGTGGTACATGAAAAGAATCGCTATGGTCAGAAAAAAAGTTATCTGGCAAATTTTCGGGCAATCTGGAATACAGAGCAGTATTCGGAACTGCTTGGAATCGTAGCAGTCATGATTCCTGTGGATGCCGTCAGAGACAGTATGAATGGGATGATGGATCAGCAGACGCTATATCTGCTGGATGAGAATGATACGATTCTTTTGTCCGGTGGCAGTCAAAAAATATCGGAGGAACGTCTGCCAAAATTAGAGGGAACATCAGGGGATACTCATGTGGAAAATGGTGCGTGGCTTGTGCGCAATAAAAAGCTGGAAGAAGGTGGTATGGCACTGGTTTCTATTGTTCCGCGGAACGTTCTGATGCAGGAGTCAGGAAAAATCATCCGGGAAATGCTCATTTTTTATATCATAGTCTGTGGGATTTCTTTCGTGCTGTTGCAGCTTGGGACCAGACCGTTTCTGGGACGTATCCGCAAGTTGGATACTACCATGGAAGCAGTAGATCAGGGGATAATGGAGTCAATTTCGGTACCGGAATACAGAGATGAACTTGGCAGACTGACGCAACGTTACAATAAAATGGTGGAACAGATTCAGCATTTGCTGGAAGAACAGTATGTGCTAGGTAAAGAAAAATCGGAAGCACAGCTTTATGCGCTGCAGGCGCAGATCAGTCCCCACTTTTTGTATAATACGTTAGACATGATGAACTGGATGGCAGTAAAAGGTGAGACAGACAATATTCGAAGTGTACTGTCCTCCATGTCACGGTTTTACCGGATGGTTTTGAGTCGTGGCGCGTATATCATTACGATCGGTGAGGAAATCCGGATGTGTCAGGCATATATGGAAATTCAGGTAATGCGCAAAAAGAAAAAACTGCAATTTTTACTGGATGTTGATGAGGAAATTTTTCCATATCTGATTCCGAAAATCACGTTGCAGCCGCTTCTGGAAAATGCAGTCAGTCACGGAATTGATGAAAAAGACGGCGGTCGCGGAACGGTGCGGCTTTCCGGACGATTAATGGGGGATGAGATTGTTCTTCAGGTACAGGATGATGGTGTGGGCATGGATCCAAAGATGCTGGACGAAGCGTCGCCGGATGATGGTAAGACACACTACGGTTTATCTAATGTAAAAACGCGTCTGATGATTTTTTATGAGAAAAATGCTGAGGTAATTTGCAACAGTGCACCGGGAATCGGAACCGCCATCACATTGAAATTCCCCAAAAAAGAGGATATGGAAGAATACAACGGGTAAAAATTAAAACAGACAGGTAATTTTTGAAAGTACATGGAAGAAAATGCAAACTTCCATGTGCTTTTTTTGTTTGAAAAATGGCAGAAAATACAAAAAAAGTCCTCTTAAATTGTGCATATTCCATGGAATATAATAAAACCAGAAAGAAACACAGAACAGAAAATGGAAGAAAACGTAAAAAACTGTGTGGGATAGAAGTATAATAAAAAATCAGAGTTGTTACAATCAGATTATGTAAATGCTGAAGATGAAAACGAATATTTGTGAGCAGCAAATGGAAAGCGAATGAGAGACAGGTATTCGTCTTTGGAGGAATTATGAAAAATCATCTGGAAAAAGAAAATGTGGAATTTCGCTATTATGAAATGCCACAGGGAATGCCGGTTTTGCCGCTGCTTGGAGAAAAATGGATTACACGCTATGGAGCAGATCCCATGCATTTTCACAATTATCTGGAACTTGGATATTGTTATTCGGGAAAAGGTGTCATGCATTTTGGCGATGAACTTGTATCATATCGGGCGGGAACCGTTATTGTGATTCCAAGAAACTTTCCGCATCGAACAGAGGGCGAAGACAATAACCTGCAGAAATGGGAATATCTGTATGTGGACAGTGAAAAATTTCTGAAAGAACAGTTTTTAAACAGAGGCAGGATGGCAGAGGAACTGATCGCACGACTGCACAGCAGGATGTTCGTGATCACAAAAGAGATGGATCTGAAAGTCGGAAAGCAGATGCTGATTCTGCTGGATGAACTGCGGGAGAAGAATGAATTTTATACGGATTCCGTAAATGGAGCCCTTCTGTCGCTGCTTTTGATGATCATCCGGTTCAATCCGGGAGACCGGGAGCAGGAGCCGATGACGTATCACAACCGATATCTGGCAGATATTTTAAAAACAGTGGAATATATGGATGCTCATTACAAAGAAGAAATCCGCATTGAGAATCTGACGCAGCTCAGTCACTTAAGCGAGACGCATTTCCGGAGAAAATTCAGCGAATACATGAAAATCACACCGGGAGACTATATCAACCTGCTTCGGGTAAAAAAAGCATGTGAGCTGCTTCGTTATACGGATTGCAGTATTGGTGATGCGGGAATCCAGGCAGGATTCCGGACAGACAGTGCATTTATAAGAAATTTCCGTAAATTTGTCGGGACAACACCAAGAGAATGGCGCAAACAATCGGGAAAAGAAATCGATAATCCGATGAATTATAACATTTCCGTGTTGAAAGGATGGTGAAAAGAGGAACAGGAAAAGGACTTTGCCGAAAGAAGGGAGTTTTTAATTTGGGGTACAGGCAGTATAGGCGGAGGGGAAAATCTGCATGAGTTAAGAAAAAGGAGGAGAACCATGAATAAAAATCGTAAGAGATATTCAAAGAAAACAGGGATAAGAGCAATGGCACTTTCCATAGCTGCGGCAATGGCCGTTACCCTGTATCCGATCCCGGCATTTGCCGTGGAAAACGGACAGGCAGCAGAGCAGACAAAGGTACAGGATAAAACCGGAGGAAACATTCATGATTATGGAAAATCGGGAGATGATCCGACGACACCGGATGTGGATGAATCTGCAGTTGTAGCTAACAGTGATGTGTTAAAATCTGCACAGTATCAGGAATCAACCAAATATGAATTGAAAGTAAATGGTACACCTGTTTCTGTTTATAAATATCAGAAGCAGGAGAATCCAGGTCAATTTTATCATATGGATGTAGCAAGATTTTCTTCGGATGATGCAGAACCGGTATTTGAGATTACCTTGAAAGACGGTTCTACGATTGACAGTGTTTATGTCAGTCCGGAAAGATATTATCCGCAGGATTCTTTTGAAATCAGTGCAGATAAAAAGACGGTAAAATTTAAAATGTCAAATGGTCTGCGTTATTGCATCGTTAATATCAACGGAAGCATCAATGATACCAGTGGAAAACCGCAGCTGGCAATCATCAACGATCCGACAGAGACGAACAAACCGGATGTGGCAGCAACCAATGTGCTGAATTTCAAAGAATTTGCAGAAAAATATCTGCAGGAACATCCGATTACGGATACGGTGGGGGAAGTTTGTACGGAGGCCGGAACTGTTACAGACACATCTATGAATGATGGAAAAGAGTATACATGGTCTTATGGACAGGGAGTATTTCAGGATTATAATGCAAAACAGGTTGTGTTCCCGAATAAGCGTGCACGGCAGAAGAATGATGTGTCTGAAGCATTTCAGGCTGCATTGGAAGAAGTAAAAAACAGTGATACACTGGATACGATTTATTTCCCGGCAGGTACTTATCTTTGGTCAGGTTTATCGATTAAAAATTGGGATGGAAATGGCAAAGACGGGAAGTTAAATATTTATCTGGATGAGGACGCATTGCTTGTCAACCGTCTGCAGGAATGTACACAGGCGATGGAGCCGGCCATCGGCATCTGGGATTCTTCCAATATCACAATTTCAGGTCGTGGTATCATCGATGGACAGGGTACTTATGGATATACCTGGGATCAGGCACATGCAAGACTGAGTGGACATCAGGGAGGAAGTATGGTAGTTCGCTCACAGGATATTACCTTTAACGATACCTATGTTCGTGATGTAAAGCAATGGAACTGGGAATGCCATACAGTAAAAGATATTACATACAATAATATTAAGGGCTTATCTCCGTTCCAGCATTCCTGGGTAGATGGACTTGATCTGACCAGTGGACAGGGAATTACCGTAAATGGTGCGATCACAATGGGAAATGATGATACGTTTGCATCCGGACATTATAATCCAAGTAATGAGTTCCCGGAAAGACAGCTATGGGGAAAAGATTTGAATAATCTGTCCACAGAAGATCAGAATATCGCTGCTGCAGCCGCTATTTATAATAAAGACCGCCTGAACTGGGATACCGATGATACGACAGATGTGAATATCAATGATACACTTGGATGGAGTACGTTTGCCAACGCAATCCGTCTGGGTCATAATACCCATTTTAAAGCGGATGGCGGCAGCTATCAGTTGCGGGATTATACATTTAATAATGTGAATACCCTGCATGTGACAGGATATGGAACAAATGGTGGCGGTGGTGCACTGAGTATTCAGAATGGAACGAATAAAGGAAATCCGAATTATGAGAACCTTGTATTTAATAACTGTTCTTTTACTGCAAATAACGGAAATAATTCCGCCAATATTCCGAATACGAATGATCTGACTATGTTTAACCCGAAAAATGTGACCTTTAAGGATTGCTGGTTTAAAGATGCAGACACACCGTTTTCATTCAAAAACATTGACAATGTAACGATTGATAATCTGTATCTGGGCGGAAAGCTGGTAGAGTATGATTCACAGGTTGATCTGACAGTTGCAGACAGTGTGAAAAACTTTACATTCCTTGCAAACGGTGAAAATATTAAGAAAAATGAGGCACCGGTATTTGAAAATCTGGACGATGAGCCATTTAATGTGAAAGCCGGTGAGAAAGTTTCTTTCCGGTTAAAAGCAACAGATCCTGAAAATGATAAGGTAACCTTATCTGCGGTCAGTGCGCTCCCGAAAGGCGCATCCTTTGATGCCGAAACTGGCACATTTACATGGGAAACCTCTGACAGTGACAGCGGACGGAGAGAAATTACGTTTAAGGCATTGGATGAGTACGGAGCTTTTTCAGAGAAAACGGTTACTGTCAATATTGAAGCCGGTGAGGTAAAGCTGGTAAAGATTACAGCAACAGAGGATACATATCTGGCAGGTTGGAAAACAGAAAAAAATACAACCTATTCAGACAATGACTATCTGCGTGTTCTTCGAATGGCAAATGCAAAGTCTGATCCGGAAAAGTATGGATTATTCGGTGAAAGGATAACAGATACTTCCGATGGAAGTGATGGAAAAATCAGTGTTCTAAAATTTAATGTATCAGACCTGAAAAAAAATCTTAAGAATCTGGATAAAGCGGAATTGGAACTTACCCTGATTAACAGACGCAGTAATAGTTCAACAGGAACAGATCGGCTGATGGTTGTTCCGGTGTCCGGAGAATGGGATGCGAAGAAGGCAACCTGGAATACACATCCGGAGTGGGATACGGAAAAAGCTGTTTACTCAGAAGAATTTCAGGTTGATAAAAACAGTGAAGTGAAAAATAATGTTGCTATTACTGACTCAAACTATGATGGAACAAAAGCAATCGTAGATGTGACAGAACTTATCAAAAATATGGATGATGCCGAAAATACACTTTCTCTGGCTGTATGTGATGAGAATGGCTATGAACTGGCATTTGCAAGTACCGAAGGCGCAGCAAAACTGGATGCAGAGAAGGAAGCGGCTCCTGTCATCCGTGCAACTGTGAAAAATGTTATCGGAAAAGATGCAGAAGTATCCAGAACCGTCGTATCTCAGGATACATTTGCAGGCAGCTGGAGCGGAGATCAGACAGCAGACTTTGGCGCAAAGAATTTCCTGCGTACTTCTTACGGAACAGATTCGAAAGGAACATTGGGAACCGCAGGTGGAAGTGACAATAAAGTTACATATCTGAAATTTGATGTGTCACAGATTGATCTTACTCAGGTTGACCGTGTAAAATTACAGATGACTTTACTGGGTGTACGCCACAATGAAGCTGCTAATCTGGATGCACAGCTTCAGATTGCCATGGCAGAGAATACAGACTGGACAGAAAATACTCTGAACTGGAAAACGAAACCTGCAATTCTGGAAGAAAATGGAGTAATTACTTCAGAAGAATTTAACCTTGGAAAGATTGTAAGCGATGATCCGGCACTGATCAGTACACCGAATGGTACAATAGCAACAGCAGATGTTACATCATTAGTTGCAGCGGCAAAAGCAGCCGGTCAGGACAGTATCACGCTGGCTGTAAATATGGTTGGCAAACAGGTCGACAAGGCAAATCGTATTTTCTTTGTAAGTAAAGAAGGGGCAAAATCTTATGCAAATGCAGAAAATATGGCTCCGGTACTGGTAAGTACAAAGACAGTAGCCGTTTCCGGAATTAAAGTAAATGCACCGACAAAGACAGTATATGATCTGGGTGAATCACTTGACACAACCGGTATGACAGTTACTGCTTCTTATGAAGACGGAACAGAAGATGTTGTAGATTTGTCCAAAGTAATCGTAACTGGTTTTGACAGCAGTAAAGTAGCAGAGAAACAGACAGTTACTGTAAAATATGCAGGAAAGACAGCGACATTCGATGTAGAGATCAGAAATGTTACATTAGAAAATGCAAAAACTGCAGCAAGTAAAGAAATTACTGATTATGCAACTGCTCAGAAAGAAGCAATCAAAAATCTGAAAGGTTTAAGCGAAGAAGAAATTACAGCTTATAACGAGAAAGTAGAGAAAGCAGCTGATGCAGCAATTGCAAAAGTCAATGAAGCAGCAACAACTACAGATGTAGATCAAGCAGCGGCAGATGCAAAGACTGCAGTAGATGCACTTGTAAAAGAAGCAACAGAAGTTTCAGAGAAGAATATTGCGGCTGCGGAAGCAGAGGCAAAACTGAAAGCAGCAAAAGAAGAAGCTGTAAAAGCAGTAACCGAAAAAGCTACCGCTATCACAGCAGAAATCGAAAAGCTTGCAAACTTAAGTGCAGATCAGAGATCCACATACGAAGCAGATGTTGAATCTGCAGTAGCAGCAGCGAAGGAAGCAATCAATGCAGCAACAACGACGGAAGAAGTAGCAGAGACACAGAAAGAAGCAGAGACATCTCTGGATGAGGTGTTTACAGCTGCAAAGAATGCTGATAAGAAAGCAGAACCAACCCCAGATCCGAAGCCGGTACACAAAGACGGACTTTCTGATGAGAAGGATGCAGACGGAAACTGGTATTACTACAAAGATAACAAGATTGCAACAACTGTAACTACCGTAGCGAAAAACAAAAACGGCTGGTGGAGAGTGGTCAACGGTAAGGTAGACTTCAGCTGCAACAGTGTCGAGAAGAACGAAAACGGCTGGTGGTACATCCGTGGAGGAAAAGTAGACTTTAATTACACAGGAATAGCAAAAAATGCAAACGGCTGGTGGAGAATCGTTAACGGTAAGGTAGATTTCAACTGCAATAGCGTAGAGAAAAACGAAAACGGCTGGTGGTACATCCGAGGAGGAAAAGTAGACTTTAGTTACACCGGAGTAGCAAAAAATGTAAATGGCTGGTGGAGAATTGTCAATGGTAAAGTTGATTTCAACTGCAACAGCGTGGAGAAAAACCATAACGGCTGGTGGTACATCCGAGGAGGAAAAGTAGACTTTAGTTATACCGGAGTAGCAAAAAATGCAAATGGCTGGTGGAGAATCGAAAACGGAAAAGTAAACTTCAATTTCCGCGGAATTGCACACAATGAGAACGGTTACTGGTATCTGTCCGGCGGAAAAGTTGATTTTTCCAAAAACGGAACGGTCAAAGTACAGGGCAAGACTTATCGTGTAGTAAACGGTAAAATCAAATTTTAACAGGGAACCGTTAAATAATTACCAAAAATAATGCAAATATTTTTACAATTTTGGTTAATCTGTTTCTGCTATACCTGCTATAATTGCGTTGTAACAAATAAGGAACTACTTAACAAAACCTCTTTGTAGAAGGCTGCTAAGCAATTCAGATTTTTGGAGGAAAAGATAAATGAATACTTTAAAAGCTGAAAAAAGAAGCATGGATGTCAAAGCAAAGAAACTCAGAAGAGAAGGATTCGTAACAGGTAACCTGTTCGGTAAAGAAATCGAAGGCTCTGTTCCGTTGAAGATGAACAAGATGGAAGTAGAACGTCTGTTGAAAACAGATCACAAAGGAAGCCAGATTATGCTGAATGTAGAAGGACAGGATTACGATGTTCTGATCAAAGAGGTAGATTATAATTCAATGAAACGTTGCGTTGATGAGATTGATTTCCAGGCACTGGTAAGTACCGAGAAAGTTCATTCTACAGCAGCAGTTGTAATTGAGAACCGTGAAAAAGTCCTGGAAGGTGCTCTGCAGGAGTGCTTAGAGGAAATCGAATACAAAGCGTTACCGGCAGCATTAGTTGATCACGTAAATGTTGATGTAGCAGGCATGAAAGTCGGCGATGTTATCCGTGTCAAAGATCTTGAGATTTCTAAAAACCCGGATATCGATGTTCACACAGATCCGGAAGCAATCGTTGTCATGGTTGATGCAATCAGAAACAGCATCCCGGAGGATGAGGAAGCTGACGAGGAAGCAGCCGAAGCATAAAAGCAGAAATGCTTTTATGAGAATTGAAAAAAGTATGAGAAGCGGAATCACAGAGTTAAGCGCTGTGGTTCCGTTTTTTGTTGAAAAAAATTTGTTAAGGAAAAGGTGTGGTTCAGAAAACGATAAATATCAGATGGGGGATTCAATTTTAAGGAAAAATGCATAAAATTTGAGCAAACCATGCATCTTAAATGGAGTGAGAACTGTTCGATTATTTAATTGCAATATAATTTATGTAAAAGAAAGACAGTTCTAAACGGATTAAGATGATTGGAGGAATTGTCATGCAGAATAATATGGAACTTGGATACGAAATGTTTTGCTATCAGTGTGAGCAGACTGCAAACGGAAAAGGCTGTACCCGACAGGGCGTGTGCGGAAAGACACCGGAGATTGCCAACTTGCAGGATCTGCTCATTTTTCAGTTAAAAGGCATCAGCTGCTATGGAAAAATACTGTTGGATCAGGGAGAAAAACTGGATAAAGGTGTGATCTCTTTTATTGAAAACTGTCTGTTTACCACGCTGACTAATGTAAATTTTGATTCGGAAGTGCATGTAAAACTTCTGAAAGAGGCGCAGAAGATCAAAGATGAACTGCGCCAGCAGATCGGAGGAGTTGCAACGGAAAACATCTATATGTCTTATCGTTTGCCACAGGAAAAAAGTGAAATGCTGCGCACCGCAGAGGTTGCCGGAATCATGTATGATCAGGATCTGGATGAAGATATCCGTTCTTTGCGCCAACTGATCATTTATGGGTTAAAAGGAATCAGTGCTTATGGACATCAGGCCCGGGAATTAGGTTATTTTAGTGATGCAGTGGATGATTTTTATGTGGAAGCATTGTCGGCTGTGACGGATGATAACATGACGGTGGAAGAATTGATCCGTCTTTCTATGAAAGCCGGAGAGATGGCGCTTGCAGTAATGAAGACACTGGATGAGGCAAACACACAGACTTATGGAAATCCAACGCCACATGCAGTATCAACAACGCTGAAAGCAGGCCCTTTCATTATTGTTTCCGGACACGATTTTCATGATCTGGAAATGCTGTTGCAGCAAAGCGCAGGAACCGGCGTGAATATTTATACTCATGGAGAAATGCTTCCGGGACACGGCTATGAAGGCTTGAAAAAATATCCGCATCTCATCGGAAACTTTGGCGGAGCGTGGCAGGATCAGCAGAAACAATTCGATAATCTTCCGGGATGTATTCTGATGACAACAAATTGTCTGATGCGTCCGCGGGAAAGTTACAAAGACCGTATTTACAGTACGAATGTCGTTGGATGGGACGGTGTCAAATATATCGGAAAAAATGCAAACGGCGAGAAAGATTTCAGTGAGATCATCCGTCAGGCGTTGGAACTGGGCGGCTATTCCGAAGATCAGGATGTAAAACCAATAGAACCGTCGGATTGCCCAAGTTGTCATCTGTCATCTGAACTTTTGACAGGTTTTGCGCATGAAGCAACTTTAAGCCATGCCGGAGAGATCGTACAGGCAGTCAAAGACGGAAAAATCCGACATTTCTTCCTGATCGGCGGCTGTGACGGTGCCAGACCGGGGCGGAATTACTATACAGAGTTTGCAGAACTGGTGCCGGAGGATTGTGTGATCCTGACGCTTGCCTGTGGAAAGTACCGGTTTAATAAAATTGATTTTGGAACGGTGGCAGGCCTTCCGCGTCTGCTGGATGTGGGACAGTGCAACGATGCATATTCCGCGGTACGGATCGCCACAGCACTGGCGGATGCTTTCGATACAGATGTCAACAGTCTGCCGTTGTCGCTGATCCTGTCCTGGTATGAGCAGAAAGCGGTAGCGGTTTTGCTTGCGTTATTAAGTCTTGGGATCAAGAATATTTACCTTGGTCCGATCCTGCCGGCATTTTTAAGTCCGAATGTGGTGCAGTATCTGGTGGATACGTTCCAGCTTCATCTGATCAGCAATGCTGAAGATGATATAAAAACCTGTCTGAAACAGGAATTGTAGGTTGCAGGTTCAGGTGTGAGAAGGAAAATAGTTGAAAAAATGCATGTAAACCAGTAAGTCTTGACTAAAAAAAGTGAAAAAATTGCTTCTGCATATTGTAAAAATGCAAAAAATCATTTACTATAAAGATTAGTTGATGCATTTTTGCAATTTTATAAGGAGCAAAAATATGAATTTGCAGGAAAAAGATTCCGGAAATCTCCAGGTGGAAGATTATCTGGAAGCAGTTTTGGACAATTTTCATGACGGTATTTATATTACAGACAGGGAAGCGAATACGGTGTATCTGAATCACAGTTACGAGCTGATCAGTGGTCTGAGAAAATCCGAAATGATTGGGAAAAACATGAAAGATCTGGTGGAAGCCGGCGTAGTATCCATGAGTGGTACACTTTCTGTGCTGCAAAGCGGAGAGTCTGTGACCAGTGAGCAGATTTTCCGAACCGGAAAGCGGGCAGTCATCACAAGTACACCGATTTTTGATGGCGATGACAAAACGAATCTGGTTATGGTGGTGACACTGGTTCGTGAGATTACAGAAATCTATTCCATCCGAAAGGAATTGCAGCGAAAGGAGCAGCAGAATCGTCAGTATATGCAGGAATTGGAGC
Source organism: Roseburia sp. OM02-15 (assembly GCF_003481835.1). Lineage (NCBI taxonomy): Bacteria > Bacillati > Bacillota > Clostridia > Lachnospirales > Lachnospiraceae > Roseburia > Roseburia sp. OM02-15. The sequence continues at coordinate 470,019 of NZ_QULX01000001.1, forward strand.
GTATGCGCAAGGAACTGGACGGAGATGTGGAGCTGGTTGCGGTGGCAGAACCGAGTAGAAAACTGCTGGAATTTGCCCGAAAAATGGCGCAGGTGGATCTGCCGGTACTGCTTTATGGAGAAAACGGCTGCGGTAAATTCCGATTGGCAAAATATATCCATGCACATTCTGACCGGACAGAAGCTGCGTTTTTACGTCTGAATTTTTCTGCTGTGCCGAAAAATGATCTGGAGACTTATCTGTTTGGAACACCGGGAAATGCAGAGCATGAGCCGCAGATCGGCTTGTTGGAAAGTGCGGAAGGCGGAACGTTATATATCGAAGAACTGGCAGAGATACCAGAAGATATTCAGGGAGATCTGCTGACAGTACTCCGGGATGGATGCTGCGTGATGAAAGAAGGATATTTGCAGAAACTGAATATCCGGATGATCGCCGGCAGTAAGTATTCTGTGCAGCAGTTAGAGCAGATGACAAGTGTTAATAATTTGCTGTTGCAGCAGTTTTCACTGTTTTCCATGGAGGTGCTTCCGTTGCGGGAACGCAGGGAGGACATCATTCCGCTACTTGATTTCTTCCTGAACCAGTACAATTATAAAACCGGACAGAACAAGCAGTTTGATCGGGAAAGTTACCAGTGTCTGAACGATTATCCGTGGCCGGGAAATATTCAGGAACTGAAAAATCTGGTGCAGAGGGCAGCAATCATCAGCACCGGTGATGTGATCCGGGCACAGGATCTGTTTATGCATGATCGGCTTGAAAAAGTGGAGCAGAAGCAGGAAAGCTATCGGGATCAGGTAGATCTGAAAATGGAGGTTGCCAGATTTGAAGCCGGGTATCTGGATCATGCGTTTTCCAGATTTGGAAATATCCGTGAAGCGGCAGCGAGCCTTGGAATGGACAGTTCTACTTTTGTCCGGAAACGGCAAAAATATGAGCAATTGGGCTTGATGAAAAGCCAGAAAAAGAAATAATGAGAAAACGTTAAAATTGCGTTTTTACAGCACTAAGGACTGCTGTTTGTGCATATTGTACAGAAATATATGCACAGACGGCAGTCTTTATTTTAAAATTGCAAAATATTTTGTGAATCTGCATAATTGCAAAAATACATATAATGGTGTATAATTGCATCATAACATAAAAATGATGCAAAAATGCAATTAAATCAACGAGAAAATGGGAGGAACAAAAAATGGCACTTATGACTGGTGAACAGTACATCGAGAGTATCCGCAAAATGAACATGGAGATCTACATGTTCGGTGAGAAGGTAGAGAATCCGGTAGACAATCCGATTCTTCGTCCGTCATTAAATTCTGTAAGAATGACTTATGATCTGGCTCAGGATCCGGAGTATCAGGATCTGATGGTTGTTACATCTCCGTTTACAGGCGAGAAGATCAACCGTTTCACACATATCCATCAGAGCACAGAAGATCTGAAAAACAAAGTAAAAATGCAGAGACTGTGTGGTCAGAAAACCGCAGCCTGTTTCCAGCGTTGTGTAGGAATGGATGCGTTCAACGCAGAGTTTTCCACAACATATGAAATCGATAAAAAATATGGTACATCTTACCATGAGAACTTCAAAAAATTCATGAACTACTGTGCAACCAACGATTTAACCGTAGACGGTGCTATGACAGATCCGAAAGGTGATCGTTCCAAAGCACCTCACGCACAGGAAGATCCGGATATGTACTTACGTGTTGTTGAGCGCCGCCCGGATGGTATCGTAGTTCGTGGTGCAAAAGCACATCAGACAGGTATCTGTAACTCACACGAAGTAATCGTTATGCCGACTATCGCTATGGGACCGGATGACAAAGATTACGCAGTATCTTTCGCAGTACCGGTTGATTCCGAAGGTATCTTCATGATCATCGGACGTCAGTCCTGTGATACAAGAAAACTGGAAGGCACACAGATGGATGTCGGAAACTCCGAGTTCGGTGGTGTAGAAGCTTTGGTTATCTTCGAAGACGTATTCGTACCAAACGATCGTATCTTCATGAATGGTGAGACAGAGTTCGCTGGAATGTTAGTAGAGCGTTTCGCTGGTTACCATCGTCAGTCTTACGGCGGATGTAAAGTTGGTGTAGGTGATGTCCTGATCGGTGCAGCAGCAGTTGCAGCTGAGTACAACGGTGTTGCAAAAGCTTCCGCAGTAAAAGATAAACTCATCGAGATGACTCACTTAAACGAGACATTATACTGCTGTGGTCTTGCTTGCTCCACAGAGGGAACAGCTACAGAGTCTGGCGCATATATCATCAACCTGCTTCTTGCAAACGTATGTAAACAGAACGTTACACGTTTCCCATATGAAATCGTTCGTCTGGCAGAGGATATCGCAGGTGGTCTGATGGTTACAGCTCCATCTGAGAAAGATTTCCGCGATGAGAAACTTGGCAAATACATTGACAAATACTTCAGAGGTGTTGCTGATGTAACAACAGAGAATCGTCTGAAAATCCTTCGTCTCATTGAGAACCTTTCTCTTGGTACAGCAGCAGTTGGATATCGTACAGAGTCCATGCATGGTGCAGGTTCTCCGCAGGCACAGCGTATCATGATCGCACGTCAGGGTAACTTAGGCGCTAAGAAACAGCTTGCAAAAGCAATCGCACATATCGAGGAGTAATATCAGATGGGAGATGACTCCCACCTCTATAGGGACGCCACTGAAAAAGTGGTCGTAA